>NZ_CP171640.1:3820621-4175777 GCF_043950245.1 Agromyces sp. MMS24-K17 | reverse complement strand
TTCTTTCCAGAAGAGCCGCCCCGTTGGGGCGGCTCTTCTGCATTTAACGCACCGGATCCGACAGTTGCGGCGCTCAGCGCCCGTCGGAGAGCTGGGCGGCATCGGCGCCGCCCGCCCAGTGCAGCACGCGCAGCGCGCGGAGGGTGTTCCATCGGCTGGGCTCGCCCTCCGGGGCGTCCAGCTCGTACGCATCGACGCCGGGCCACGGCCGGCCGGCGGCCCAGGTGCCGTCGTCCCGACGCCCGCCGGCGAGCAGGTCGAGCGGCTCGGCGAGGCGGGCGTCCGGCTCGGCACCCGCGTCGCGGAAGTAGTCGAGTGCCCGCAGCACGTCGTAGAACCAGTACGTCGGGAACGTGAAGTTCAGGTACCGGTCCTTCACGATCTCGCCGGTCGACCGGCGCCGGAACAGGTGACGCTCCAGCAGGAACTCCTCGCCGGCATGGCGCCACTCGCGGACCTCGGCGACCGTCGGCAGCCCGGAGGGCGGGGCATCCGCTTCGCCTTGCGACGTGACCGCGCGCTCCCAGGCCAGCAGGCCCTCGAGCACGCACAGCGTGGAGTCGAACGACGACCGCTCCGAGGGGTCGCAGTTCCACCCGCCGTCGGCCTTCCGGCCCTCGTCGAGCAGGCCGAGCATGCGGTCCTGGCCGACGTCGAGGGCGCCGAAGTAGGCGGCATTGGCGAGCACGCCGCCGTTGACGCACGCCTCCTCCTCGCCGTCGAAGTAGCGCAGGCCCGGGAAGTCGGCCGACGCGACGCCCGCGCGCACGCGGTCGATCGCGGTGACGACCGCCGGGTCGGCGGGGTCGATGCCGAGGTTCCGGAGCACCTGCAGCGTCCACATCGTGCTGTTCCGCTCGCGGTTCGGCCCGTACTCGGTGCCCGCCCAGGTGCCGTCGTCACCCTGGAGCGAGAGGAGTTCCGCACCCCAGCCCTCGCGAGCGACCCGTGCGCGCTCCGCGGCGATCTCGTCATCGGGGCCGTCCAGGAGGTCGCGACGGACCTGCCACCGGATCGCGGGGTCGCCGTCGAGCAGCCAGTCGATCACATCCGTCGTGTCGTCACCCATGCCCGCCATCGTCGCCGAGAACCGCTCGCGCGGCCACCCCTCGACGCGGAGGCGCGGCTCTGCTCAGCACCGCTACGCTCGCAGCCATGGATGCGACCGAGGGCGAGCCGCGCACATCGATCTGGCCGCGTGACGACGACGGGGTGGCCTATCCGCCGGAGCCCTGGTACCTCGGCGGCGACTTCGTGGTGGCGGTGCGGCTCGTGCCGATCGACCGGCTTCCCGGCGCCGTCGCGGACGCGGCGCCGGCGGGAGCTCGACTCCTCCGCCTCGGCGGCCGCGCGATCGTCGGCACCGCTCTCGTGCACTACGAGGCCGGAGGCGTGCTCGCGTACGAGGAACTGCTCGTCGCCCTGCCGGCGTGGCACCGCGGTCGGCTGCGCGTGGTGATCCCGCAGATCTGGGTGACGAGCCCGGCGTCGCGCGCGGGCGGACGGGCACTCTGGGGCATCCCGAAGGGGCTCGCCGAGGTGCGCCGGTCGCATCCCGAGTCGGGGCGCCTCCTCGCCGAGGTGACCATCGGTCCGGTCGCGCCCGCGGCCGCGGCACGGGGCGATGGCCACGAGGCCCGAGTCGACGCCGCGGTCGATGCGGTCGTCGGCGGACGCCTGTGGCCGTGGCGGGTGCGGCTGCCGCTGCCGACGGCGCAGCGACTCGACGATCGGGAGACGGTGTCGGTGAACGTGATCGACGCCGAGGTGCGCGCGGTGCGCGCGAACTGGCGGTTCGACGCCGACGGGCCGCTCGGATGGCTCGGGGCATCCGATCGGCCGTTGGTGCAGCTCGTGCTCGCGCGCGCGTCGATCGTGTTCGGGCGGCGCGTCGAGCGGCGTGCCGCAGGACGGTAGCGACCCCGCGCGCGGCGGTCAGGCCCAGGCGAAGTCGGCCGGGTCGAGTTCGGCGGTGCGGCGCGCGTAGGCCGTCGTGCCGCCGGGCCAGTTCGACGTGATGCGGCCGGTATCGGGGTGCCGGTACCAGCTCGAGCACCCGGCCCAGACGGATTCGGCGAGCCGGCCCTGGATGTCGGCGTCCCACGCGGCCTCGGCGTCGACGGTCGGCTCGACGGTGGTCGCGCCGGAGGCGCGGAGGCGGTCGAGGGCCTGGCGCATGTGGCGGGCCTGCGCCTCCTCCATGAGCAGGATCGAGCTGCCGCCGAGGTTCGTGTTCGGGCCGTAGCAGAGGAACAGGTTCGGGAATCCGGGCACGTAGATGCCGAGGTGCGCGCGGGCGCCCTCGGCCCAGGCGTCGCGGAGGACGCGGCCGTCGCGCCCGCGGACCTCGATGCGTTCGAGGAACTCCTGCGCGTCGAACCCGGTCGCGAGCACGACGGCATCGACGTCGAACTCCCGGCCGTCGGCCGCCCGCACGCCCGAGGCGGTGAGCGCGTCGACCGCCTGCGGCACGAGGGTCACGTTCGGCCGCTGCAGCGCCGGGTAGTAGTCGTTCGAGAAGAGGATGCGCTTGCAGCCGAGCTCGTGCTCGGGCGTCAGCGCCCGGCGCAGCTCGGGGTCGCGGACCTGCCGGCGGAGCTGGAAGGTGGTCAATCCGCGGAAGATCCTGGCCGACGACGTGGACGGGTCGAGCGCCCGGGAGAGCTGCGCGGCGAGCCCGGAGAAGAACCGGCGCTCGAGCCCGAGCGCGGGCCGCCACCAGCGGGGGAGCGGGCCGTCGGGCTTGAACAGGACGTGGTTCGCGGAGCGGCTGAACACCACGAGCCGGTCGGCGACCTCCGCGAGCCGGGGGACGAGCTGCACGGCCGTCGCCGCCGAGCCCACCACCGCGATGCGGCGGCCGCGCGGATCGAAGCCCTCGGGCCACCTGGCGGCGTGGAAGACCTCGCCGCCGGCGGCCGTGAACTCGGTGAGACCCGGCAGGTCGGGCTCCCGCGGCGTGGCCAGTTGGCCGACGGCGCTCACCAGCACGTCGACCTGCTCGCTGCCACCGTCGGCGAAGCGCACGGTCCACGCCGCGTCCTCCTCCGACCAGTCCGCGCCGACGACGGTCGTGCCGAAGCGGGTGCGGGCGGTCACGCCCTCGGCGTCGGCGACCCGGCGGAGGTAGGCGAGGATCTCGGCCTGGCCGGCGTACCGGCGCGTCCACTCGCGGCTCGGCGCCCAGGAGAACTCGTACAACGGCGAGGGCACGTCGCACGCGGCGCCGGGGTAGGTGTTGTCGCGCCACACCCCGCCGGGGCGATCGCTGCGCTCCCAGAGACGGACGTCCTCGTGGCCGTGCCGCAGGAACTCGGCGGCCACCCCGACACCGCCGAAGCCGGTTCCGATGATGCCGATCGAGGTCATCGCACCGCACCGGGGCGGCTCGGGGCATCCGTCTCGCGCGGGGCATCCGTCTCGCCGCGGGGGTCGGCGCCGGCCGGGGCATCCGTGTCGACCGCGGCGAGGAGCGCGGAGACGACGATCGCGGCGACCTCGTCGCGGCCGATCGTGCCGCGCTGCAGCCACTCGCGGCAGAGCGCCTTGATGAGCGGCGCGCACGCCCGGACCCGGGCCCGCGTGCGCGGCGAGTCGACGACGCCGATCGCGTCGATCACGAGCTGTGCGGCGCGGTCGTCGGCGGCGTCGACGATCGCCTGCACGTCGGAGTCCTCGCGGAGGCCCTCGGCGCCCGAGGTGCGCACCCACTCCTGGCCGTAGCTCGTCGCGCCGTCGAGGATCCAGTCGATGACGAGGCCGGCGCGCTCGGCGCGGCTGCGGCCCTCCATGTCGGGCAGCGCCCGCAGCGGCAGGCGCACCGAGGTCGCGAGCACCGCGAGGAACAGGTCGCGCTTCGAGCCGAAGTAGTGGTTGAGCAGGCCCCGCGTGACGCCCGCGGCGGCGGCGAGCTCCTCCATCGAGACGGCGGCGTAGTCGCGTTCGCGGTAGAGGTCGCGGGCGGCCGCGATGATCCGCTCACGGCGTTCGGCCGGGGGAGGCGGAGGCGGACGGCGTCGGTCACGCGGCAAGTCTGAACCCGCTATTGGCAGAGTGTCAACACGCGACTAGGCTCGGCGCCATGACACGCGACTACGACGTCGTGGTGATCGGATCCGGCTTCGGCGGGAGCGTCGCCGCGCTCCGCCTTGCCGAGAAGGGGTACCGCGTCGCCGTGCTCGAGGCGGGTCGCCGGTTCGCCGACGACGAGCTCCCCGAGACGAGCTGGCGGCTGCGCCGCTACCTCTGGGCGCCGTGGCTGCGCTGCTTCGGGATCATGCGGA
This sequence comes from Agromyces sp. MMS24-K17, assembly GCF_043950245.1. Lineage (GTDB taxonomy): Bacteria > Actinomycetota > Actinomycetes > Actinomycetales > Microbacteriaceae > Agromyces. The sequence goes on along the minus strand of NZ_CP171640.1, from coordinate 4,171,494 downwards.
TGACCCTCCTGAAGGACGTCTTCATCGTCTCGGGCGCCGGGGTCGGCGGCGGCTCCCTCGTCTATGCGAACACGCTCTACGAACCGCTCGACGACTTCTACGCCGACCCGCAGTGGGCGCACCTCGCCGACTGGCGCGACGAGCTCGCGCCCTGGTACGACCAGGCCAAGCGCATGCTCGGCGTCGTGCGCTACCCGGGCCGCACCCGCGCCGACGACCTCATGGCCGAGGTCGCCGCCGAGCTCGGCGTGGCCGACACGCTGCACCCCGCCGACGTCGGCGTGCTCTTCACCGACACCCCCGGCGCCGCGGTGCCCGACCCGTTCTTCGGGGGCGTCGGGCCGGCACGGCACGGATGCCTCGACTGCGGCGCGTGCATGACCGGGTGCCGGCACGACGCGAAGAACACGCTCGTGAAGAACTACCTGCACCTCGCCGAGTCGGCCGGGGTCGAGGTGCACGCGATGACCACCGCCGTCGACGTGCGCCCGCGCCCGCCGGCGACCGGCGGGTACGAGGTGCGCACCCGCGGCACCGGCAACCGGCTGCGCCGGCGCACGTTCGTCGCCCGGGAGGTCGTGTTCGCCGGGAACGCGCTGAACACGCAGGACCTGCTGCACCGGCTCCGCCGCACCTCGCTGCCGCGGCTGTCGGCCCGCATCGGCGAGCTCAGCCGGACGAACTCCGAGGCGGTGCTGTCGGCCCGGTCGAGCGAACCGGGCGTCGACCTCACGCCCGGGGTCGCGATCACCACGTCGTTCCACCCCGACGCGCACACGCACGTCGAGTCGGTGCGGTACGGGCGCGGGTCGAGCCTGCTCAGCCTGCTGAACGCCCACCTCGTCGACCCCGAGCCCGGCCGCAGCCGGCTCCGCTCCGCGGCGGGCGTGTACCGCCGGCTCGGCTGGCGGAACGCCGCGCGCATGCACGCCCCGCGCCGCTGGGCCGAGCAGTCGATGATCGTGCTCGTCATGCAGTCGCTCGACAACTCCGTGACCACCTTCCTGAAGCGCGGCCCCTTCGGCCTCCGGATGACGACGAAGCAGGGCATCGGCGAACCGAACCCGACCTGGATCCCGATCGCGCACCGTGTCGCCCGGTCGCTCGCGGCCCGCACCGGCGGGCTCGCCGGCGGCTCGTCGACCGACCTGCTCGGCATCCCGCTGACCGCCCACTTCATCGGCGGCTGCGTCATCGGCGCCACCGCCGACGACGGGGTCATCGACCCCTACCAGCGCGTGCACGGCTACGAGGGCCTGCACGTGGTCGACGGCTCGGCGATCAGCGCCAACCTCGGCGTGAACCCGTCGCTCACGATCGCCGCCCAGGCCGAGCGGGCGCTCTCGTTCTGGCCCAACCGCGGCGACGCCGACCCCCGGCCCGCGCTCGGCGAGCCGTACCGGCGCATCGACGCCGTCGCGCCGAAGGCGCCGGTCGTGCCGGCGACCGCGTCGGGCGCACTCCGACTCCCCATGCCCACCGTCCGCCCACCGGCAGGACGGCGGTTCACCGAGGGCGCCGTCGATGCGCTCTCCCGCTCCACGAAGGCGAGGATCCCATGACCATCACCGAGGACCGCGGCACCGAGGCATCCGCCCCGCCCGCTCCCTTCTATGACGAGGACCACGAGGCCTACCGGGCCAGCGTGCGCGAGTTCCTCCGCCGGGAGGTGGTGCCGCACTACGACCGGTGGGAGGAGGAACGGCTGATCGACCGCGCCGCGTGGCGGGCAGCCGGCGAAGCCGGCATGGTCGGCCTGGCGATCCCCGAGGAGTACGGCGGCGCGGGCATGACCGATCGCCGGTACCGGATGGTGTTCAGCGAGGAGATCGCGCGCGCCAACACCACCTCGTTCGGTGTCGGGCTCGGCCTCCAGGACGACATCATCACCCCGTACTTCCTGCACCTCGCGAACGAGGAGCAGAAGCAGCGGTTCCTGCCGGGCCTCGCGGCCGCCGAGCTCATCGGGGCCATCGCGATGACCGAGCCGGGCACCGGCAGCGACCTGCAGGGCATCCGCACCTCGGCCCGTCGCGACGGCGACGACTGGGTGCTGAACGGGCAGAAGACCTTCATCTCGAGCGGCATCCAGGCCGACTTCGCGATCGTCGTCGCCCGCACCGACCCCGAGGCGGGCTCGCACGGCTTCAGCCTGTTCATCGTCGAGACCGGCATGCCCGGGTTCGAGCGCGGGCGCAAGCTCGACAAGGTCGGCATCGCCGGGCAGGACACCGCCGAGCTGTTCTTCCGCGACGTGCGCGTGCCCGCCGCGAACCTCATCGGCGAGGAGGGCGGCGGCATGGCGTACCTCATGCAGAACCTCCCGCTCGAGCGGCTCGGCATCGCGATGGCGTCGCAGGCGTCGTGCCAGGCCGCGCTCGAATGGACGCTCGAGTACGTGTACCAGCGCACCGCGTTCGGGAAGCCCATCGGCGACTTCCAGAACACCCGCTTCGAGCTGGCGTCCATCGAGACCGAGGTCGACGTGAGCCGAGCCTACCTCGAGCAGGCGATCCTGAAGTTCAACGCCGGCACCCTGACCACCGTCGAGGCGTCGAAGGCGAAGTGGTTCATCAGCGAACTGCAGCAGCGCGTCGTGTACCGGTGCCAGCAGTTGTTCGGCGGGTACGGCTTCATGCTCGAGTACCCGATCGGCCGCGCCTACCGCGACGCCCGGATCCAGACGATCTACGGCGGCACCACCGAGATCATGAAGGAGATCATCGGCCGCGACCAGGCCGCGCGCTACAAGCAGCGCTGAGCGGAGCGGGTCGGCCGGCGCGACGGTGCGCCGGCCGGCCCGGACCGCAGCACCTCACGCCCGCACACCACCCCGTCCCGCACCACCCCATCCCGCACCGCCCGACAGCCCACGAAGGAGTGGACATGTCCGACACGCTCGACGCCCCACCGCCCCTGCCCCCGCAGCCCGCCGCCCTCGACCGCGAGCTCGCCCCGAACGTCGCCGTGCACTTCCGGCGCCGGGTCGAGCGGTCGGCCGGCCGAGAGGCGTTCCGCCATCCGGACGGCGGCGGCTGGCGCTCCCGCACGTGGCGGGAGGTCGGCGACGACGTCGAGCGTGTCGCGGCCGGGCTGCTCGCCCTCGGGCTCGCATCCGAGGACCGGGTCGGCATCGTCAGCGAGACCCGCCTCGAGTGGATCCTCGCCGACCTCGCCGTGCTGAGCGCGGGCGGGGCCACCACCGCCGTCTACCCGACGATGACCGGCGACGACGCCGCGTACATCCTCGCGGATGCCGCCTGCCGGTTCGTCTTCGTCGAGGACGACGCCCAGCTCGACAAGGTGCTCCCGCATCGCGCGGAACTGCCGGGGCTGGAACGGGTCATCCTCATCGCCGGCGCCGTGCCCGGGGCATCCGCCGACCTCGCGATCCCGCTCGACGACCTGCGCGCGCTCGGCGACGCGCTGCTCGCGGAGCGGCCGGCCGCGGTCGCCGAGGTCGCCGAGGCGATCCGGCCCGACCAGCTCGCGACGCTGCTCTACACGTCGGGCACGACCGGGCGGCCGAAGGGCGTGCGGCTGCTGCACCGATCGTGGGTGTACGAGGGGGAGGCGCTCGCCTCGCTCGGGTTCGTCCGCGAGGACGACCTGAACTTCCTCTGGCTGCCGATGTCGCACTCGTTCGGCAAGGTGCTGCTGTCGACCCAGCTCGCCGCCGGGTTCACCACCGCGATCGACGGGCGCGTCGACCGCATCATCGACAACCTCGCCGTCGTGCAGCCCACCTTCATGGGCGCCGCGCCCCGCATCTTCGAGAAGGCGTACAGCCGCATCGTCACCACCATCGAGGGCGAGGGCGGCGTGAAGGCGAAGCTGTTCGCCCGCGCGTTCGCGACGGGACGGCGCGTCGAGGAGCTCCGCCGTGCGGGCCGCCCGGTGCCCGCGGGCCTGAAGGCGTCGCACGCGGTGCTCGACCGGCTCGTGCTCCGGAAGGTGCGCGCGCGGTTCGGCGGACGGGTGCGGTTCTTCATCTCGGGATCGGCGCCGCTCAACCGCGAGATCGCCGAGTGGTTCGCGGCCGCCGGGATCATGATCATCGAGGGGTACGGGCTCACCGAGACCTCGGCGGGCGCCGCCGTCGGCCACCCCGACCACAACCGCTTCGGCACCGTCGGCCAGGCGCTGCCCGGGTCGGAGGTGCGCCTCGGCGACGACGGCGAACTGCTCATCCGCGGCCCGCACGTCACCGAGGGCTACCAGGGCCTGCCCGACGCGACCGCGGCCGCGCTCGACGCCGACGGCTGGCTGCACACCGGCGACCAGGCCTCGATCGACGCCGACGGCTACCTCACCATCACCGGACGGCTGAAGGATCTCATCAAGACTTCGGGCGGCAAGATCATCGCGCCCGAGGGCATCGAGGCCGCCTTCAAGGTGATCCTGCCGTACACGAGCCAGGTGCTGCTGTTCGGCGACGGCCACCCGTACTGCGTCGCCCTCGTCACGCTCGACCCCGACGCGATCGTCGCGTGGGCGAAGGAGCAGGGGCTGCCGGATGCCCCGTACGCCGAGCTCGTCCGCAGCGCCGCCGCCGACCGGCTCGTCGCGGACGCCTTCGCCGAGCTGAACGGGCGGCTCAACCGGTGGGAGCAGGTCAAGCGCTGGCGGATCCTCGACGCCGACCTGAGCATCGCCACCGGTGAGCTGACGCCGTCGATGAAGGTGAAGCGCGGGCTCGTCGAGCGCGAGCACCGGGAGGCCATCGAGGCGCTGTACGCGGACGCGACGTCGACCGGCTCGACCCCGAGCGCATGACCGGGCCGCTCGCCGGGGTGCGCGTCGTCGAGCTCGGCGGCATCGGGCCGGCGCCGCACGCCGCGATGGTGCTCGCCGACCTCGGGGCCGACGTGGTGCGCCTCGAGCGGGCGAGCGGCGGCCTGCGCGTCGGCGACGACGAGCGGCTCGACCACATGCTGCGATCGCGCATCGCCTCGGTCGTGGTCGACCTCGCCGACCCCGCCGGCGCCGAGGCCGCGCTCGAGCTCATCGACCGCGCCGACGTGCTCGTCGAGGGCTACCGGCCCGGCGTCGCCGAGCGGTTCGGCCTCGGGCCGGACACCTGCCTCGCCCGCAACCCGCGACTCGTCTACGGGCGCATCACCGGCTGGGGCCGCGAGGGCGACCTCGCCGCTCGCGCCGGGCACGACCTCGACTACCTCGCGCTCACGGGCGGCCTGCACGCCATCGGCCGCCCGGGCGAGCGGCCCGTGCCGCCGCTCAACCTCGTGGCCGACTTCGGCGGCGGGTCGATGCTGCTCGTCGCCGGCGTACTCGCCGCGCTCGTCGAGCGCGCGACGTCGGGGCGCGGCCAGGTGGTCGACGCGGCGATGGTCGACGGCGCGTCGCTGCTGCTCCAGCTCATGTGGTCGATGCGCGGCGTCGGGCAGTGGCGCGACCGGCCCGGTTCGAACCTGCTCGACGGCGGCGCGCCGTTCTACGACACGTACGCCTGCGCCGACGGGCGGCACGTCGCGGTCGCCGCCCTCGAACCGCGGTTCTACGCCGAGTTGGTCGGCGTGCTCGACCACGCCGGCGCGCTCGACGCCGACGCACTGCCCGATCGGGACGACCCGCGCGGGTGGCCGCACCTGCGCGCGGCCTTCGAGGCCGCGTTCGCGGCCCGCACCCGCGACGAGTGGACCACCGTGTTCGCCGGCACCGACGCATGCGTCGCGCCCGTGCTCTCGTTCGAGGAAGCGGCCCGCGACACGCACCTGCGAGCGCGGGGCACGCTCGTCGAGGTCGACGGCGTCACGCAGGCGGCCCCGGCGCCGCGGTTCTCGCGCACGGCACCGGATGCCCCGCGCGCGCCCCGGCGAGCGGCCGCGGCGGGTGAGGATGCGACGGCGGCGCTCGCCGCGGTGCGCGCCAGGTGGGGTGGGGAAGCGGTCAGCTCCGGAGGAACCCCAGCAGCACCTCGTTGACCTCGGCGCCGTGCGTCCACAGCATGCCGTGCGGGGCGCCCTCGAGCTCGACGTACGTCGCGTCGGGCAGCAGTTCGCGGAAGCGGCGCGCGGTCACGTCGATCGGGAGGATGCGGTCGGCGGTGCCGTGCACGATGAGCGCGGGCACGTCGACCTTCGGGATGTCCTCGCGGAAGTCGGTCGGCCAGGTGAGGGGAGCGGCGGCGATCGCGGCGTTGCCGGCGTGGTTCGCCACGGCGACGCTCGCGTCGAGCGCCTCCTGCGAGATGCGGTTCCCGAGGAACTCGTCGAGGTTGTAGAAATCGCTGAAGAAGCCGGTGGTGAACGCGTACCGGTCCTCGCGCACGGAGGCCGCGATGCCCTCGAAGAACTCGATCGGTCCGGCGCCGCCCGGATTGTCGGCCGTCTTCAGCAGGAACGGCTCGAGCGACCCGAGGAACGCGACCTTCGCGATCCGTGCGCTGCCGTACCTGCCGAGGTACCGAGCGACCTCGCCCGTGCCCATCGAGAAGCCGACGAGCACGGCGTCGTGGAGGTCGAGCGCCTCGACCAGCGCGTGCAGGTCGGCGGCGAACGTGTCGTAGTCGAAGCCCGACGACGCCTTGCTCGAGGCGCCGAAGCCGCGGCGGTCGTAGCTGATCACCCGGTAGCCGGCGTCGAGGAGCGCGGCCTGCTGCTTGCCCCACGACTCGCCGTTCAGCGGGAAGCCGTGGATCAGCACGACCGGCTGCCCCTCGCCCTGGTCGTCGTAGTGGAGTGAGAGCTCCGCGGAGTTCTCGCTGCCGACGGTGATGCGTGCCATTGGTCGTCCTTCCATCGCACGGGTGCGGGAGTCGTCCCCCGCACGACGGTAGCGGCGGGGCGGATGCTTCGGAAGGGGTGCGACGCCCAGACCTGCCGAGGGGCGCCGAACTGCTCGTAGGCTGGGCGGATGAGCCGCGCCGCACCCGACACGACGATCGAGGCCCGCACGCGGCGGTCGAAGGCGCCCGGCGCCGGCGACCGCATCGCCGCACTGCTCCTGCTGCTCGGCACCCTCATCGCCATCACCTGGGCGAACCTGCCGTTCGGTGCGACCTACGAGGAGTTCTGGGGCCTCGAGCTCCAGATCTCGCTCGGCGGGATCGAGCTGCAGGCGACCCTGCACCAGGTCGTCAACGACGCGATCATGACGTTCTTCTTCTTCGTCGTCGGGCTCGAGGTGAAGCACGAGTTCACCGTGGGCGAGCTCACCGACCGGTCGCGTGCGATCGTGCCGGTGGTCGCGGCGATCGCGGGACTCATCCTGCCCGCCCTCATCTTCGTCGCGTTCGCGTCGTCGACCGGCGACGCGCACGCCTGGGGCGTGGTGATCTCGACCGACACCGCGTTCCTGCTCGGCGCGCTCGCGCTCATCGGCCCGAAGTTCCCGTGGCGCCTCCGCACGTTCCTGCTCACCCTCGCCGTGGTCGACGACATCGGCGCCCTGCTCGCGATCGGCGTGTTCTACAACTCGGGCATCGAACCGCTGCCGCTCGCGATCGCCGCGGTGCTCATGGTCGCGCTGGCGCTCGTGCGGTACCTCCGCGCCGGCCGCGGGCTCGCGTACGCGGTGCTCGGCACGGCGCTCTGGATCGCCGTCGCGCAGGCCGGCATCCACCCCACCCTCGCGGGCGTCGCCGTCGCCCTCCTCATCCCCGTGTACCCGCCGCGCCGGGTCGACGTGGAGCGCGCCGCCGAGCTGACCCAGGCGTTCCGCGAATCGCCGAACCCGTCGTACGCCGCAGCCGTGACCCGCAGCCTGCGGGACTCGCTGTCGATCAACGACCGGCTCCAGGCGGCGTGGTCGCCGTACGTGTCGTACCTCGTGCTGCCGGTGTTCGCGCTCGCCAACGCGGGCGTGCACCTCACCCCCGAGACCCTGGCCGCGGCCGTCGCCTCCCCGCTCACCTGGGGCGTGGTCGCGGGCCTCGTGGTCGGCAAGCTCGTCGGCATCACCGGTGCGACCGCGATCGTGCGCGCCATGGGACTCGGGCGGCTCGCGCCCGGCCTCGGGATGCCCCGCATCGCCGGCGGGGCCGCGCTCAGCGGCATCGGCTTCACCATCTCGCTGTTCATCGTCGGCATCGCGCTGCCCGACCCGGAGGACCAGGACCTCGCCCGCGTCGGCGTGCTGGCGGCCTCGGTGATCGCGTTCCTGCTCGGGTGGGGCATCCTCGCCGTCGCCGACCGGATGCGCCCGCCGATGGCGGTCGGGCTGAAGCTCGCGCGGCCGTTCGACGCCGACCGCGACCACTACCGCGGGCGGTTGGACGCCCCGTACGAGATCGTCGAGTACGGCGACTTCGAGTGCCCGTTCTGCAGCCGCGCGACCGGGTCGATCGACGCGGTGCTCGCGCACTTCGGCGACGACGTTCGCTGGGTGTGGCGCCACCTGCCGCTCGAGGCGGTGCACCCGCACGCGAAGGAGGCGGCGCAAGCGTACGAGGCCGCCGCACTCCAGGGCGACTTCCTCGACATGGCGAGGACGCTGTTCGCCAACCAGGACGCCCTCGCCACCGACGACCTGTTCCGCTACGCGGAAGACCTCGGGCTCGACCTCGACCGGTTCGGCGCGGACCTGCGCGCGCCGAAGGTGATCCGCCGCGTGGAGGACGACCAGCTCGACGCCGAGATGATGGACCTCCACTCGACGCCGACGTTCTACGTGAACGGGAAGCGGCACAAGGGGCCGTACGACTCGGCGACGCTGATCCGCGCGCTCGAGGCGGGTGGCGGCGCGGTCGAGGGCGCGGCGCGGCCGGCGGCACGCGGCTAGGCCGGCGGGCGGCCGTTCGCGGCCGTTCGCGCCCGGCGCGACCTGCGGGCGGCGGTTCGCACGCCCGGCGCGGTCAGTCGACCGGCAGCAGCCGGAAGGTCGTCTCCACGACGGCCGGGCCGACGACCGTGTTCACGATCCGGGCGCCGTACCGGTCGTACTTCGCGTGGTACGACGCGTCGATCGCCTCGTGCACGTCGGCAGCCGCCGGGGCGAACAGCACGTCGCGCTCGATGCCGCCGACGCGGATGCGGCCCCGGCCGGACGCCTTCGCCCGGCGGAACCACCCGTTGTCGGGGCCGTAGGCGGAGCGGATGTAGAGGTCGTCGCCCGTGCGCACCACCCAGATGGTCACGTACGGGCGCAGGGACCCGTCGGGTCGGTACGACGAGACCTGCAGTTCGTCGGCGCCGCCGGCGCGGGTCAGCTCGTCGTCGGTCCAGGTGCTCATGGAACCATCCTCGCGGGCGCCCGCGAGACGAGGGAGGCCTTGACAGGGCCTCCCGACGGCACCGAGGTCAGCCGACTCGGCGCAGGCCGCCCGTCCAGCCCGGGCCGAGCGGGACGGTCGGTTCCGCGATGCGCCCCGTCCGCGCGAACTCCGCCCATGCGGCGCGCAACGGTGCCCCGGCGGTGACGAGGGCGGCCGCACCGTCGGGAGCGAGGAGCGGCGTGTCGGCCCAGGCCGACTCGTTCGCGAAGAGCAGGGCGACGTCGATCGCGTGCGCCGCGCCGATCGTGCTGCCCTCGGGCCGGCCGTCGAACTCGGCGACCTGCACCCGGGCGCCGGAGGCGGCGAGGAGGTCGGCGAAGCGCCGCCCGCCGGTGCGGTAGACCCGGTCGGTCACGGTGCGCACGAGCGCGCGCATCAGGCTTCGGCTGCCGCGTCGTGCGGCGAGGCGTCGCAGCGCCGGCGAGACCTCGACGAAGAACGACGCCTCCTCGCTCGTCCAGCACACGAGGACGTCGAGGCCCGGCGCCCGCTCGCGCCACCTCGCCTCGACGTCGGCCTCGGGTGGCAGCGGGGCGATGCCGTACTCGGGGCTGAACGCCATGCCGGCGCGCAGGCCCGAGCCGTTCGCCGCCGCCCGCGCCCGCGCCTGCGCGGCGAAGACGTCGTCGAGCGGGGCATCCGCCGCGAGGTCGCCGACGGCTCGGCGCATCCGCTGCTGCAAGGCGGCACGACCGCCGCGGATGCCGAACGGCGTGCTCTGCAGGATCACGCGGTCGACGAGGCCGTCGGCGCCGTCGGCGGCGAGGACATGCGCGATCGCGTCGCCGCCCGACGACTGGCCGAACACGGTCACGAGCGACGGGTCGCCGCCGAAGGCGCCGATGTGCTCGCGCACCCAGCGGAGCGCGACGATCAGGTCGAGCAGCCCCAGGTTCGCGGCGCGCGGCGGCGACGCGGCGGGGTCGCCGAGGAAGCCGAGCACGCCGAGCCGATAGGTGATCGTGACGACCACGACCCGCTGCTCCCGCACGAGCGTCGCCGGGTCGTACCCGCCGAGGTCGCCGGCCCCCGACACGTGCGAACCGCCGTGCACCCAGACGAGCACGGGCAGGTCGTCGCCCGCGCCGACGTCCGCCGGCCGCGTGAGGCTCAGCCGCAGGCAGTCCTCGTCGGCGTCCGTGCCGCGGAGCGGGTCGCCGAGCAGCCCGTCGCTGCCGCTGGGCGGCTGCGGGCAGGTGATGCGGCGGAACTGCAGGTCGGCCGACTCGGATGCCTCGGGCGCGACCGGCACCGGCGGCGCGAATCGGTCGGCGCGGGCGTACCGGATGTTGCGGACGCGCACGACGCCGTCGGCCGCGACCGCGGCGAACGCGCCCAGCGGGCTGTCGACGGAGGTGAGGGTGCCGAGGTCGGTCGCGGCCGGGTCGGCGTGCGCCGTCACGGGGCGGCCCGGAAGGGCCGGTTGGCGACGAACACGCCGTCGGGGTCGACCCGGCGCTTCACGTCCTCGAGGCGCGCGATCGTCTCGGGGCCGTAGGCGTCGGCGAAGCTCGCACCGCTGCCGAGGAAGCTCGGCACCCCGCCGCCCTCGGGCGGGTACGCCGCCACGAGGCGCTCGAGCGGTTCGAACGCGGCGGCCGGGTCGACCGACGGGTCGAAGAGCAGGGCCCCGGCGTTGAGCAGGAGCGGGGCGTGCAGCGCGCCCACGGCCGCGAACTCCGCGCCGAGCTCGTCGGCGACCGCGCCGCCCAGCACCCGCAGGCCGCAGCGCATCAGCCCGTGCTCGGCTCCGGCGAGGAACGCCGCGACGAAGTCGTGGGCGAACGCGGCGTCGCCGCCGCCGATCGCGCCGCCGAAGTCGGCGGTCGGCATCGGATCGACGGGCTCGGCGGCGACCGCCGCGAGCGAGCCGATCGTGAACGCGGTGAGCGTGTCGGCGATCGGCTCGGCGACCGCGCGGAGCCGGTCGGCGTGGCGCCGCCCGGCCGCCTCGTCGCCGACGTGCACGAGCGCCACGGTCGCGACCGTCTGCCCGCGCAGCGGCGGCGGCACCAGCGGGATGTCGGGGAACCGGGCCATGCCGGTGTCGATGCCGAGCTCGGGCTCGTCGCGAGCGAGGTCGAACGCGGCGGTGATCACGTCGGCCGCGACCTCGGCCGGGAACGCCAGGCTGCCGCCGAAGAGCCGGTCGCCCTGGTACAGCGCGAACTGGATCGACGTGACGACGCCGAACGCGCCGCCGCCGCCGCGCAGCGCCCAGAGCAGGTCGCGGTCGTCGGCATCGGCGAGCCAGTGCACCGCGCCGGAGGCGTCGACGAGCTCGGCCGAGACGACCGACCGCGCGGTGAGCCCCGAGCGGCGGCTGAACATCGAGTGCCCGCCGTTGAGCGCCAGCGCGACCGCGTTCACCTCCGGATTCGACCCGGCCAGCGCGATCAGCCCCGAGCCGTCGAGCTCGGACAGCGCCCGGCCCCAGTTGACGCCGGCGCCGACCCGGAGCATGCGGGTCTGCCGGTCGACGGTGATCTCGTCGAGGTGGGTCGGCCGGATGACCAGCACCCCCTCGAGGGAGCCGCTCGCGCCGTGCCCGTTCGGCTGCGTGGTCACGCGCAGGCCGTGCCCGGCCGCGGAGCGCACGAGCGCCTGCACCTCGTGCACGTCGAGCGGCGTGGCGATCGCCGCGGGCCGTTGGTCGACGGCGAGGTTCCACGCGCGTCGCGCCTCGTCGTACCCGGCGTCGCCGGGCAGCACGATGCTCCCGGAGATCGTGGTGCGGAGCCGCTCCAGCGCGGCAGGATCGGATGCGTCGGACATGAGCCGCCTTCCCTCAGGGCCACGCTAGTGAGGACCGCCGACGACGGCCAGCATCGCGCCTGGACCGGGTGCCGGAAGCAGGCGCGGGGCTTGTGCCGCGGGCGGGATTGGGGCAACGTGGCCGCATGCACATCGTCGGCCGCCTGACTCCCGAGGAGTTCTGGGCGCAGGTCGATGCGGGCGACGACGAGGTGCGGCGCACCTTCGGCGAACGGGCGGTGTTCGGGGTCCGCAACTGGCCCGGCAGGGCCATGGTCGGCGAGTGGGCGTTCGGCGAGGGCGTCCGCGCGATCCTGTTCGTGCCGTACGCGTGGGACGGCGTCGACTACTCCGATCCCGACCTCGCCCCGCGGGTCGACGTGCTCGTCGACACCGTGGCGCCGCGCGAGCTCGTCGCCCGGCGGATGGAGCTCGATGCGTTCCTCGCCGGCGACACGGCACCGCGGCGACTGCTGGAGGCGCCGGCGCCCGACGCGATCGTCGACGTGCTCGTCGACGGCGTCGCCGAGCCGTTCGAGCTCTGGGCGCGCGAGGGCGTCGACCGCAGCCGGGTCGCCGGGCGGCTCGCCGGGGCCACGGTGGTGATCGAGTCGACGGGGCATCCGCTCGAGTCGCTCGAGCTCGAGCGCATCCGCGACGTGGAGGGCCTGCTCGCCGAGCGGCGCCGGTGGCTCCGCGCGCTGCGCGGCGGCGAGTGACGAGGTCGCCTCGCTAGGGTGGGCGCCATGCCCACGCCCGACTTCGTGCTCGAACTGCGCCGCCACGTCGGCACCCATCCGCTCCCGCTCGTCGGCGTGACCGCGGTGATCTTCCGCGACGACCGGGTGCTGCTCGGCCGCCGCTCCGATGACGGAGCGCTGACCGCGATCACGGGCATCGTCGACCCGGGCGAGGAGCCGGCGGTCGCCGCGGCGCGCGAGGCGGAAGAGGAGGCGGGCGTGCGCATCAGCGTCGACCGCCTGGCGTGGGTGCATCAGATCCCGCGCGTCACGTACGCGAACGGCGACCAGAGCGACTACCTCGACCTCGTGTTCCGTTGCACGTGGCTCGAGGGCGAGCCGGAGCCGGTCGACGGCGAGATGACCGACCTCGGATGGTTCCGGCTCGACGAGCTCGACGGCCTGTCGGCGGGCCACCGGGCGCGGGTGCTCGCCGCCGTCGAGGTGCGCGGCGAGGCGCGGTTCGAGGGAGCGGGCTAGGCGCGGCGCGCGGCGCGCTGGGGGCGCAGCCGGCCGGATGCCTCGCCGGCGACGTCGGCCTCGAGCAGGCTCGCGAGGGCCGCGAGGTCGCGGTCGAGGCTCGCCTGCACGTCGTCGCCCATCTCCTCGGCGAACTCGGCGGCCCGCGGCCCGGTGAGCCACGCGCGCAGGCGCAGGGCGGTCGCGCCGTCGCGCTCGATCGCCTCGTGGTGCACGGTGAGCTCGGCGCCGTCGAGGATCGTGGTGTCGGCGTACGAACGGCCGGGTTCGTACTCGGTCACGACGAACGGCGCCTCGTGCCCGCCCCGCACCTTGAGCACCCCGCGGGCGCCGACGGCGAACGGCTCGTCGAGCCGGAGGAACTCCATGCCGACCGCCCACTCGGGGTGGGTGGCGAGGTCGGCCCAGCGCGCGACGAACCGCCCGGCGGCGACGGGCGAGGTGCGGGTGGCGTCGGCGATCTCGATCACGGTGCGACCCTAGCGGCCGCGCGGCGACCGCGGGTGGGCGCGTTCATCGGAGGTCGAGGCGCATGACGACGCGCGGGAAGCCGTTCAGCACGGAGTCGGTGTCGGCGGCCTTGGCGAAGCCCGCCCGCTCGAACAGCGCGCGAGTGCCGACGTACGCCATCGTCAGGTCGACCTTCTCGCCGCGGTTGTCGAGCGGGTAGCCCTCGATCGCGGGTGCGCCGCGGTCGCGGGCGAACGCGACGGCGCCGTGGAGGAGGTGGTGCGACAGCCCCGTGCCGCGATGCCCCGGTCGCACCCGGATGCACCACACCGACCACACGTCGAGGTCGTCGACGTGCGGGATCTTCCGGTTGCGGGCGAAGGTGGTGTCGGCGCGGGGGTGCACCGCCGCCCAGCCGGCGACCTCGTCGCCGTCGTACGCGAGCACGCCGGGCGGGATCGCCTCCTCCTCGACGAGCCGGCGCACGCGCTCGCCGCGCTCGGGCCCGCGCAGCGCGAGGTTCTCCTTCGAGGGGATGCGGTAGCTCAGGCAGAAGCACACGTTCGCGTCGGGGCGCTTCGGCCCGACCATCGTCGCGACGTCGGCGTATCGCGTCGCCGGGCGCACCTCGATCCCCATGGGCCCAGCCTGCCACGGGCCGCCGACACCCGGCCGAGGCCTGATCGCGACCGCCTCCCGGTGCGCTTCATGGCGCGCCGTGACGGGCCGTGACGGCGGGTGTCGCCGTGTTGCGCCGCCTTCCGCGCCCGCGTACCCGGCCGTCGGGGACCGGCATACCGTGGTCGACATGACGACGCGGAGTGCCCCAGCGCACGCTCGCCCGGCGGACTCCACGACGCCGGGCCGCGTCGCCATGCCCACGATCACCGGATGTCCCGGGCGAATGCCCGAGGACGGGAGCCGCACCGCCTGAGCGGTGCTCCCTCCCGTCCCACCCCTGATCCCTCTGCATCCATCGCCACGGATCTCGAAAGGACCGCACCGATGACCATCACCGACCCCGCCGCCGCCCCCGAGGCCGCCCTGCTCGAGGCATCCGCCGCCGCCTGGGACGAGCCCGAGGGCCTGTTCGCCCGCGGCACGCTCGTCGTGCTCGGCGGCCGCGGCGAGACGCCCGCCGTCTACGAGCGCTTCGGCACCCGCATCTCGCGGGACGCCTACCGGGTGCGCGCGCTCGGCGACGCCGCCGCCGACACCGCCGCGGTGCGACGCGCCGCGGTCGCACTGCTCGCCGACGCCGACCTGCCCTCGCCGAAGGTGCTCGTCGGCTCCGACGCCGGTGCGGCGCTCGCGCTGGAGCTCGCCGCCTCGGGCGACGCGCCCGTCGACGCGCTCGTGCTCGCGGGCCTGCCGACCTCCGACGCCTCCGCCGAGGACATTTCGGCGCGCACCGCCTGCCCGACGCACCAAGGCGTGCTCGGTAGGGAGAGCACCGACGCCGGCCGCGACGCGACCCTCCCGGCCGAGCTGCTCGGCGTCACCGCCAGCGCTGTCGCCGTGCCCGTGCTCGCCCTCCACGGCGACGCCGACGCGGTGAGCCCGATCGGGGCGGCGGTCGAGGTGCTCGGCCTCGCGCCGCGTGCCGAGGTGCACGCCGTCGCCGGGGGCCGCCACGACATCCTCAACGACGTGTCGCACCGCTCGGTCGCCGCGACCGTCGTGCTCTTCCTGGAGCGCGTGAAGGCGTCGACGGATGCCACGCCCATCGTCACCCGCATCGGGGCCGACGCGTGAGCGCCCCCGCTGAGGCGACGGCCCTCGAGGCCGCGCCCACGCGCGCCGACCTGCTGCTCGACGTCGACGGCCTCGCCGCCCTCCTCGCGTCGGACGAGCCGCCGCTGCTGCTCGACGTGCGCTGGCGGCTCGACCGCCCCGACGGCCGGCCCGAGTACCTCGCCGGCCACCTGCCGGGTGCCGTGTACGTCGACCTCGACCACGAGCTCGCCGAGCACGACGAGGACCCGCGGGCGGGGAGGCATCCGCTGCCCTCCGTCGAGGTCCTCCAGGCCGCGGCCCGCCGCTGGGGCCTGCGCGAGGGGCAGTCGGTCGTCGTCTACGACGACCTGAAGAACCTCGCGTCGTCCCGCGCGTGGTGGCTGCTGCGGCACGCCGGCATCGCCGACGTGCGGTTCCTCGACGGGGCGCTGCGGGCGTGGACGGCCGCGGGCCGCCCGCTCGAGACCGGCGAGCCGCCGGCGCCCGAGCCGGGCGACGTGACGCTCGAGTACGGCCGCCTCGACCTCGTCGGCATCGACGAGGTCGCCGCCCTGCCGGAGACCGGAACCGTCGTCGACGCGCGCGCCGCCGCCCGGTACCGGGGCGACGAGGAGCCGCTCGACCCGCGCGCCGGGCACATCCCCGGCGCGTTGAACGCGCCCGTCACCGACGTGGTCGACGCCGAGGGCCGGTTCCGGCCCGACGCCGAGCTGCGCGCGCACTTCGAGGCGATCGGCGTGCGCGCCGACGCCCCCGTGGCCGCCTACTGCGGCTCCGGCATCACCGCGACCGCCGAGGTGGTCGCCCTCACGCTCGCGGGCTACGAGCCCGTGCTGTACCCGGGCTCATGGTCGCAGTGGTCGAACCACTTCGACCGGCCCGTCGCCACCGGAACGGAGATCCCCGCATGACCAACGCCGACCAGACGCGTCCGCTCGACGTCGTCGCCGTCATCGGCAGCCTGCACACCCCGTCGAAGACGGCCGCGCTCGTCGACGCGATCGTCGACCGCCTCGGCGCGCAGGTGCCGGTCGACGTGCACGTCATCCGGCTGCACGAGCTCGGCCCGGACTTCGCCGGCGTGCTGCGGCGCGACCAGCTGCCCGAGTCGGTCGAGCTCGAACTGCGCGCGATCGAGCGGGCCGACCTGCTCGTCGTCGCCACGCCGGTCTACCGCGCGTCGTTCACCGGCCTCTTCAAGCACCTGTTCGACTTCGTCGAGCAGTACGCGCTCGTCGACACCCCGGTGCTGCTGGCTGCGACCGGCGGCAGCGAGCGGCACGCGCTCATCATCGAGCACCAGCTCCGCCCGCTGTTCGGGTTCTTCCAGGCGCTCACGCTGCCGCTCGGCGTCTACGCGCACGACAGCGACTTCGTCGACTACCGGGTCGCCTCGCCGCTGCTCATCGAGCGGATCGAGAACGCGATCCGCCGCGGGCTGCCGCTGATCCGCTCCTCCGTCGCCGAGCAGGCGGCGATCGAGCGCACCCTCGCGGACGGCGCGGAGGCGGATGCCGCGCCGGCGGAGCCGGTCGTCGCCGGGGCGCCGGTGCGGCTGTACACGTAGCGGTCGCGCGGCCGCGGCGTCGCTAGGGTGAGGGGTCGTGACGACTCCTCGCCCCGACGCCGCGCCCGCCTCCGCCTCCAACAGCGCCGGGCGCTCCGATCGCTTCGCCGAGACCGAGGTCGACGGCAGCGCCTTCGTGCTCCGTCGCGCGCGTCGCGCCGACCTCGACCGCATCGTCGAGCTGATCGAGCACGACCCGCTGCGCGCCGCCGAACTGCGCGCGGCCGGGTCGAACCGGCCCGCGATCGAGCAGGCGTTCGAGCGCATCGACGCCGACCCGGCGCAGTGCTACTGCGTCGTGGCGGGCCCCGACGGCACGGTCGTCGGCTGCATGCAGCTCACGTTCATCCCGGGGCTCTCGCGCGGGGGTGCGACCCGGATGCAGGTCGAGGCCGTGCGCATCGCCGAGGAGTTGCGCGGTTCGGGCCTGGGGTCGTGGATGATCCGCTGGGCCGTCGACCACGCCCGCGCGGAGGGTGCGCGCCTCGTGCAGCTCACCTCGGATGCGCGTCGCACCGACGCGCGACGGTTCTACGAACGGCTCGGCTTCGAGGCATCCCACGTGGGGTTCAAGCTGGCGCTCTGAACCACGGGCGCCGACGAGCTCGCCGCGTCGGCGTCGGCGTGGGCCTCTTCCGGCCGGTGCGCCGCGCGGTCGAGCGCGCGCCGCAGGTGGCGTGCCGACAGGCGGTCGGCGAACAGGTGCCGGGCCTCGGTCATGGTGCCTCCGATGCTCTGGTCGGCCCGATCGGCGCAGAGGCCGGCGGGCGGAATGGATGGCTGGTCACGCTAGCCGCCGGAGGCGGCGACCGCCCCCGGGATGACGGCGCATGACCGCAGATGACCGCGGCGGTCGCACCGCGTCACCATGTGTCGGAATTCGCCGTCATCGGGCGTCTTCCGCTTCGGCGGCGCCGCGGCGCGCGGGTAGCGTCGCCAGCCACGCCGCCTCCGTACACGGGGCATCCACTCCAGCCCAGGAGGACCCATGACCCACCCCGACGCCCCGGAGTCCGTCGCCTTCGCGACCAGCCAGGTGCACGCCGGCGAGCACGCCGACGCCGCCTTCGGCGCCCGCATCACGCCGATCTACCTGAGCGCCGGGTTCCGCTTCGACGACTTCGCGCAGGCGCGCGACCGGTTCGCCGGCGACGACGACGGCTACGTGTACACGCGGGCGGGCAACCCGACGAACGCCGCACTCGAGCGGAAGCTCGCCGGACTCGAGCGGGGGCGCGACGCGGTCGTCGTCGCGAGCGGGCAGGCGGCGCTCACCGTGGCGATCCTGTCGGTGGCGCGGGCGGGCGACCACGTCCTGTCGTCGCAGAGCGTCTACTCCGGCACCCGGAGCCTCTTCACGCAGGGGTTCGGCCGCCTCGGCATCGAGGTCGAGTTCGTCGACGACGCCCACGACCTGGCCGAGTGGCGGCGCCGCGTGCGCCCGAACACCCGCGCGTTCTACGCCGAGTCGCTCGCGAACCCGACGAACGAGCTCGTCGACCTCGCCGGCGTCTCGGCGGTGGCGCAGGAGGTCGGCGTGCCGTTCGTCGTCGACAACACGCTCGCCACGCCGTACCTCGTGCGGCCGGCCGAGCACGGCGCCGACCTCGTCGTGCACTCGGCGTCGAAGTTCCTCGCCGGACACGGCTCGGCGCTCGGCGGGGTGGTCGTCGACGCCGGCACCTTCGACTGGTCGGCCCGCCCCGACGCCTTCCCGCACCTGAACGAGCCCGACACGGGCCTCCACGGCCGCAGCTACCTCGAGGCGTACGGCTCGGGGGCGTTCACGGCGTACGTCCGCGGCGTCACCGCCGCCCTGTTCGGCCCGGTGCTGTCGCCGTTCAACGCCTTCCTCATCCAGCAGGGCATCGAGACCCTGTCGCTGCGCGTGCAGCGGCAGTCGGACACCGCGGCCGCCGTCGCGGCGTGGCTCGAGGCGCAGCACGAGGTGCTCCAGGTGAACTACGCCGGCCTGCCGTCGAGCCCGTCGCACGCGCTCGCGCAGCGGTACCTGCCCCGCGGGCGGGGCGCCGTGCTCTCCTTCGTGCTGGCGGGGGGCGAGGCATCCGCCGCCCGCGTCTTCGACGCGGTCGAGCTGTTCAGCCGCATGAGCCACATCGGCGACACGCGCTCGCTGATCCTGCATCCCGCCTCGACGACGCACGCCCACCTCGACGTCGCGACCCGCGAGCGCGGGCGCATCTCGGCGGGCCTGCTGCGGCTGTCGATCGGGCTCGAGGAGCCCGACGACCTGCTCCGCGACCTCGAGCGCGGCTTCGCGGCGCTGCGGGCGGATGCCCCGGTGCGGGCGGATGCCCCGGTGCCGGCGGATGCCCCGCTGCGGGCGGATGCCCCGGTGCGGGCGGATGCCCCGGTGCGGGCGGATGCTCCGCCGCCGGTGCGCGACCTCGCGCCAGCGCTCGCCGCGGCCGCCCCGATCGTCGGCACCGAGGGGAGCGTGCGATGAGTCGCCTGCAGCACTTCGGATGGTTCTTCTCCCGCGGGTTCGGACCGCAGGGCTGGGGGCATCCCACCTGGGACTGGGGCTACCGCTGGACGGAGCCGCGCCTGTACCAGCAGTCGGTGCGCGAGCTCGAGCAGGCGGGGCTCGACCTCGTCATCCTCGAGGACGCGCTCTCGATCGGCACCCCCGAGACGATCGAGCTGCGGGTGCGGAAGGCGTACGGCGGGCCGAAGCACGACCCGGTCGCGCTCACGCCGTTCCTCCTCGCCGCGACCGAGCACCTCGGCTTCGCGCCGACCGTGAACGCGGGCACGGTGCCGCCGTACTGGGCGGCGCGGCACTTCGCGTCGCTGCACCACCTGAGCGGCCACCGCGCGGGCCTCAACGTCGTCACCGACGTGAACAGCACGCGCCACTTCGGCGTGCCGCCGGTCACGCACGACCAGGCGTACGACCGGGCGAGCGAGTGGCTCACCGCGATCCGGCAGCTGTGGCACTCGTGGGACGACGACGCCCTCATCGCCGACCCCGCCACCGGGCGATTCGCCGACGGCTCGAAGATCCGCGCGACGCGGTTCGAGGGGGAGTGGTTCGACGTCGCCGGGCCGCTGAACGCGATCCCGTTCACCGACGGCGACCCGGCCATCGTCTCGCCCGGCGGATCGCCGAAGGGGCTCGCGTTCGCCGGCACGCACTCCGACGTGCAGCTCGCGCTCGCCCCGCTCGAGGTCGCCGAGGTGCGCGCCTACCGGCAGCGCATCGTCGACGCGGCCCTCGCGCACGGCCGGGCGCCCGATGCGGTGAAGACGCTGTTCGTGTTCAAGCCGGAGATCGTGTCGAGCCGCGAGGAGGCCGAGCGCGTCGTCGCCGCCTCGCTCGACCCCTCCGACGAGGTGATCGCCGCGATCCGCGAGGGCTGGTCGAGCGACCTCGAGACCGACCTGTTCGCGCAGCCGCTCGACCGGCCGCTCGATCCGTCGATCTTCGGCGAGCACGTGTCGCAGGGCAGCATCCGCGGGTTGCGCGGCGGCTTCGAGCGGTTCGAGGATGCCACGCTCCGCGACCTGCTGGCCGCGAAGGCGCGCAAGGGCCGCATCACCGACCACGCGGGCTTCGTCGGCACGGCCGACGAGGTCGCCGACTTCATCGAGGAGTTCGGGGAGGAGGCCGACAACGACGGCTTCATCTTCTCGGGCGACCTGCACCCGGTGACGGTGCACCGATACCTCGACGAGCTCGTGCCGATCCTGCGCCGCCGCGGCGTGCTGCGGCGGGAGTACGGCGACGGCGGGATCCAGGGCAACCTGCGCGACTTCTGATCGGGGTGGCGGATTCTCTAACTCGGTTAGAGAATTCAGCATGCGCGTGCTCGTGACCGGAGCGACCGGGTACCTCGGCGGGCGGCTGGTGCCGCGGCTGGTCGAGGCTGGGCACGAGGTGCGGGTGATCGTGCGGCGGGCGTGGCGGCTGCGGGACGTGCCGTGGGCCGCCGGGGTCGAGGTCGTCGAGGGTGACCTGCTCGATCGCGCGGCGGTCGAGCGCGCCGTCGGCGGCATGGAGGCCGTGTACTACCTCGTGCACGGCATGGCCTCCGGCGGCGACTTCGAGGCCGACGAGCTGCGCGCCGCGCGGAACGTCGCCGAGGCGTCGGCGGCCGCCGGCGTACGCCGCATCGTCTACCTCGGCGGGCTGCATCCGCCCGGCGGTACGCTCTCGCGCCACCTGCGGTCCCGCGTCGCGGTGGGGGACATCCTGCTCGCCTCCGGCGTGCCCACCGTCGTGCTGCAGGCCGGCGTCGTCATCGGTTCTGGATCGACCTCGTTCGAGATGATCCGCCACCTCACCGAGGTGCTGCCGTACATGCCCGCGCCGAGGTGGGTACGCTCCTTCATCCAGCCGATCGCCGTGCGCGACGTGCTGCACTACCTGCTCGGCGCCCTCGGCGTGCCCGCCGACCTGAACCGGGCGTTCGACATCGGCGGACCCGACGTGCTGCGCTACGGCCAGCTCATGAACGGCTACGCCGTCGAGGCCGGGCTGCCGCAGCGGCCGATCGCCGCGCTGCCCGTGCTGACGCCCTGGCTCGCCGGGCAGTGGGTGAACCTCGTCACGCCCGTGCCGCGGCGACTCGCGATCCCGATCATCGAGTCGCTGCAGTTCGACTGCGTGATGCACGAGCACGACATCGACGGGGTCATCCCGCCGCCGGAGGGCGGCCTCACGCCGTACCGGCGGGCCGTGCGGCTCGCGCTCGCGCGCGAACGCGACGGCGCGATCGAGACGAGCTGGCGCGACGGCGCCGTGCCCGGCGCGCCGAGCGACCCGCTGCCGAGCGACCCCGACTGGGCCGGCACGACGGTCTACGTCGACGAGCGGGAGCGAGCCTGCGGCGCACCCGTCGGCGAGCTCTGGCGGGTGATCGAGGGCGTCGGCGGCGAGCGCGGCTGGTACTCCTTCCCGCTCGCATGGGCGATCCGGGGATGGATCGACCGGGCGTTCGGCGGGGTCGGCCTCAGCCGCGGACGCCGGCACGCGGACGAGCTGCGGGTCGGCGACGCCGTCGACTTCTGGCGGGTCGAGGCGCTCGAGCGGGGGCGGACGCTGCGGCTGCGCGCCGAGATGCGCGTCCCCGGGCGGGCGTGGCTCGAGATGCAGGCCGTCGCCGAGGCATCCGGATCGCGGTACCGGCAGCGGGCCGTGTTCTTCCCGAAGGGGCTCGCCGGCCGCCTCTACTGGTGGGCCGTGTTCCCGTTCCACGGCGTGATCTTCGCCGGCATGGCGAACCGGATCACCGCGGAGGCGGAGGCGGGTCGCCCGGCACGGCCGGCGCGTCCACGAGGCATCCGTTCTCATATCGACTCTTGATAGACGATTATCGATTAGTGTAGCGTCGCGACCGTTCCACCATCCCGAGCGCGCCGCCGGCGCGCGCGCGGATCCACCGAATGCTCGAGCACCGCGCCACGTCGCGGTCAACTCCCAGAAGGGCTGGAACCCTCGCAATGAAGCGAACACTCTCCGCACTCGCGCTCGCGAGCCTGCTGGTCGCCGGAACGGCGACGGCGGCGCACGCGGCGCCCGACCCGGCCGCAACCGCCTCGGCGGCGACCGGGGCCGAGCTCTACGTCGCCACCGACGGCGACGACGGGGCATCCGGCGCCGCCGACGCCCCGCTGCAGACCCTCGAGGGCGCGCGCGACGCCATCCGCGACCTGCAGGCCGACGGCCCGCTGCCCGACGGCGGCGTCACCGTGTACCTCCGCGGCGGCACCTACCCGCGTACCGAGGCGTTCGAGCTCGGCGCCCAGGACTCGGGCACCGCCGACGCGCCGATCGCCTACCGCGCCTATCCCGGGGAGACCGTGCGCCTGAGCGGCGGCCTCGAACTCGACCGCGACGGCTTCGCCCCGGTCACCGACCAAGCCGTGCTCGACCGCATCATCGACGAGTCGGCGCGCGGCAGGGTGCTCGCGCTCGACCTCGCCGCGGCCGGCATCACCGACTACGGCCAGCTCAGCCGGCACGGCTACTGGAAGGCGAACGACATCAGCACCGTGCCGCCGATGGAGCTCTACGTCGGCGGCGAGGGCATGACCCTCGCGCGCTGGCCGAACGCCGGCACCGTGCAGATGGACGACATCCTCGACGTCGGCCCCACCCGCAAGGACGCCGACCTCCAGGATCGCGGCGGCACGTTCAGCTACGCCTACGACCGCCCGCAGTACTGGACCCAGGCCGACGACATCTGGCTCGACGGCATCTTCGGCTACAGCTGGGAGTGGTCGTACAACAAGATCGCCGCGATCGACACCGAGGCGAAGACCATCACCCTCCGCTACGGCGAGATGTCAGGCCTCATGAAGACCTGGTTCGAGGACTTCCATTTCGCCGAGAACCTCCTCGAGGAGCTCGACGCCCCGAACGAGTACTGGATCGACCGCGACGCCGGCGTGCTCTACTACCTGCCGAACCAGGCGTTCCTGGGCGGCGACGCCGACGCCACCGTCACCATGCTGCAGGAGCCGATGCTCCGCACCGACGGCACCTCGTACGTCGCCTTCCAGGACCTCGTGCTCGAGTACGGGCGCGCGAACGCGGCCGTGATCCTCGGCGGCAGCCACGTGACCATCGCGAACAGCGACATCCGCAACTTCGCCGACGGCGGCGTGCTGATCAACTCGCCCGGCCGCTACACCTACGACGGCATCCCGGTGAACCGTGGCGGGCGCGACCACGCGGTGATCTCGTCGGAGCTCTCGCACATCGGCGGCGTGCCCGTCGTGCTGCAGGGCGGCGACAAGGCCACCCTGGAGCCCGGCCGCAACCGAGTGGAGAACTCCCACATCCACGACTTCGCGTACTACCACAAGGCGTACAACCCGGGCGTGATGTTCGACGGGGTCGGCAACATCGCCCGCGGCAACGAGATCCACGACGCGCCGCATCCCGGCATCATCGTGCACGGCAACGACCACCTCATCGAGCGCAACGAGATCTACGACCTGTGCAAGACGTTCCAGGACCTCGGGGCGATCTACATGAACGCCGGCGCGACGCCGCAGCAGCGCGGCACCGTCATCCGCCAGAACTACTTCCACGACACCGGCGTGGGACGGCTCGGCGTCGAGGGCATCTACCCGGACAACCTGACGATGGGCCTCACCATCGAGCAGAACGTGTTCTACCGGATGGGCAACGACGCGATCAAGAGCGGGTCGGGCGACTACATCACGGCCCGCAACAACGTCTTCATCGACACCCACGTGCCCTACGACAACTACGAGATGTGGATGGGCGACCAGCCCGGCAACACCGTCGACACCTCCTACCGGCCGGGCTGGGTGAAGCTGTTCGAGGACAACGACGGGTTCGTCGGCACGCCGTACGCGGAGAAGTACCCGGAGCTCCTCGGCTTCCTCGAGGAGAACCACTACTTCCCGGCGAACAACGTGTTCGAGCGGAACGTCACCTGGAACCCGACGCTCACCCGCTCGCCGCAGGTCAACGAACACGGCGCCCGTGACGTGAAGAACCTCATGAACTACGCCGACAACTGGGTCGCCGCCGAGGACCCCGGCTTCGTCGACTGGCAGGCGGGCGACTTCCGCCTCGCCGACGACGCGGCCGTGTTCGCCCAGGTGCCCGGTTTCGAGCCGATCCCGTTCGAGGAGATCGGCTTGCAGGGGAAGGTCGGCTCGCCGACGAGCCCCGACTCGGTCGCGCTCGACGCGCTGCACCTGCCGGCCGACCAGTTCACGGTCGACCTCGGCAAGACCGCGTCGTTCGGCGCCGAGGCCGTGCCATGGAACGCGAGCGACGTCCGCGTGACGTACGCGTCGAGCGCCCCCGACGTCGCCACGATCGACGCCGCCGGCACGATCACCGCGCTCGCCCCGGGCGAGACGACGATCACGGTCGCGTCGGTGGCCGACCCGGCGATCACCGACGAGGCGCTCGTCGTCGTGGCCGACGGCGACGGCGTGATGCACTTCACCGACTTCGAGACCGGCGCGAACGGCTGGCCCGTCGACCCGAACCGGAGCATCGCCGAGACGGCCGACGGCGACCACGTCTACCGCATCAGGAACGGCGCGAACTCGCAACTGCCGCGGGAGTTCGGCGAGTACGTGCTCGAATACGAGGTGCGCACGCCGGCCGAGGTGCCCGAGGGGGCGATCCTGCTGATGTACGACCGCACCGGCACCACGCCCGGCGGGTTCGTGCGGTACCGCGACTCGGCCGCGGGCTCCAAGTGGACGATCTACGGACCGCAGTGGCAGGTGCGCAAGGAGGTGACGCTCCCCGTCGGCGAGCGGCTCGCCCCGAATACCGCCTACGACGTGCGGATGATCGTGCAGGGTTCCTCGATCCGGGTGTTCGTCGACGGCGAGCTCGTCATCGACGGCCCGAATCCGTCGGCGACGGCGAAGGGCAAGGTCGGGTTCTACGTCGAGAAGTTCAGCGCGCTGGACTTCGACGACGTGCGGTTCTCGATCGTCGCCACCCCGGTCGCCGGGGTGCGGGTCGACCCGTCCTCGGCGAGCCTCGAGCCGGGCGAGCGACGACAGCTGCAGGTCTCGGTCACACCGGCGGACGCCACGAACCCGCGGGTCGCGTGGACCTCGGACGCGCCCGAGGTGGCGACGGTCGACGAGACCGGCGAGGTGACGGCGCTGGCCGCCGGCACGGCCCGGATCACGGCCACGGCGCAGGCGGATGCCTCGATCTCGGCGACCTCGACGATCGAGGTGCGCGAGGCGGAGCATCCGGTGATCGAGCTCGGCCCGCAGCTGTCGGATGCGGCCGGCTGGCCCGCGGTCGACGCGGTCGACTTCGACGAGGGCACGCTCCGGATCGACGGCGAGGGCGTCTACGGCTACGGAGCCGAGGAGTTCGGCGACGGGCTGCTGAGGTTCCGTTCGAAGGTCGACGGGTTCGACGGCGGATGGTTCGGCTTCGCCGTGCACTCTGACCGGCCGGGCGACCCGGCCTGGGTGAACGGGAACCGCGGCTACCTGGTGGTGATCAAGGAGGACCAGATCGAGTTCCAGAGCTGGAAGCCGAAGCAGACGATGCTCGACGTGATCCCGAACACCGCGATCACCGCGGGGGAGGAGCACGTCATCGAGTTCGGCACCGCGGTGGTCGACGAGGGCACGCGGCTCGTGCTGCGGGTCGACGGGTCGACCGTCTGGAGCGGCCTGGACGCCGACCAGGCGAACCAGATCGGTGCGGAGGGGTACCTGAACGTGTACCACTACGTCGAGCAGCAGGCGCTGCGGCTGCAGCCGGTCGTCGTCGACGACGGCGCGACCGCGGCTCCGGGCGTCGGCACGCTGTCGAACACGAGCGGCTGGGAGACCGGCCTGCACGACGGGAACTACGACGTCGTGATGAACCTCTGGTGGGGCGTCCCCGGCAGCACGTTCAAGCTGTACGAGAACGGGGTGCTCGTCGCGACGAAGCCGCTCGGGCCGGCCGCGGGCATGACGCAGACCACCGGTGCCACCTTCGAGGGCAAGCCGAACGGCACGTACGTGTACACCGGCGAGCTCGTCAACTCCAAGGGGGTGACCGCGACGACGTCGACCACCGTGAAGGTGGTGGATGCGGCGCCGGGCGTACCGGTGGTGAGCACCGACCAGAAGAAGGGGGCGGCGGCGTTCACGGCGACCGCGAACCTCTGGTGGGGCACGAACGCGACCTCGTACCGGTTCGAGCTCGACGGCACGGTCGTCGGTTCGGGGGAGCTGGCGGCGGCGACGCCGTCGGCGCAGTCGGCGAAGGTGGAGCTGACCGGGCTCGCGCCGGGTGAGCATGCGCTCGTCGCGGTGTTCGCGAACGCGAACGGCGAGACGGCGTCCAAGCCGGTGACGGTGACGGTGAGGTGATCGGCTCCGGTGGTCGAGGAGGCGCGCCGGTGCCCGGTCGAACCCGTGCACCACGTCGCGATGCGCGTCGCCGCGCCGCGTCGGCGCTCCTCGACCACCGGACCTGTCCCATCCACCCGGCGCTGCCTAGGATGGCGCCGAACCGCGAAGGAGCGACATGACCCATCCCGCCACCCTCGTCTTCGTCGGCGACTCGATCACCGACGCCGGCCGCGACCGCGCCGATCCCGCCTCGCTCGGCGACGGATACGTGCAGCTCGTGGCCGACGAACTCGCCAGGCGCGGGACATCCGTGCGCATCGTGAACGCCGGCATCGCCGGCAACCGCGCGGTCGACCTCGAGCGTCGCTGGGGGACGGACGTGGCGGCCGAGGGTGCCGACGTGCTCACGGTGTTCGTCGGCGTGAACGACATGTGGCGCCGCTACGACCAGGACGACCCGACGAGCGCGGAGGCGTTCGAGGCGACGTACCGCCGGCTCCTCGCGGACGGCGGCGGGCGGGTCATCCTCGTCGAGCCCTTCTTCCTGCCGGTGCGCGACGACCAGGCGGGCTGGCTCGACGACCTCGACGGCAAGCGCGCCGCCGTCCGCCGCATCGCCGAGGAGACCGGCGCCGCGCTCGTGTCGCTGCACGAGATCCTGACCGCGGCGGGCGCCGCGTCGTCGCCCGCGTCGATCGCGCCCGATGGCGTGCACCCGACGCCGGAGGGCTCCCGCCTCATCGCCGAGGCCTGGCTCGAGGCGTACGACACCGGCGCGGCCTCCGCCTGACACCACCGCCTGACACCGGCGGACATCGGCCGTCATCGGCCGACACCGGAGCGTGGCGCCCATTAACGATTGTCGATTATGAAGTAGGCTGAATCCCGTGACCGACCCGCTCAGCACCCTCACCGGGCTCAAGCGCGGGCTGCTGTCTGACCAGATCTACGACCTGATCAAGTCGATGATCAAGGACACGACGCTCGCCCCCGGCGAGCAGCTCGTCGAGTCGCAGCTCGCCCGCCGGCTCCAGGTGAGCCAGGCGCCCGTGCGCGACGCCCTCAAGCGCCTCGCCCACGAGGGCCTCGTGACGCACATCCGCCACCAGGGCAACTTCGTCGCGAGCTACACCGACGAGGAGGCCGAACAGGCCAAGGTCGCCCGCAGCGCCCTCGAGGGGCTCGCCGGCGAGCTCGCCTGCGGCCGGCTCGACGATGACACCCGGGCCCGGCTCGTCGCCCTCATCGACCGCATGCACGACGCCGCGGTCGAGCGCAACCTCACCGAGTTCCGCGAGCTCGACTTCACCTTCCACCGCACCGTCATCGAAGCGAGCGGCAACGCCTACCTGCCCCGCATGTGGGACATCATCGAGCCCAGCCTGCGCTCGATGCACGTGCTCGGCGACCCGAAGTTCGCGGGGGACTGGCACCAGGTCGCCGACTGGCACCGGAGCCTCCTCGACGTGCTCGAGTCCGGCGACGGCGAGGCATCCGCCCGGCTGTTCCGCGCGCATGCGGCAGGCACCCTGCTCGACGACCCGGAGCAGGCGGCGGCGCCGGCCCAGGCCGAGGCGAGCGCGTAGCGGGTCACGCCGTGGCGAGCGCGTAGCGCCGCGTCGCCGTACCCGACCAGAACGCCGCGCGAGCGGCGTCGTCGAGGTCGGGGAGCGCGGCCGCGGTGCGACGTACCACCACGTCGTAGTCGGCGAAGCGGGCGCTGATCGGCCAGTCGCTGCCGAAGAGGAGCCGGTCGGCGCCGAACGCATCGACGGCGTGGTGCACGATGGCGCGCACTCGGGCGGCGTCGCCCGGTTCGTCGCGGACGAGCCCCGAGACCTTCGCCGAGGCGTTCGGTTCGGCCGCGAACGCGCCGATCGCGCGCCGCCAGGCCGGGTCGGGGGCGTCGCCGCCGATCGCGAGGTGGCAGACGACCACGGCGAGCTCCGGATGCCTCCGCGCGAGCGCGGCCGCCGCAGGGAGCTGCTCGGCGCGGATCAGGAGCTCCAGCACGCGGCCGGTGGCCGCGAGCCCGTCGCACAGCGCGTCCAGGCCGGCGACGTCGCCGAAGTCGGCCGCACCGCCCGGCGTCGCGAGCCGGATGCCGGCGACCGACGCCCGGCCGCCGTCGACGACGGGCTGGGCCATGCCGGCCCACGCCGAGGGATCCGACCGCGCGTCGTACTGCAGCACGACGGCGCGCACGAACGGGTCCCCGAGGGCGACGCCGGCGAGCCAGGCCGCCTCGCCGAGCGTGTCGGCCGCCTGCACGGCGATCGCGCCGCGCACGGGCCGAGGCGCGGTCACGGCGCGCGCCGCGTCCCGCAGGGCGCCCGTCGTGGCGGCCCGGGGCAGGCGAAGCTCGGGGCGCCACCACGACAGGCGCATGCGGTCGACGTCCCACAGGTGCACGTGGGCGTCGACGATGCCCGCCGGCGCGGGACCGGTCACGCGCGCTCCAGTTCCGCCCAGAGCGCCTCGGGCAGCGGCGCGGCGGCGCCGTCGGCGAAGTCGTCGACCTCGGCTGGCGTGCGCGCGCCGACGACGACGGCTTCGACGGGTTCGCGGCGGAGCGGGAAGCGTGCGGCCGCGTGCGGCAGGGCGACCCCGTGCGCCTCGCAGACATCGCGCAGCCTTCGGGCGCGATCGACGAGCTCACGCGGGGCCGGCTTGTAGTCGAAGAAGGGGCTGCCCACGGGGTCGGCGAGGATGCCCGAGTTGAACACGCCCGCCGCGACCACGCCGACGCCGTGCTCGCGCGCGGCCGGCAGCAGGTCGTCGTCGGCGGTCCGGTCGAGCAGGGTGATCCGGCCGGCGATCATCACGACGTCGATCGGCGCCTCCCGCACGAAGCGCGCGAGCGGCGGGTTCCACACCATGCCGACGCCGACCGCACGGACGACCCCCTGGTCGCGCAGGTCCGCCAGCGTCGGAATCGCGGTGCGGAGTGCCTGGTCGACGTCCTCCGGATCGTGCAGGTACAGCAGGTCGATGCGGTCGGTGCCGAGCCGCCGCAGGCTTCCCTCGAGGCTGCGCAGCACGCCGTCGCGGCTCAGGTCGCCGACCGTGCCGGCGCCGGTCGCCCCGATGGGCACCTCCGTGCCGTCGGCGTCCACGATCCGCCGCCCGACCTTCGTCGCGATCGCGACCGTGTCGCGGTCGACGCCCGCCAGGGCGCGGCCGAGCCGGACCTCGCTGACGCCGGCGCCGTAGTGCGGCGCGGTGTCGAAGAAGCGGATGCCCCGCTCGAGCGCGCGCCCGACCGTGGCATCCGCCGCCTCCTCGGCGACCGGCTCGTACAGGTTGCCGATCGGGGCGCAGCCGAGCCCGAACGAGTCGGACGCGCCCGCGACGGGCGTCAGCGGGCGAAGGCTCGGGCGGAACGCCACGTCTCGTACTCCTCGCGGGTATCGGGGGTGAGCGGGTAGTAGTCGCTGAGGCGGGCGCCCTCGTCGAGCCGGTGCCGACTGAAGACCTCCCACTCCTCGTGGTCGCGGGCGTCGTCGACGACCTCCCCGGCCATCGCCTGCGGGATGATCACCGGCCCGTCGTCGTCGGCGACGACCAGGTCGCCCGGCAGGCACAGTGCCCCGCCGACCGCCACGGGCACGTCGTACGCCCACGGGAACAGCTCGGACTGCGACGCGTAGTGCGGCGTCACGCCGGTCGACCAGACCGGCAGGCCGAGCTCGCGGATGCGACCCGAGTCGCGGATGCGGCCGTCGACGACGATGCCGACGCCGCCCTTTCGCAGGAAGTACCGCGCGAGGATGTCGCCGATGCAGCCGGAGTAGGTGCTGCCGTACGCCTGGATGACGAGCACGTCGCCCGGCTGCACGGTCTCCATCACCGCCCAGAGCGCGGTGTGCCGCTCGACGTACTCCTGGCCGAGGCCGGAGGCGAGGTCCTCGCGCTGCGGCATGAACTGGAGCGTGATCGCCGACCCGACGACCCGTTGGCCCGGCTGCAGGGGCCGTGGCCCCTCGACGAACGAGCGGGTCACGCCGAGCCCGTGCAGCTTGGCGCAGGCGGTGGCGGACGACACCCGCTCGAGGCCGGCGATGGTGTCGGCGTCGGCGCGCCGGAACTCGCCGCCGCGGACGGGCAGCTGGACGGCGGGCCGGGTCGGCTCGGGAGCGATGTCGGTCATGGGGTCCTCCTCGGTGGGGTGGAACGGTCGGTGCCGGTCTGGTGGGGTCGCGGTGTCGCGCGGGTCATCCGCCCGCCCCCGCGGCGACGGCCGCGCGGGCACCCGCGTGGCGGGGCAGGCCCGCCTGCGGGGCGGTCACGAGCACGAGCGAGGCGCGGTGCGAGGGCGGCAGCTCGACGAGCACATCGGATGCCTCGAGCTCGACGACCTCCTCGAACGGCTCGCCCGGGGTCGACGCGTACGCCGTCGAGCGCCCCGGCCACACGCCGTCGCGCTCGCCCCGGGACGCGACGGCGACGAGCCGCTGCTGCCCGAACCGGGACGGCCGAACCCGCACCCGGCGGGCCCGGGCGGGGGAGAGGTTCACGAGCTCGAGCTCGATGCGGTCGGCGTCGAGGCGGGTGACCAGGGCGGCGACGTCCGGCGGCAGGCCCGGGCGGTTCCGGTCGGCGTCCTCGTAGGCCACGGCCGCGAACGGCAGGCCGCCGTTGTAGAGCACCTGCGGGGTGCCCGTGATGAGCTGGCCGAGCACCTCCGTGACGACGGGGTTGGCGCGCTGCCAGAAGTGCAGGTGCACGTTCGCCGGGTCGATCGGTTCGGCGTCCATCACCGCGAGCCGTCGGGCCACCTGGCCGAGCGCCATCGACAGCGCCCGGACCGGGTAGTCGGGCAGCTCGCCGTCGAGGAACGCGATCCACGGCGCCTCGTGCCCGGCCTCCGCCTTGTCGCGGAACGCCTGCACGGGCTCGTCGGTCTCGGGGAGCCCATCGAGCACGCGGTCGAGCCGGGCCCGGTCGGCGGGGTCGCGCGTCCACCACCACAGCCAGGTCGGCAGTTCGAGCGGCATCGGCCCGAAGTCGAACCAGCCGTTGCGGCCGTACCGGTACGGCACGAGCAGCGACGGCTTCGAGGCATCCGCCCCCAGCCGCGCGAGCGCGCCGCCGCGCAGGCTGAACGGGGTCTCCTCGACCGAGGCGACGACCGCGTGCTCGAGCACCGTGTCGAGCATCGTGCGGGTGAGGTCGAGCGCGCCGTCGTCGCCCGAGACGAACGCGGCGTTGAGCCCGCCGACGAGCGTCGACATGCCGACCGAGTGCAGGCCGTGCGGCCAGCCCCACCCGTAGTGGCCGCCGTACCAGCGGCCCTCGTGCAGGCCCCCCACGGTGCCGTCGGGGGCCACGTTGTCGGGCAGGAGCCCGCCGTTCGCCGCCGCCCGGTCGCGCCATCCGTCGACGTACCGCACGACCCAGTCGGCCGACTCGGCGTCGCCGTCGAACAGCCAGCGATTCGCGACCAGGCTCGTCGCGGCGAGGTTCACCGGGACGTCGCCGGCCGCGAGCCGCTGCATCGCACGGCCCATCGCCTCGGCGTGGGCCGGGTCCGCCAGGTCCTCCCAGCGCTCGATGCCGGGCAGGTGCTCGAGCGGCAGCCCGTACGGCCGCATGTCGGCTCGGCTCGCCGAGTACGCCTGCCACTCCGGGCCGAGGCCGGGCAGCGGGCCCAGTGCGCCCGTGTGCGGGGCTCGGATCAGGTTGCGCTCGGCGTCGTAGTTGCCGTTCGCGGGGTCGGTGTAGAGCTCCGCGAAGCGGCGGGCGCGGTCGGCGAAGGCGTCGTCGGCCGGGTCGGCGGCGCACAGTCCGTAGAAGAACAGCAGCGACTCGCCCTGGTGGAACCAGTCGTACCCGTTCTCGTACTCGCCGGTCAGCATGCCCGCCTCGGAGAGCTGTGCGGTCACGCCCTCCCAGTGGTGCTTCGCCGCGACGAGCACCTCGTCGCTGCCGCCGAGGGCATGGAAGGCCGGCCAGTTGAAGAACGGCTTGTACAGGTCGTCGACGCCGTCGCGGTCCTCGAAGCCCGCCGCGAACCGGATGCGGCCGTCGGGCTCGCAGTACCGGGCGGAGAACTCGCGCCACGCCTGCTCGATCTCGTCGAACAGTCGGCGCTCGAGCACCGCCCAGGCGGGGACCTCGCGGAGCGGCGTGGTGCGGATGCGGGGGTGGTCGGTCACGGCTCAGCCCTTCGTCGCCCCGGCGACCAGGCCGCCGATGATGTGCCGCTGCATGACGATGAAGAACACGACGGCCGGCGCGATCGCCAGCAGCAGTGTCGGGAACACCGTCGTGTAGTCGGTGGAGAACTCGCCGACCGCCGCGTAGACGCCGGTCGTCACCGTGTAGATGCCCGAACTCGGGCCGAGGATGATCTGCGGGCTGACGAAGTCGTTCCACACGCCGATCGAGTTGAGCACGACGACGGTCGCGACCACCGGCCGCATGATCGGGAAGATGCACGACCAGAAGGCGCGGATGCGCCCGGCGCCGTCGAGCGCCGCCGCCTCGTCGATGTCACGCGGCACGGTGCGGAGGTACGCGGCGAACAGGAAGATCGTCACCGGCAGCGTCGCCGCGGTCTCGAAGAGGATGAAGCCGGGGATCGTGTTGATCAGGCCGAGCACCCGCAGCACGAACACGACCGGGATGAGCGTCACCTGGCCGGGGATGAACAGGCCCGACACGAACAGCAGCAGGAGCCCGAGGTGCCACTTCGTCCGGCCGCGGGCGATCACGTACGCGACCGGCGCCGACAGGGCGATGCAGCACACGTTCACCAGGGCGACGAACAGCAGGGTGATGCCGTACGCGCCGACGACGTTGAACTTCTCGCTGGTGAGGGCGTCGAGCAGGTAGTCGAGGGTGAACATGTCGGGGGTGATCGCCAGCGGGTGCCGGATGATCTCCTCCTGCGGCTTGAAAGCGCTGATCACCATGATGTACAGGGGCACCAGCATGACGATCGCGACGGCCGTGAGCACGACCCACTTCGCGATCCGCGCGATCGGGTTGCCGCGGATGCTCGCCGGGGCGGGACGGTCGCGGTCGCGACGGCGCCGCCGGCGCCGGCCGCCCACCTCGGTCGGGTCGGCGAGCAGGAGCTCGGCCGCCGGGTTCACCGTGGTCTGCGTGGTCAGGGTCATCAGTCGGTCACCTTCTTCTCGGCGCCGCGGCGGGCCAGCGTCACCCCGAGTCCGATGACGGCCGTGACGATGAGGAGGATCACCGACTGGGCCGCACCGAAGCCGAGGTCGGCCTGCGCGAACGAGTCCTTGAGCACCTGGTAGACGATGGTCTGCGTCGAGGCGGCCGGGCCGCCGTCGGTGAGGGCCAGCACGATGTCGTACGCCTTCAGCAGGCCGACGAGGGTGAGCACGAGGTTCACCGTGAGCACCGGGGCGATGAGGGGCATCGTGACGTTGCGGAACTGCTGCCAGCGGGTCGCCCCGTCGACCGTGGCCGCCTCGTAGTACTCGACCGGCACCGACTTGATGCCCGCCAGGAACAGGATCATGTTGAAGCCGAAGTGCGACCAGACGATGGTGAGGATGACGCTCGCCTTGGCGAACGTGATGTCGGTGAGGAACGGCAGCGCCGGGATGCCGACCTGCCCGAGCAGGCTGTTCACCACGCCCTGCGGGGCGAGTATCGCCGACCACAGGAACCCGATGATCAGCGCGCTGATGATGTACGGGTAGAAGAAGATCGTGCGCATCACGGTGTTCGCCCGGCCGGGTCCGGCGATGAGGGCGGCGATGGCGAGGCCGATGACGTTGCACAGGACGGTGCCGAACAGGGCCAGCACGAACGTGAACACCGCCGCGTCGATGGTGCGGGGGTTCTGGAACGCGTGCAGGTAGTTCTCGAACCCGATGAAGTTCAGGTTCAGGCTGTAGCCGTTCCAGTCGGTCAGGCTGAGCACGAAGGCGAGGATCATCGGGACGATGAACATCGCCAGGAAGACGAGCACCGCCGGGGCGCCCATCAGGAAGCCGGGCAGGCGGGCCCGCCAGGCCAGGAGCGCCTTCGAGCTGCCGGAGCGGGCGGGGCTCGGGGTGCGCAGCACGCGGGGCGTGCCGGTCGCGGTGTCGGCCATGGGTGGACCTCCGTCGTCGTGAGGGGGAGCCGGGCGCGGCGAAGGGAGTGCGACGCCGCGCCCGGGGTCTGGTCGGGCCGGTCAGCCCGCGTTCGCGGCGAACCAGGCGTCCATCGCGGCGAGGACGTCGGCCGGAGAGGTGCCGCCCAGCAAGGCCTGGGCCTGGGCGTTCAGTTCGGTCGAGTAGCCGCTGGGCAGGGTGCGCTCGCCGTAGCCCTGGCCCGTCGGGGTGTAGTCCTCGGCGGAGGTGCCGGCGACGATCTCGGCGAGCTGCTCGCCGAGGGGCGTCGTCTCGTACTCGTATCCGTCGCGGAAGTTGCCGTCGACCTCGAGCTGGGCGATCACCGCGTCCTCGTCGGTGACGAGGAACTCGACGAGCTTCGCCGCCGCGTCCTGGTGCTCCGAGGCCTGCAGGATCATGTACGGGCTCGCGATGTTCGCGCCCATGGCCGGGTGGTCGACGCCTTCGACGGCGGGGCCGCGGAACACGCCGATCTCCGGGGCATCCGGGGTCTTCGCCTCGGTGCCGGCGAACCAGCTGCCCATCGGGTAGAGCGCGGCGTTGCCGGCGAGGAAGTTCTGCTCGGCGTCGGCGTACTTCACGCCGAGCGCGTCGGCGTTGAAGTACCCGGAGGCCACCCAGTCGGCGTAGCGGTCGACCGAGTCGCCGTAGGTGTCGCTGAAGGTCAGGTCGCCCGAGCTCATCTCGCCGTACCAGTCGGGGTGCTCGGCGATGATCGACGGCAGCCCGAGGGTCTGCAGCGAGTGGCTCGTCATCCAGTCGCCGCCGGTCTGGATCGGCGTCCACCCGGCGTCCTTCAGCTTCGCGAGGTCGGCGTCGAGCTCCTCGATCGTGGTCGGCGGTTCCTCGATGCCGGCGTCGGCGAACGCCTGCACGTTGTAGAACCAGAGGCTCTGGAGCTGGAAGCCGATACCGGCCATGTAGATCTCGCCGTCGATCGAGTACTGGTCGGCGAGGGGGCCGTTGGCGGCCCAGTCGTAGCCGGAGAGGTCGACGAGCTCGGGCGCGAGCTCGACCGACGGCGGCATCGACTGCACGATGTCGGGCGCGTCGCCGGCGGCGAGCAGGCGCGGCACGGCCGCAGCGACGCCCTCGGCGCCGGGGTTCTGGATGACGACGTCGATCTCGGGGTTGGCCTCCTCGAAGGGGGCGACGAGGTCGTTCCAGAACTCCTCGGTCAGGTTGGGGGTGACGTTGACGAGCAGGCTGACCTCGGTGGTGCCGTCGTCGTCGGCCGCGCCGCCGCCCGCGCAGGCGGTCATGGCGAGGGTGGCGGCCGCGACGGCGCTCATCGCGGCAATGGTGCGTCTCTTGATCATCATCGATCCTCTCGTGTGCACGACTCTGTGGTGGGGCCAGTGACAACGTACACTAATCGATAATCGCTTGTCACTAATCTCGAAGTCCTCGACCAGCCTCTCCCGGCGACCGCGACGACGCAATCGCCGGCCCACCGATCGGAGTGCCCCATGGCCCACGAACGACCCCGCGCCGCGCTGCTCATGGCGGACGACACCCGCGAGCTGCTGTTCGACGCCGCCCGGCTCGAGCGGCTGCGTGCCCTCGTCGACGTGGGGGAGGCGGATGCCTCGGTCGAGGTGCTCCTCACCTCGTGGGGAGCGCCCCGGCTCACCGCCGAACGCCTCGCGCGGATGCCCCGCCTGCACGCCGTGTTCCACTGCGCCGGCTCGGTGCGCGGCCTGGTCAGCGACGACCTCTGGCGCCGCGGGGTGCTCGTCACCACCGCGGCCGACGCCAACGCCGTGCCCGTCGCCGAGTTCACGGTCGCCGCGATCGTGCTCGCGAACAAGGGCGCGCTCCGCGCGTTCCGCGACCCGCGGGCGGCCTTCGCCGACTGGTCGCCGACCGCGCACGCGCCCGACCTGCGGGTCGGCAACCTCGGCCGCCGCATCGGCGTCGTCGGCTTCTCGCGCGTCGGCCGGCGCGTCGTCGACCTGCTCCGCGGGCTCGACGACATGGACGTGCTCGTCGCCGACCCGGTCGCCGACGCCGACGAGGTCGCCGCGGCGGGCGCCCGGCTCGTGCCCCTCGTCGACCTGCTGCCCGCCGTCGACGTCCTCTCCCTGCACGCGCCCGAGCTTCCCGCCACCCGGCGGATGATCGGCGCCCGTGAGCTCGCCGCCCTCCGCGACGGCGCCACGATCGTGAACACCGCCCGCGGCGCACTCGTCGACCACGACGCCCTCCTCGCCGAGTGCCGGGCCGGCCGCCTCGACGCCGTGCTCGACGTGACCGACCCCGAGCCGCTGCCGGCCGACTCGGGACTGTACGACCTGCCCAACGTGGTGATCACGCCGCACCTCGCGGGATCGGTCGGCACCGAGGCACGGCGCCTCGCCGACGCCGCGCTCGACGACCTCGAGACCTGGCTCGCGGGCGGCGTGCCGCACCGCCGGGTCGTGGCCGACGACCTCGGACTCAGCGCCTGACGGCGCGGCACGGCCTCAGGCGGCCGGCAGCGGCACGACGATCGCCTCGCGCCCTGCGAGCACGTCGTCGCCCACCCGCACGGATGCCCCGGGCCCGTCGACGACCACCACGACGTGCTCGGGCGTGGCCCACGCGCGCCACCACGCGGCATCCGTCTCGACGCCGTCGGCGGCGACCGGCCCCCGCCCGGCGGTATGCGGCTTCACCGCGGTGAGCCAGCCCGCCGCGCCCTCGAGCGTGCGACGCTGCACCGCGGGGATCTCGCCGGCCGCGGTCGGGCCGACGTTCAGCAGCAGCCGGCCGCCGCGGGAGACGACGTCGGCGTAGAGGCGGGCGAGCTCGCGCGGCGAGAGCGTCAGCGACGCGTCCTCGACCCGGTTGAAGCCGAACGAGAAGCCGAGGCCGCGGCAGTGCTCCCAGCCCGGCTCCGCCTCGTTGCCCGTGTGCGCGTCGTACTCGCTCGTGCGGTAGTCCCAGACGTCGGCGCCCCAGCGGTCGTTCACGATGCCGTCGGGCACGGCCTCCCGGTACCGCGCGATGAGCGCGTCGAGCGAGCCGAGCCCGGGTGCCTTGCCCGCGTCGGGCCAGTCGATGTCGTTCCACAGCACGTCGGGCCGGTAGCGCTCGACGAGGTCGGCGACCTGGCGGGCGGCGTAGGCGTGGTAGGCCGCGTCCTTCGGGCGGAACCGCTCGAGGTCGGCGGTCGAGCGGTGCGGCGGGAAGTCGGTCACGGCCCAGTCGAGGCCGCCCGAGTAGTAGACGCCGAAGCGCAGGCCCTCGGCGCGCACGGCGTCGGCGAGCGGTCCGATCAGGTCGCGGGCGGGGCCTCGTGCGACGGTCGTGCGATCGCCGGCGCCGGGGGCGTCCCAGAGGGCGACGCCGTCGTGGTGCTTCGTGGTCGGCACGACGTAGTCGGCACCGACGGCGGCGAACAGGCGCGCCCAGTCGGCGGGGTCGTAGGCCTCGGCGCGCCAGGCGTCGAGGAACGCCTCGTAGGGTGCGCCGCCGTACTCGCGGACGTGATGGTCGGCGGCGGGGGAGCCGGGGATGCGGATCGTGTTCGCGTACCACTCGGCGTACGCGTTGTGCGCGAACCACTCGTCGTCGGGCACCGCGCCGAGGGCGCCGCTCGGCTCCGCCCAGGCGGGCACCGAGTACGTGCCCCAGTGCACGAAGATGCCGAGCGTCGCGTCGGTCGCCCATGCCGGGAGCGGCCGGCCGGTCGCGCCGACGGGCTTCCAGGGGGAGTGGGCGGCGCGGGCTTCGGGGGTGCGGGACATCGGCGTCCTTCCTGCGGGCGGAATACGTTTTCCTAATCATCCTATGTTCGCGGGCCGAATGCGCCAAGCAGGCGGCTGAGGCCTGCCGAATCGCTTGAGACATCCGATGTTCCCCGCTGCTCGGCGCGCCCACCCGGCACCGCGGAACGTCGAGTGTCCAGTTCGCGCGAGGAGGAGGCGCTCCGACCCGCAGGAACCGGACACTCGTCGGATGCCGACGGCGGGAGACGCGGCGGGCGGATGCATCGGGCGCGCAGGATGCTTCGGGCGCGGCGGATACCGCGGGCGCGGCGCACGCCGTGGCCGCGGCGCCGCGCGGCGGCGGTGGAGCGCACGAGTGTCCAGTTCGTGTCGGTCTGTGGTGCTCCCACCCGCAGGAACTGGACACTCGTCGGATGCCGACGGCAGGGCGCGGGGCGCGGGTGCGCCCCGGGCACCGCGGGGACGGGGCGGCCGGCGGGCTGATGCCTCGTCGGCGGATGCCCCGTGGACGGGATACGTCGCAGGCGGCGCGGCCGCACGGGCTGCCGTCAGGCGGGGGCCGGCCCCGAGGAGGCGCGCGCGACGACGTGCGGCGCCGGGATGGCATGCGCCGACGGCACGGCATGCGCGGCGTGCTGCGGCTCGCGCTGGGCCGGCCGCGAGGAGCCCTCGATCAGGCCGATGAGCTCGAGCACCGAGGCCCGGCCCTGCGCTTCGAACTCGAGATGCAGGCTCGTCAGCGGCGGGTCGTAGTACGCGGCGTCGGCGACGTCGTCGATGCCGACCACGCTGGCGTCCTCGGGGATGCGCAGCCCGCGTTCCTTCAGGGCGAGCATGACGCCGAGCGCCGTCTGGTCGTTCGCCGCGACGTAGGCGGTCGCGTCGGGCAGCGCGGGCAGCGCCATGATCGCCTGGTACCCCGACCGAGCCGACCAGTCGCCCGACAGGACGCCGCGCGAGACCAGGCCCTGCTCACGCACGGCGTGCTCGTAGGCACGCACGCGCAGCCGCGCCGCCGGCCACTCGACGGGGCCTGCGATGTGCACGAGCCGGCGGTGGCCGAGGTCGGCCAGGTGGGCGACGAGGTCGCGCAGGTGCACGGCGGCGGGGTCGGTGCGGCCGCCGTCGGCGTCGGACGACACGGCGATGAGCGCCGGCACCCGGAAGTTCGTCTCCTCGAACGCGCGGGTCATGGCGTCGGTGGAGGACAGGGCGAGCACGCCGGCGAGGTCGTGCTGGGTGATGAGCTCGAGCGACTCCTCGATGGAGCGCGCGTCGTCGACGTCGAGGGAGACGAGGTCGAGCACGTACCCGGCCTCGCGCGCGGCGGCGCTCGCGCCCTGCGCGATGCGGCTCGGGCCGACGTGCGAGACCTCGTGCGTGAGCGCGCCGATGCGGTGCGACCGCCCCGACTTGAGGCTGCGGGCCGTGAGGTTCGGCCGGTAGCCGAGCTCGTCGAGGGCGCGCTCGACGCGTTCGCGCGTCTCGGGGCGGATGCCCTCGAACCCCTTCAGGAACCGGCTGACGGTCTGGTGCGAGACGCCGGCGGCCTGCGCGACGTCGTAGATCGTGGCCGGCCGGCGCGTGGCGGCGGCACCGCTGGGTTCCATGCGCGGCTCCTTTCCGGCGATGGCCGCGCTCTCACGTTAGCGGCCCCGTCATGCGATGGGAATTTCCTCTTGACAGACGCAATGTTATCGACAACATTCTATTTCGGCGGGGATGTTTCCGAAAACATCGGCCGCTGAGCCCAGGACGAACGACAACGGAGTACGTACCCGAGATGAATGACTCGCGACCCAGCCAGCCCATCAGCGGCATCCTCTTCGGCGCCGCCTACTACGCCGAGTACCACCGCGACGAGCGCACCGAGGCCGACCTCGACCTCATGCAGCAGGCCGGGTTCACGGTCATCCGCGTCGGCGAATCGGTGTGGTCGACGTGGGAGCCGCGCGACGGCGAGTTCGACCTCGAGTGGCTCCAGCCCGTGCTCGACGGCGCGCACGCCCGGGGCATCAAGGTCATCCTCGGCACGCCCACCTACGCGGTGCCGCCGTGGCTGCAGACCGCCTACCCCGAGATCGCCGCCGAGCCGCGCACCGGCCAGCCGATGCCGTGGGGCGCCCGCCAGGAGGTCGACTACTCGCACCCCGCCTTCCGGTTCCACGCGGAGCGGGTCGTCCGCGCCGTCGTCGGCCGCTATGCCGACCACCCCGCCGTGATCGGCTT
Organism: Agromyces sp. MMS24-K17; assembly: GCF_043950245.1. Classification (GTDB taxonomy): domain Bacteria; phylum Actinomycetota; class Actinomycetes; order Actinomycetales; family Microbacteriaceae; genus Agromyces. The sequence goes on along the minus strand of NZ_CP171640.1, from coordinate 4,130,653 downwards.
CCAGGTCGACAACGAGCCCGGCATGCTGCTCTTCCACAACCGCGGCAGCTTCCAGCGGTTCGTGCGCCGGCTCAAGGCGCAGTACGGCGACGTCGACACCCTCAACCGCGAGTGGGGCCTCACCTACTGGTCGCACCGCCTCAGCGACTGGTCCGAGCTGTGGACGCCCGACGGCAACTCGCTGCCGCAGTACGACCTCGCGTGGCGCCGCTACCAGGCCGACCTCACCACCGAGTTCATCGCCTGGCAGGCCGACCTCGTGCGCGAGTACGCCTCGCCCGAGCAGTTCGTGACCACCTGCATCGCGTACCCGCGCCCCGCGCTCGCCGACGAGCAGCTCGTCGAGGCCCTCGACATCACCGCGGGCAACCCGTACTACGCCATGCAGGACCACCTCGACGCGACCCGCGAGCTCGAGCCGATGACCCCGTGGACCAGCTCCGGCGTCGCCGGCCTCCTCCGCCAGGCCGACCGGCTGTACTCGTCGAAGCAGTCGCGCTTCCTCGTCACCGAGACCGACGCGCAGTCCATCGGCGGCTCCGACCTGAACCTGCCGCCCTACCCCGGGCAGCTCGCGCAGGCCGCGTTCGCGTTCGTCTCCCGCGGCGCGGCGATGATCGAGTACTGGCACTGGCACACGCTGCCCTACGGCACCGAGACCTACTGGGGCGGGGTCATCCCGCACAGCCTCCGCCCGGGCCGCGTCTACGAGGAGGTCGCCGAGATCGGCGCCGCGTTCGCCGCCGTCGGCGACGCGCTCGACGGGTACGAGCCCGACGGCGACGTCGCGATCCTCTGGTCGAACGACAGCCGCTTCGCGTTCGAGTTCTTCCCGCCGCTCGCGACCGCAGACGGGCAGCCCGACCGGCAGTCGTACCAGCAGATCGTCGACGCCTACCACCGCGGCGTGGTCGAGGCGGGCGCCCAGTCGCGCATCCTCCACGTCTCGCAGGCGCAGGCGATCGGCGCCGCCGAGCTCGCGCGGCGGTTCCCCGTGCTCGTCGCCCCGGCGCTGTACGTGGCATCCGACGCCGACCTCGACCTGCTGCGCGACTACGCCGCCGCCGGCGGCCACCTCGTCGTCGGCATCCGCACCGGCTACGGCGACGAGGAGGCCCGCGCCCGCGTCGAGGTCGCGCCCGCGCGCCTCAGCGAGGCCGCCGGCGTGCGGTACGACGAGTACTCCAACGTGCGCGGCGACGTGCCGGTGACGGCGGATGCCCCGCTCGAGGCATCCCGAGCCGTCGGCGACCGCACCGCCCGCCGCTGGATCGACGGCCTCATCGTCGACGACGCCGACCGCGTCGAGGTGCTCGCGACCTACGACCACCCGCGCTTCGGCGACTTCCCGGCGGCGACCACGGCCGCGCACGGCGACGGGCGCGTGACCGTCGTCGGCACCGTGCCGTCGCCGGCGCTCGCCGCCGACCTCGTGCGCTGGGCCGTGCCCGAGCCCGTCGCCGACGCCCTCGCACCCGACCGCGACCTGCCCGTCACCGTCGCCTCGGGCACGCTGCCCGACGGCCGCCGCGCGTGGTTCGCCTTCAACTGGGGGTGGGCGGAGCAGCGCCTGGCACTCGCCGCCCCCGTCACCGACCTCGTCACGGGCGAACCGCTCGAGGCCGGCACAAACGTCTCCCTCCCGGCGTGGTCGACGCGCACCTTCGTCGACGCCGCAGGGGAGTGAGCACCAAGAGGATCATCCGATCCCCCAACCACAGGAAGAAGTCATCATGAAGAAGGCACGGAGAACAGCACTGGCGCTGGCGTGCGGCGCCGTCTCGGTCGGCATCCTGCTGACCGGATGCACCCCGAACGCCGGCGGCGGCACCGCCTCGGGGCCGGTGAGCCAGGAGGACATCGACAAGGCGATGGAGACGCCCACCGAGCTCACCTTCTGGACCTGGGTGCCCGACATCGACCAGGAGGTCGCGCTCTTCGAGGAGAAGTACCCCGCGATCAAGGTCAAGGTCGAGAACGTCGGCCAGGGCCTGGCGCACTACCAGAAGCTCCGCAGCGCGCTCGAGGCGGGCGAGGGCGCCCCCGACGTCGCCCAGATCGAGTACCAGTACATCCCGTCGTTCGTGCTCTCCGAGTCGCTGCTCGACCTCACCCCGTACGGCGCCGACGACCTCTCGGGCGACTACGTCGACTGGGCGTGGAACCAGGTCTCGCCCGGCGACGAGGTGTGGTCGATCCCGCAGGACGTCGGCCCCATGGGCAACCTCTACCGCGAGGACCTGCTCACCCAGGCCGGCATCACGGAGCCGCCCGCCACGTGGGACGACTACGCGACCGCCGCGAAGGCCGTGAAGGACACGACCGGCTCGTACATCTCGAACCTCGGCGCCACCCAGGCCGGCCAGATGATCGGGTTCTTCTGGCAGGCGGGCGTCAAGCCCTTCGGCTACGACGGGAAGGAGACCGTCAAGATCGACGTCAACAGCGACGACGCCAAGCAGGTCGCCGACTACTGGACCGGCCTCATCCAGCAGGACCTCATCTCCACCGACGTCGACTTCAACGACCAGTGGTACCAGGGCCTCGCGAACGGCAAGTACGCCGGCTGGCTGACCGCGGCGTGGGGTCCGGTGTTCCTCCAGGGCACCGCCGAGAACACGTCGGGCCTCTGGCGCGCCGCGCCGCTCCCGCAGTGGAGCGAGGGCGAGGAGGTCTCGGGCAACTGGGGCGGGTCGTCCGACGCGGTGCTCGCGACCAGCAAGAACCCGATCGCGGCGTACATGCTGGCGCAGTTCATCAACCACGACGAGGAGTCGGCGATGCAGCTGGCGACGCAGCAGTTCCTGTTCCCGCCGCAGCTGTCGGTGCTGAACGACCCGGCGTTCGTCGACCAGGAGTCGGAGTTCTACGGCGGCCAGCAGGTGAACAAGCTGTTCGCCGAGATCTCGGACACCGTCGACACCGACTTCCAGTGGCTGCCGTTCATGGACTACGTGTACTCCTCCTACGAGGAGACGATGGGCAAGGTGATCGCCGACAAGGGCGACATCTCCGCCGCCCTCGACACGTGGCAGGACCAGCTCGTGAAGTACGCGGAGGACCAGGGCTTCACCGTCGAGTGACCCCCTCCGAGTGAACCCCGGGGCGTCCGCCGGCCGACGGCGGGCGGACGCCCCACCCCCGAACCACCAGGGCACGACCTCACCACAGCGAAGGAGACGCAGTGTCGCACTCCACCCTCGCGCCGCCCCGGCGACGCCCCAATCCGTCCACCAGGCGCCAGCATCGCGCGGCGTACCTGTTCATCCTCCCGTTCTTCGTCGTCTTCGTCGCGATGCTCGTGGTGCCGCTCGGCTACTCGGCGTACCTCAGCCTGTTCGAGTCGAAGCTCATCGGCGGCGTCCAGTTCAACGGGCTGGGCAACTACGTGCGCGCGTTCCTCGATCCTGCGTTCTGGGAGGGGCTGGGACGCGTCGCGGCCTTCCTGGTGATCCAGGTGCCGATCATGCTCGGCCTCGCGCTCTTCTTCGCGCTGGCGCTCGACAGCGGGCGCGCCCGCGGGTCGCGGAGCATCCGCCTGCTGATCTTCATGCCGTACGCGGTGCCCGCCGTGATCGCGACGCTCATGTGGGGTTACCTGTACGGTCCCGACTTCGGGCCGATCGCGCAGATCGCCCGGGCCGTCGGCCTCGGCACGCCCGACTTCCTGTCGGCCGGCAACATCCTCGGCTCGATGATGAATATCGTCACGTGGGAGTTCATCGGCTACAACATGATCATCATGTACGCCGCCCTGCGGTCCATCCCGACCGAGTTGTACGAGGCGGCCGAGCTCGACGGCGCCGGCCAGTTCCGGGTGGCGTGGAGCGTGAAGATCCCGGCGATCCGGCCGGCGATCATGCTGACGGTGATCTTCTCCATCATCGGCTCGTTCCAGCTCTTCAACGAGCCGAGCCTGCTGAACGCGATCGCCCCCGACGCGATCACGAACTCGTTCACGCCCAACTACTACGCGTACAACCTCGCGTTCGTGAACCAGGAGCTGAACTACGCGGCGTCGATCGCGTTCCTGCTCGGCCTGGTGATCGCGATCGTGTCGTACGTCGTGCAGCTCGGCACGCAGCGCCGCGAGCGCCTCGAACGGAAGGGGCAGCGATGACCAGCGCACCCATCAACACCGGGGCGATGACGTCGCCCGAGACCCGTGCCGCCGTGGTGCCGGGGGCGTCCCGGCCGCGCCCCGGCCGGAAGTTCCGCCCCTACTCCGCCGAGAAGCGCCGCAGCGTCCTGCTCACCGTGCTGCTCTGGCTCTGCGTGCTCTACTTCGTGCTGCCCCTGTGGTGGCTGTTCGTCTCGTCGACGAAGGACAACGCCGACCTGTTCTCGACGTTCGGGCTCTGGTTCGGCAACAGCCTCCAGCTCTGGGACAACATCGTCGAGGTGTTCACGCTCCGCGACGGCATCTTCGGCCGGTGGATGCTGAACACCGTGTTCTACGCGGTGGTGGCGGCCTTCGGCGCGACGCTGCTGTCGGCGATGGCGGGGTACGCGTTCGCGAAGTACGACTTCCCGGGCAAGAAGGCGCTGTTCAGCGTCACGCTCGGCGCGGTCATGATCCCGCTGACGGCGCTCGCGCTGCCGACGTACCTGCTGTTCTCGGCGGCGAACCTGACGGACACGCCGTGGGCGATCATCATCCCGTCGCTGGTCACGCCGTTCGGCGTGTACCTGATGCGGGTGTACGCCGCCGACGCGATCCCCGACAGCCTCATCGAGGCGGGCCGCGTCGACGGGGCGGGGGAGTTCCGCATCTTCTGGCAGGTGGGCCTGCGCCTGCTCGGGCCGGGCCTGGTGACGGTGTTCCTGTTCACCCTGGTCGGCACGTGGAACAACTACTTCCTGCCGCTCATCATGCTGAACACGTCCGACCTGTACCCGATCACCGTCGGCCTCGCGCAGATCCAGTCGGCCGCGTCGGCGGGCGGCGGCTCGCAGGCGGTGTTCTCGACGGTGATCACCGGGTCGTTCGTGTCGATCCTGCCGCTCGTGATCGCGTTCCTGTTCCTGCAGCGGTACTGGCAGTCTGGCCTCGGAACCGGAGGGGTGAAGGAATGACGATCCGATACGGCGGGGACTACAACCCCGAGCAGTGGCCCCGCGAGGTGTGGGACGAGGACGTCACGCTCATGCAGCGCGGCGGCGTGAACCTCGCGACGGTCGCGGTGTTCTCCTGGGCGCGGCTCGAGCCGCGGCCGGGGGAGTACGACTTCGGCTGGCTCGACGACGTGCTCGACACGCTGCACGCCGGGGGCATCCGCGTCGACCTCGCGACCGCGACCGCGTCGCCGCCGCCGTGGCTCGCGAAGCTGCACCCCGAGACACTGCCGGTCACCGAGGACGGCGTGCGGCTCGCGGTCGGCAGCCGGCAGCAGTACTGCCCGAGCTCGCCGGTGTACCGCGAGCACGCGAAGCGCCTGGTCGAGCGCATGGTCGAGCGGTACGCGGGGCATCCGGCGCTCGAGCTGTGGCACGTCAACAACGAGTACGGATGCCACGTCTCGCGCTGCTACTGCGAGGTGTCGGCGGCGGCGTTCCGGGGATGGCTCGAGGCGCGGTACGGCACCGTCGAGGAGCTGAACCGGGCGTGGGGCACCGCGTTCTGGTCGCAGCGGTACGACGCGTTCGACGAGGTCTCGCCGCCGAGCGCGGCCCCGTCGTTCCGCAACCCGACGCAGCTGCTCGACTTCGACCGCTTCTCGAGCGACGAGCTGCTCGCCTGCTACGACGCCGAGGTCGAGGTGATCCGCGCCGGCAGCGACGTGCCGATCACGACGAACTTCATGGGATTCTTCAAGCCGGTCGACTACTGGAAGTGGGCGCCGCACGTCGACGTCGTCTCCGACGACACGTATCCCGACCCCGCCGACCCGCTATCGACGCCGTACGCGGCGATGGTGCGCGACCTCATGCGATCGCTCGGCGGCGGCGCGCCGTGGCTGCTCATGGAGCAGTCGCCGAGCGCGGTGAACTGGCGGGAGCGGAACGCGGCGAAGGCGCCCGGGCAGATGCGGGCGTGGTCGTACCAGTCGGTCGCGCGCGGCGCCGACGGCATCCTCTTCTTCCAGTGGCGGCAGTCGGCCGCCGGCTCCGAGAAGTTCCACTCGGGCATGGTGCCGCACGGCGGCACCGACACCCGGGTGTGGCGCGAGATCGAGCAGCTCGGCGGCGAGCTCGCCCGGCTGTCGGGCGAGGGCGTCGGCCTCGAGGGCTCCCGCGTGCCGTCGAGCGTCGCGATCGCGCTCGACTGGGACAGCTGGTGGGCGATCGAGCAGCCCGCGTCGCCGACGAGCGTGGCCTACCTCGAGGTGCTGTTCGCGTGGCACCACGCGCTCACCTCGCTCGGCCTGGCGGTCGACTTCGTGCGGGCCGACGGCGACCTGTCGGCGTACCGCGCGGTCGTCGCGCCCGCGCACTTCGTCGCGTCCGATGCGCAGGTTGCGAACCTCGCCGCGTACGCGGAGGGCGGCGGCACGCTGGTCGTCGGCTTCGGCACCGCCATCGTCGACGAGCACCTGCACGTGCGGCTCGGCGGGTACCTCGGCGAGCCGCTGCGGCGGACGCTCGGCGTGTGGGTCGAGGAGTTCGACCCGCCCGCCGCGCCCGACCTGCGGGCGACCGGGGGCGGCGAGGCGCCGGCCGTCGGCCTCGACGGCGACGTGGTCGGCGGTTCCGCCTCGGGCGGCACCTGGGCCGAGGTCGTGCGCGTCGAGGACGCGGAGGTGCTCGCCACGTTCACCGGGGGCGCGCTCGCCGGGGCGCCGGCGATCACGCGGCGTGCGACCGGCCGGGGCGGAGCCTCGGGCGGCGGATGGTACGTCGCCACGCTGCCCGAGCCGGACGCGCTGCGCCGGCTGGCCGCCGCGATCGTCGACGCCGCCGGCATCGAGCTGCCGGAGCCCATCGCCGACGGCGACGCCGTCGAGGTCGTGCGCCGCGGCGGGTTCGTGTTCGCGATCAACCACGGCGCGGGGCCGGTCTCGCTGCGTCTCGCGGGCGCCGACCTGCTCACCGGGTCGGAGGCCGACGGGCTCGAGCTCGCCCCGCAGGGGGTGGCCGTGGTGGCGGTGGAGACGACCGACTAGCCTCGGTCGAGGGGGAAGGGAGCCGGCCATGGCGCGCATCGTGATCCTCGGCGGACACGGCAGGGTCGCGCTGTTGCTCGAGCGGCTGCTCGCCGGGCGCGGCGACGAGGTCGACGCCGTCATCCGCAACCCCGATCACGCCGACGAGGTGGCCGCCACCGGCGCCCGGCCCGTGGTCGCCGACCTCGAGGCGTACGACGTCGCCCGCCTCGCCGACCTGCTCGCCGGGCACGATGCCGTCGTCTGGTCGGCCGGCGCCGGCGGCGGGAACCCGGCCCGCACGTTCGCCGTCGACCGCGACGCCGCCCTCCGCTCGATGGAGGCGGCGCGGGTCGCCGGGGTGCGCCGGTACGTGATGGTGTCGTACTTCGGGGCGTCGCTCGAGCACGACGTGCCCGCCGACCACCCGTTCTTCGCGTACGCCGAGGCGAAGGCCGCCGCCGACGCGCACCTGCGCGCGAGCGACCTCGACTGGACGGTGCTCGCCCCGAGCACGCTCGGCGGCGGGCCCGGCACGGGCCGCATCGACGTCGAGGCGACCGAGAGCGGCACGGTCGACCGGGCGGATGTCGCGGCCGTCGTCGCGGCCACGCTCGACGACGACCGGACCATCGGGCGCACCATCCGCTTCAACGCCGGCGACGTGCCGATCGCGGACGCGCTCGGCACCGCTGGTTGAGCCTGTCGAAACCCCGGTGGTTGAGCCCGTCGAAACCGGAGGCGCTGCGCGTCGGCCGCCTGCTCAGTCCCAGAGCCGGACGCTCACGACCTCGGGCGACCCGCCGTCGACGCTGACGATGCAGCGCGCGTCGGCGTGATGCGTCCCGCCGTCCTCCGCGGTGAACGTCACCGTGCCCTGCAGCTTGACGTCCCCGTCGCCGCGCTCGGTCGCGGTGAAGGAGCGCGACGCGTCGGCGTCGGCGCCGCCGCGCAGGGCCACGTGCTCCTCGATCGCAGACCGGCAGGCGTCCTCGGCCGAGTCGACCGGTGCGGCGGCGCCCGCGGCGCGCGCGGCGGCCATCACCGCGAGGACGATGCCCACGACGACCACCGCGGCGAGCGCGATCCAGACCCACGTCGGCACCCGGGCGAACCGTCCGCGGGTCGTCGCGGCCGCGGTGCCCCCGGAACTGCCCGGTCCCGCCGTCATGCGCCGAATGGTAGTCCGATCAGGCCGCGGCGGCAGCGGTCGCGAGCCGCTCGACCTCCTCGACGGCGGCGGCGAACGCCTCGGGCGCTTCGCGCGGCAGCTCGTGCCCGGCGTCGGGCACCTGGCGGTGCACCCGCGGGCCGGTGAAGTGCGCGGCCTGCGCCGCCCCGTCGGTCGCGGGGAAGTTGCCGTCGGCGAGCCCGTCGAGCGTGACCGCGGGCACCGGGATCGGCGGCAGCGCCGCGAGCGCGCCCTCCGCACGCAGGTACGCGGGCGCGCCGTCGACGTGGTTCAGCCGATGCCGGTACGAGTGCAGCACCACGTCGACCCAGTCGGGGTTGTCGAACGCGGCCACCGCCCGGTCGAGGTCGGCCGCGTCGAACGGCAGGGTCGGCGCGTTCCGCCGGCGGATGACCTCGGCGATCCCGCGCCGGTCGGCCTCGAGGCCGGCCCGCCCGCGCTCGGTGAGGAAGTAGAAGAAGTACCAGAGCCCCGCCTCGGTGGCGGGCGGCAGCGGATGCATCGAGCCGCGGATGTCCTGGATGAGGTAGCCGTTCACCGACACCAGGCCCGTCACCCGCTCCGGGTGCAGCGCGGCGGCCACGCAGGCGGCCCGGCCGCCCCAGTCGTACCCGGCCAGCACCGCCCGCTCGAGGCCGAGCGCGTCGAGCAGGTCGATCACGTCCTGCCCGAGGGCCGCCTGCTGGCCCGAGCGCGGGGTGGCGCGGTCGCGGAACCGGGTCGGTCCGTGCCCGCGCAGGTACGGCACGACCACGCGGTGCCCGGTGGCGGCGAGCTGCGGGGCGACGTCGACGTAGCTGTGCACGTCGTACGGGAACCCGTGCAGGAGCAGCACCGGCGCGCCGTCGGGCGGCCCGAGCTCGACGACGCCCACGTCGAGCACGCCCGCCGCGACCTGGCGCACCGGCCCCAGCACGGGCAGCGGCCCGCTCATCGCGCGGCCCCCTCGGGCAACGCACCTTCGGGTACCGCCGCCGACTCGCCGGCGGCGGCGAGGTCGCCCCCGTCCGCCAGCCAGTCGGCGAACCGGGTGCGCGCGAGCGTGGCATCCGGGCCGGGCAGCAGCTCGTCCTCGTCGAGCCGCGTGCCGAAGTACTCGGCGAGCGGATCGGCGACGACCTCGCGCGGGTCCTGCCGGATCCGCAGGCCGCGCTGCACGAGCTCGGCGAGCCGGAATCGCTCGGGGCCTGCGAACTCCACGACGCCGCCGACCGGCGCGCCGAGCGCGACGCCCGCGGTCGCCGCGGCGACGTCGTCGGCCGCCATCGGCTGGATGAACGCGTTCGACAGGCGCACCTGGTGCCGCACGGATGCCGCGTCGGCGATGCTCTGCACGAACTCGAAGAACTGCGTCGCGTGCACGATCGAGTACGGCCGGCCGGACGTTCGGATGAGCTGCTCCTGCACCGCCTTCGCGGCGAAGTACCCGCCCTCGGTGCGGGCGAGCCGCTCGGTGCCCACCACCGAGAGCGCGACGTGATGGCGGACGCCGGCGGCCTCCCCGTAGGTGAGCAGGTTCAGCGTCGAGGCATAGAAGAACTCGTTCGCCGCGCGCTCGTCGAGGTATCCCGAGTTCGAGACGTCGATGAGCGCCTCGGCGCCGGCGAGGGCCTCCGCGAGGCCCTCGCCGGTGTACGAGTCGACGCCGGTCGCGCGCGACGCCGCGACGGCGTCGTGCCCCTCGCCCGCGAGGCGGGCGACGATGCGGGTGCCGATGAGGCCCGTCCCGCCGATGACCGCGACGCGCATGGCCGCGGTCCCTACTTCACCGCGGCCGGGGCGGCGGCCTGCGCGGACTGCCACTCGGCGTACGTCGTCGTCGCGAGTTGCGCGTCGGGACCGCCGGCGAGCTCGTCGCCGCGCAGCACCGTGCCGAAGTACGGCGCCTCCGGATCGGAGACGACCTCGCGGGTGTCGCCCGCGGCCTCGAGGCCGCGGCGGATGAGCTCGTCCATCGGGATCCGCTCCGGACCGGCGACCTCGATCACGGCGTTCGCCGGGTCGTGCGCGGCGGCGCGGGCGACGGCGGTCGAGACATCCGCCGCCGCGATGGGCTGCATGATGCCCGTCGAGACGCGCGCGACGCCGTCGGGGCCGGTGGTGGAATCGGCGATCCGCAGCACGAACTCGTAGAACTGGGTGGCGCGCACGATCGTGAACGGCACGCCCGACTCGGTGATGAGCCGCTCCTGCGCGACCTTCGCCCGCAGGTAGCCGCTGTCAGGCAGGAGGTCGTCGCCGACGATCGAGAGTGCCACGTGGTGGCCCACGCCCGCGGCCCGCTCGGCCTGGATCAGGTTCGTGGTCGACGTGGTGAAGAACGCGAGCACGTCGTCGTCGGCGAACGACGGCGAGTTCGACACGTCGACCACGACGTCGGCGCCCGCCAGCGCCTCGGCGACGCCCTCGCCGGTGATGGTGTTCACGCCCGAGTTCGGGGAGGCGGCGACCGCCTCGTGGCCGTGCTCCTCGAGGAGCGACACGACCTTCGAGCCGATGAGCCCGGTTCCCCCGATGACGACGATCTTCATGGCTGGTGCCTTCCGTCAGGGCTGCGGTGATTCCGCTGCCGTCAGAAGCTCCGACCGGGTAGCCGCCGCGCCTGTGACGTCGGCGACCGGATCGGGAGGGGATCAGATCAGTGCGCCTCGGGCCGACGACGGTTCCAGCCGGCGAGCTTCGTGGCCGAGGCGCACAGCCAGAGCTCCTGCACCTCGTCGGCGGCCGCGCCGCCGTCGCCGCGCTCACCGTCGCCGAGGTCGATCGACAGCACCGCGAGCACCGCCCCGGTGCGACCGCGCAGCGCCAGTCCGGCGCCGCCGTTCACCCGCACCGGCTCGAGCGAGGCATCCGGATGCCCCCCGAGCCGTGCGAGGAGCTCGCGGGTCACCGCCGCGCGACCGCGCCACTCGCCGCCCGACGCGTCGCCGGTGTCGATCGCGAGCCGCACCCGCGGGTCGAGCAGGCCCGCGAGGGCGAGGTCGTCGCGCCCGTCGAGCGCGCGGCGGAGTCGGGCGGCGACGTCCTCACGCGGCACGGGCCGACGCGGCGCCGAGCTTGCCGGGGTTCATCATCCAGAGCACCTGGTCGATCCCATCGGTCGAGGCGACGACGGTGAGCACCGCGAACACCGTCCCCTCCTTGGCGAGCAGCACCGACGGCTGCCCGTTCGAGTCGGCCTCGATGACCTCGACGCCCGCCCAGAAGTGCGTGTGGAACGCGCGCACGAACTTCGCGACCGTGACCCGGCCGTGCACCGGGAACTTCGAGGCGCGCACCTTCCCGCCGCCGTCGGAGTACGACACGACGTCCTCGGCGAAGAGGCGTTCGAGGGCCGCGAGGTCGCCCGTCTGCGCCGCGCTCACGAACGCCGTGAGGAGCCGTCGCTGCTCGGCCTGCGAGACCTCGCGGCGGCGCTCGCCGGCGAGGTGCTTGCGGGCGCGGCTGACGAGCTGGCGGGCCGACGCCTCCGAGACCCCGATGATGTCGCAGATCTGCGGGTAGTCGTAGGCGAACGCCTCCCGCAGCACGTACGCCGCGCGTTCGGTGGGCGTCAGCTTCTCGAGCATGACGAGCACCGCGAAGCCGAGCGCTTCGGCGCGTTCGGCGCCGAGCGTGGGGTCGGCGCTCGTGTCGACCGGTTCGGGCAGCCACGGCCCGATGTAGGTCTCGCGGCGCACACGCGCGGACTGCAGCGCGTTGATCGCGAGCCGCGTCGTCGCGGTCGCGAGGAACGCGGCCGGCTCCTCGACGACCGTGCGGTCGGTGCCCTGCCAGCGCAGCCACGCCTCCTGCACGAGGTCCTCCGCCTCCGACGCGCTGCCGAGCATGCGGTAGGCGATGCCGAAGAGGCGGGGGCGCACGGCGGTGAAGACCGCGAGCGCCTCGTCGAGGTTCGCATCCATCTGGGGTCCCGTTCGATCGGCGGACGGGGCGCCGACCGCCCCTCACCTGCTGAGACCGGATGCTACGCCCGGGTGTGACGTCATGGGCGGGAAAGTTCCGGATGCCTCGGGCGGATGCCTCGGTCGACGGATGCCTCGGTCGGCGGATGCCTCGGGCGCGCGAGCCTGGGGAGCGGCGGTCGCACGCCCGAGGGGCTTCGACAGCTAGGCGGCGGCGCGCTCCGCGGAGATCGCGCGGACCGCGTCGAGGATGACGGCGGCGACCTCGTCGGGGCGCGAGACGGCGACGGCGTGCGACGCCCCGGCGACCTCGTGCGCGCCGCGCGCGTCGGCGCGCTCGGCCCCGGCGCGGGCGACGGCCGCGGGGATGTTGCGGTCCTCGGCGCCCCAGACGTGCCACGACGGACGGGTCCGCCAGCCGGGCTCCGCCGCGTCGAGGGCCTCGCGCAGCGCGGCCTCGGTGACCGGCCGCTGCGTCGCGCCCATGAGGCCCGCCGTCTTCAGGTCGACGTCGGCGCAGAACTGGTCGTGGAACTTCGCGCGCTGGATGACGAGCTCGACCCCGCCCGCGGCGATCGGGTGCGGCTCGAGCGCGTCGCCGAGGGTGGAGCCGGGCTCGCTGACCGAGAGGCCGAAGGCGCTGTCGCCGGTGTCGGGCGTGAACGCGCCGACGAAGACGAGGGCGGCGACGTCGTCGTTCTCCGCCGACGCGGCGGTCACGACCATGCCGCCGTACGAGTGGCCGACGAGCACGACCGGGCCGCCGGCGGCGGCGATCGGCGCGATGGCGTCGCGCACGGCCTGCGCGTCGCCGGCGAGGGTGCGCAGCGGATTGGCCACGGCCGTCGAGGTGATGCCCTCCGCGTAGAGGCGTTCGATGACGCCGTTCCAACTGGCGGACTCGGCGAATGCGCCGTGGACGAGCACGACGTGCGGCTGCTGGTTCGACATTTCCTGTTCCCTTCCCGAACGATGCCCCCGACGGTCGCGGAGGCGGTGTCGGTAGCTCAGACCGGGCGGGTGCGGGAACTGTGACGGGAGTGGCGCTACCCCGCGGCGGGGAGGAGTTCGAAGACCGGGTGGCGGCCGGCCTCGGCGACGAACGACTCGACGGGGTCGCCGCGGTGCGCGGTGAAGTAGGGGAGCACGATCGGGGCGACCTCGACGTAGCGGCGCAGCACCGGCCCGGCCTCGTCCGGGGTCGCGGCGCGCAGCGCGTACCGTCGCTCGTGGCGGCCTCGGGTCAGCGTGATCTCGGGATGGTCGCGCACGTTCCGCACCCAGGCGACCTCCCCGTAGGGGGCGACGAGCCAGTGTCTGCCGCCGACCTCGATCGGCGTGACGGGAGTCCTCCGGGGTTCGCCGCTGCGCCGCCCGCGGGTCGTGAGGATGGCGGAGCTCGGCACGAGTCCGGCCCGCGCGAACGCGAGCATCATGCGGTTCACGGTGCGGCGGAGCGGGCCGTGCCGGTACGTCTTCGGTGCGTGCTCGTCGCCCATGCCGCCGACGATACTCCGCGAACGAGTTGCAACCAATGGGTTGCGCGGTTCAACCTCTCATGCAACCATGGGGTTGCTGCAACCGATCGGTTGCGACATCCGACCGAAAGGACCCATCATGGAGAGCATGACCGTCAACGAGCCGTCCGTCGTCGATGACGCGGCGTTCATCGTCCGGCGCACCATCCGCATCGCCGCACCCGTCGCGCAGGTGTGGCGCGCCGTCACCGAGCCCGAGCACATCTCCCGGTGGTTCGGGCGTACCGAGCTCGACGGCACCGGCGCCGGCGCGACCGGCACGATGACCTTCGAGAGCCGCGGATCGATCCCGATCCGCGTCGAGGCGATCGACCCGCAGCGCTCGGTGACCTACCGCTGGGGCAACGACGACGCCACCGGCACCGTGCCCGACGAGGTCGACGAGGAGACCTCGACGGTCTTCACCTTCACCCTCGAGCCGCTCGACGGGGGCACGCAGCTCACCGTCGTCGAGACCGGCTTCGACCGCACCTCCGACCCGGCCTTCAACCTCGAGTCGCACGGCCGCGGCTGGACCTCCGAGCTCGACAAGCTCGTCGCCCTGCTCGAGGGCGACGCATGACGTCGGGAACGCTGGTCCCGGTGTTCGCCGCGCTCGGGGACGAGACCCGGTGGAGCATCCTCGCGGCCCTCGGCGAGGGCGACGCCTCCGCGTCCGCCCTCGCCGGGCGCCTCCCGGTCACCCGCCAGGCGATCGCGAAGCACCTCGCCGTGCTCCAGGAGGTCGGGCTCGTCGAGTCCGTCCGCGTCGGCCGCGAGGTGCGGTTCCGCGTGGTCGGGTCGCAGCTCAGCGACACCGCGCGCCGGCTCGACGCCATCGGCGCCGAGTGGGACCGCCGCCTCGCCGCGATCAAGGCGATCGCCGAGGGGCTCGCCGCCGACGAGGGTGCGCCCGCGACATAGGGTGGGCGGATGGCCGCCCCCACGCCCGTCCCCGTCTTCCTCGACTGCGATCCCGGCATCGACGACGCGATCGCCCTCGCCTACCTCATCGCCCACCCGGGCCTGCGCCTCGTCGGCATCGGCACCGTGTCGGGCAACACGTCCGCCGAGGAGGCGGCCCGCAACACGCTGGGCCTGCTCGCCGCGGCGGGCATCGACGACGTGCCGGTCGCGGTCGGCGCGCACGACTTCCTCGCCCGTCCCTTCGATGGCGTCGCCGCGCGCGTGCACGGCGGCGACGGGGTCGGCGGCGTCGCCGGCTCGCTGCCCGAGCCGCTCCGACCCGCCGAGCCGGGCGTCACGGCGGCCGAGCTGCTCGTGCGGCTCGGTCGCGAGCACGAGGGCGAGCTGCGCGTGCTCGCGATCGGCCCGCTGACGAACCTCGCACTGGCGCTGCGGGCGGATGCCTCGCTCGCCCGCCGCGTGTACTCGCTGACCGTGATGGGCGGCGCGGTCGACGCCCCCGGCAACGTGTCGCTCGTCGCCGAGGCGAACTTCCGCAACGACCCGGTCGCGGCCGCCGAGGTGCTCACCGCCGACTGGGCCGTGACGCTCGTGCCGCTCGACGTGACGATGTCGCACACGTTCGACGAGGACCACCGGCGCCGACTGCTCGACGCCGGCGGCGCCCTGCCGCGCCTCCTCGGCGAGATGCTCGACACCTACCTCGGCTTCTACGCCGATCACTACGGCGACCGTCGATGCGCGCTGCACGACCCGCTCGCCGCCGCGATCGTCGGCGGCGACGTGCCGAACCCCGTGTGGCGGCACGGCGTCTTCGACGTCGTCAGCGACGACGGTCCCGACCACGGCCGGGTGGTCGAGCTCGAGGACGACGGCACGGCGCTGCGCACGGGCGCGGTGATGGCGACGGATGACCCGGTCGCCGACGTGCTCCTCGAGCGCATCCTCGCCCGCCGCTGGGCGTGACGCCGCCGGCTGCGGCTGCGGCTGCGGCTGCGGCGTAGCACCGGGTCGCATCCCGTCAACCCGTCGCCGAGCGGGCGCCCGCTGGCTACGCTGGCCCCGACGACGTGCCGCGGCACCGGGTCGCGGCGGACGGAGAAGGGGGACCACATGTCCATCTCGGACGACGACATCACCAACGAGCCGGGCGAGGGCGGCGAGGGCGTCGCCGACGGCGGCGCCAACCCGGGCGGGCACGACGGCGGTGCCGACGGCTCCGCGGGTGCCGGCGAGGGCACGGCCGACGGCGGCGCGAACCCCGACGGGCACGACGGCGGTGCCGACGGCTCGGCGGGCGAGGGCACGGCCGACGGCGGCGCCAACCCCAGTGGGCACGACGGCGGCGCCGACGGTTCCGCGTAGTGACGCACGACGACCGCGGGCCGGGCTCGCTCCGGCCCGCGCTCGCGCGCTGCATCAGCGTGCCGCCCGAGCGGTTCGCCGAGGAGTTCTGGGGGCGCGAGGCGCTGCTCTCCCGGGCGGATGAGCTCGAGCGCGGGTTCGACGACCTGTTCTCGGCCGACGCGGTCGACGAGCTGGTCGCCCGTCGCGGCGTCCGAACCCCGTTCATCCGGATGGCCCGCGACGGCGACGTGCTCGCCACGGGCGCCTACACCGGGTCGGGCGGCTTCGGCGCCGAGGTCGCCGACCAGGTCGACTCCGAGAAGGTGCTCGAGCGCTTCGCGGGCGGGGCGACGATCGTGCTGCAGGGACTGCACCGGCTCTGGCCGCCGATCATCGATTTCACCCGGCAGCTCGACGACGACCTCGGCCACCCGGTGCAGGTGAACGCGTACGTCACCCCGCCGCAGTCGCAGGGCTTCGACGCGCACTACGACACCCACGACGTGTTCGTGCTGCAGGTCGCGGGCGAGAAGCACTGGCGCATCCACCGCCCGGTGCACGCCGACCCGCTCGCGTCGCAGCCGTGGAGCGCGCATCGCGCGGCCGTCGCCCGTGCCGCGCTGGAGGACCCGGCGATCGACGCCGTGCTCCGCCCCGGCGATGCGCTGTACCTGCCGCGCGGCTGGATCCACTCGGCGACCGCGGGCGACGCGACCTCGGTGCACCTGACCGTCGGCATGTCGGCGTACACGCACGCCGACGTCGTGCAGGCGCTCGTCGCCCGCGTCGGCGACAGCCCGCGGCTGCGCGCCGCACTGCCGCTCGGCGTCGACTTCGCCGACGCCGACGCGTTCGCGCCGATCGTGCAGGAGACGGTCGCGGCGCTCGTCGAGCTGCTCGAGCACGCGGATGCCTCGGCCACGGGCACCTCGCTGGCGCGCCGCTTCGCCGGCGCCGTGCGGGCCGAGCCGCTCGCGCCGCTCGCCACGATCGACGCCCTCGCGCGGCTGGATGCCTCGAGCACCGTGCGCTGGCGCGGGTCGCTCCGGGCCCGCATCGAGCAGGACGGCGACCGGGTGCGGATCGTGTCGGCGACGAAGTCGCTGTCCCTGCCGGTCGAGGCCGAGCCCGCGATCCGGCGCCTCGCCGAGGGCGCGGAGATCGCCGTGGGCGACCTGCCGGGCCTCGACGCCGAGAGCGCGGTCGTCGTCGCCCGGCGGCTCGTGCGCGAGGGCATCGCGGTGGCGTCGGCGTGACCCTCGCCGCCGAGCAGTGGGCGCCGTGCAGCGACCGGGCGCGCGAGCGCTCCGATCCGCTCGCCGGCACGGCGCCCCGGGGCATCCGCTGGTTCCTCCTCGAGGTCGCGACCAGCTGGGGGCCGAACGCGCTGCTCGACGCGCCCTTCGACCGCGACCTCGGCCGGCGCCTCGTGCGCCGTGTCGAGGCCGCCGACCTGCGGATCCTCGCGATCCGGCGGCCCGGGCGGCGCACGCCGCCCGCCGTGCAGCGGTGGGCGATCGTCGACTCGCGACCGGGCCGCGAGGCGATCGCCTGGGGCGAGGCGGCGGATGCCTCGGAGCTGCTCGACGTCCCGCTCGACGGATCGGCCGGCACGCCGTCGACCGACCCGATCTACGCGGTCTGCGCGCACGGCCGGCACGACCGCTGCTGCGCCGTGCGCGGACGACGGGTCGCGACCGCGCTCGCCGAGGCGCGGCCCGAGCAGACGTGGGAGTGCTCGCACCTCGGCGGCGACCGGTTCGCCGGCACGATGGCGGTGTTCCCGCACGGGCTCTACTACGGCTACGCCGACGACGGCGATCCCGTGCGCATCGCCGAGGCGTTCGAGCGCGGGCGGGTCGTGACCGACCGGCTGCGAGGTCGCAGCTCGCTCTCGCATCCGGTGCAGGCGGCGCAGCACTACGCGCGGCAGGCGCTGCGCGACGACCGCATCGACGCGTTCCCGCCGCTCGGCGAGGAGGAGGTCGACGGCGGCTGGCGGGTGCGCCTCGCGTTCGGCGCCGAGGCGGAGGTGGTGGTCGACCTCGTCGACGAGGCATCCGCCCCGCTGCTGTCGACGTGCGCGGCGAACCGGCTGGTGCGGGTGCGCCAGTACGGCCTGCGGTGGCTCTCCGTCGCGTAGCGCGCGGCGCAGCGACCGGCCGAGGGTCGTCGCAAGGGGTGGCCGCGCCGGCGCGGGCGTCGTAGCGTCGGCCCATGAGCGACGATCAGCACACCGAGTCCGATGCCACCGCCCCGGTCGACAACGGCCCCCAGCCGAACGTGTTCGACCTGGAGACCGCGACGAAGCAGAACGACGCGTACCGCACGGTGGCGTGGAGCGGTCGCTACCTGCAGGTCACCCTGATGTCGATCCCGGTCGGCGAGTCCATCGGCCTCGAGGCGCACCCCGAGAACGACCAGTTCCTGCGTCTCGACGCGGGGCGCGGGCGGGTGCGGATGGGGCCGACGAAGGACGAGGTCACCCTCCAGCGGGAGGTGTCCGACGGCTGGAGCATCCAGGTGCCCGCCGGCACCTGGCACGACGTCGAGAACATCGGCGACGAGCCCATGCGCCTCTACGCGATCTACGCCCCGGTGCACCACGCCGCCGGCATCGTGCAGGCGACTGCCGAAGACGCCGAGCGCGACGAGGAGTCGGGCGTCGACGAGCCGCCGGAGTGGGCCGTCGAGCCCGGCGAGGGCGAGGCCGACCAGCACGCGTAGCGCGGGAGCGGCGTAGCGCGCGCGCCTCGTCAGCCCGTCGCGGGCGCGGTCGCGAACCGCCGCGGGTCGAGGAACGAGGCATCCGTGAACGCCGGCTCGCCCGCGACCGCCTGGGCGACGAGCTCGCCGAGTGCCGAGGCGTGCTTGAACGAGTGACCCGAGCAGCCGCCGCCGACGAACACGCGCGGGTCGGCGGTCGGGCCGACGACGAACTGCCCGTCGGGCGTGTGCGTCATGATGCAGGTCGTCACCCCCGATGGGTCGGGCTCGAGGTCGGGGAACGTGGCCGCGACCAGCTCGGAGATGCCGTCGGTCTCGCCGGGGTGCACCTCGCGGTCGATGGCGTCGGGGTCGTCGGCGTCGAACGGGCCGTCGAACTCGGGCCCGACCTTCGCGTCGAAGCCACCGAACCCGCGGGCGCGGGCGTCGCCGTCGGGCAGTGCGCCGTGCCCCCAGATCCAGGTGTCGTGGCCGGGCACGCTGCGGATGAACACCGGCAGCACGTCGAGGTCGGCCGCGTGGCCCTCGCGGGGCCGGAACCAGGTCATCACGACGCGGTGCGGGGTGAGCGGCACCTCGGGCACGAACCGGCCGATCCAGGGGCCTGCGGTCACGGCGACCCGGCGCACGCGGAAGCTCGGGGCATCCGCTTCGCCCGGGCCCGCGGTGCGGATCGTGACGCCGTCGGCGTCGGGTTCGATCGCGACGACCCGCACGCCGGTGCGCAGGTCGGCGCCGGCGGCGCGGGCCGCGGCGGCGGCGGCGATGATCGCCGCCTCGGGGCGGAGGATGCCCGCCTCCGGGTCCCAGACACCGACGTCGCCCGGCTCGATGCGCGCGTTCGCGGGGGAGCGGCGCGCGATGGCCTCGGCGTCGAGCCGCTCGACGGGCAGGTCGTGCGCCTCGGCGGCGCGCAGGGTGCCCTCGATCAGGTGCGAGTCGGGCGGCCCGACCATGATGCCGCCGGTCTCGAGGAAGAGCGGCTCGCCGCTGGATGCCTCGAGCTCGCGCCACAGGTCGCGGGCGCGTCGCGCGATCGGGGTGAGGCCCGGGTGCTCGAGGCACGCGACCCGGAACAGCCGCGTCTTCCCGGTCGATCCGCCCCAGGCGTGGCCGGGCTCGAACTGCTCGAAGCCGAGCACGTCGAGTCCGCGCGCGGCGAGCCGCCAGGCGGCGCTCGAGCCGACCGCGCCGAGGCCGATCACGGCCACGTCGGCGTCGAAGGAGGTGGAGTCGGGTGCGGTGTCCATCCCACGATTCTCCCGCCGGTCGGCTCGGCGCGGCACCTCGCAGCGACCGGGCGTCCGTGGCCGCCCGCCTACAGTGAGGGGATGGACGCCTGCGCCGCCCTCGCCGACTCGATCGACCGGCTCGCCGAGCGCGGTCACTCGAACCGGCGGTTCCTCAAGGAGCTCGGCCGCGTCGGCGGGGTGCGGCGCGGGCCGTTCTGGCTCACCGACGCGGGCAGCGGCGGCAGCAACCGGCTGCAGGGTCGCGGGTTCGCGCCCGAGTTCGACGATGACACGACGGGGCAGGCGCGACACTTCGCGGGCACCGTCGCGGTGACGGCCCGGATCGGCGGCGGGCTCGCCCGGTGGCTCACCACCACGGTGCTGCGCGACCGGCCCGACACCGCCGACGGGCGGCTCAGCGCCGAGGCGATCGAGTTCGCGCGGCTCATCCGCTCGGGGGAGTTGGCGCAGGCCGACGCCGGGGCCTGGGTCCGCAGCCGTATCTGCGGGTGCGCCGGCGACGGCGTCGAGGAGTCCGACCGCCCCGCGGGCTGAGCGTCCCGGTCGCGCGGTCGCGCCATCGTCATCCGACGACACCCGCCCTTCCGCTCCGCGCGCTCGCCCTGCTAGGGTCCGTGTTGACGTCAACATGTTGACGTCAACATTCACGTGGAACGCAACGGTGCGGAGGCAGCATGTTCGCCAGCGGGGTCGGAACGACCAGATTGCTCACCGGCGCGGGGGTGATCGCCGTCCTCGCCGCCGTCCTGGTGCCCGCGACCACGGCGAGCGCCGCCGTGCCGACGACGGGGACGCCACCCGTCTACGACTCGTACGGGGCGGTGAGCGACCCGGGCGCCTCGGCGGCCGGGTACTTCCAGCCGTACTGGTACGACACCGACGGCCGGCACATCCAGGCCCACGGCGGCCAGATCGTGGCGGCCCCGGCCGGCGTCACCGCCACGTCGGCCGACCTCGGCGTCGAGGCCGACCAGGTGACCGCCGCCACCGAAGGCGGCGAGACCGTCTACTACTGGTACGGCGAGGACCGCTCGAACGGCTACTACGACAGCCCCGGCGTCTCGGTGTACCGCTCGACCGACACGCTCAACTGGACGAACGAGGGCGTCGCCCTGCGCTCGGTGACCGACAAGTCCGAGCTCCGCAGCGACTACTTCGACGACCTCTACGACACCGTCGCCGACGACGGCACCCCGAACCAGGCGACGATCGACCGCCTGTTCTACTACCTCAACGTGAAGCAGGTCGAGGCCGACGGCACCACCCCGCGCCTCAACGCGATCTTCGAGCGACCCAAGGCGCTGTACAACGCGCAGACCGGCAAGTGGGTCATGTGGTGGCACGCCGACGGCGCCGTCACGCCGGGCGGCAGCAGCTACGCCCGGTCGCTCGCGGCCGTCGCGACCAGCGACAGCCCGACCGGGCCGTTCGAGCTGCAGGGCGCCTACCGCCTCTACAACGAGCCGACCTACCAGTCCGCGTGCAGCCAGTCGGGCGCGGTGCCCGGCGGCGCGCGCGACATGACGGTGTTCCAGGACGAAGACGGCACGGCGTACGTCGTGTACTCCTCCGAGGAGAACCGCTCGCTGTACATCGCGAAGCTGAACGCCGACTACACCAACGTCGAGAAGACCACGACGGAGGACCCGACCGGGGTGCAGTTCTCGGCCGACGGCCGCTATCCGAAGATCTTCGCCGACGGGGCACCGGGTTCGCCCGTGAACCACGAGGACTACGCGATCGTGAAGCGCTGCGGCCTGCTCGAGGCCCCCGCGATGTTCACCCACGACGGCACCTACTACCTCCTCGCCTCGGGGGCGACCGGCTGGGCGCCGAACCCGCAGACCTACTACACCGCCGACTCGGTGCTCGGCGGCTGGATCCGCGGCGTTGAGGCGAACGACGTGAACGAGAACGTCTCCTACAACCAGATCCCCGAGGGCGGCGACGGCCTGCTCTCGGTGGGCGACACCCGCAAGACGACCTTCGGCTCGCAGGGCACGAACGTGCTCACGCTCGACGCAGCCAAGGGCCAGTACGTCTACATGGGCGACCGCTGGAACGCGGGCGCCGCGGACTCCACCTACGTCTGGCTGCCGCTCACCTTCGGTGAGAACGGCCGCCTCGAGATGCGCAACCCGAAGGCCGAGTCCGCGAAGTGGGCGAACGGCTGGGATGCCTCGTACTGGGACGACAAGGGCGCCGGCGCCTACGAGTGGACCGTCGCCGACGCGTCGCTGCCCGCCCGCGTGCCGACGAACACCGACCTCGCCGACCAGCTGCCCGACACGGTCGCGGTCACCGCGAACGGCGCCACCACCGACGTCGCCGTGACGTGGAGCCCGACGACCTTCACCGCGCCCGGCGCGCAGACGATCACCGGCCGCCTCGCCGCCGGCGACGGCTTCACCGCCGGTCGCACGTTCACCCGCACCATCCAGGTCGACGCCTACGGGCTCGTCAACATCGCCCCGCAGGCGATCGTGACGGCCTCGAGCCGGCAGGAGCTCGCGGCCACCACGAATGACGGCCGCGACGCGAAGGGCTGGGACGACTGGGCCTCGAGCGGCACCCACCCCAAGTCGAGCTGGCTGACCTACACGTGGGCCGAGCCGCGCACGCTCGACCACGTCGTCGTGCGCACGTACCGCGACGGCTCGACCGTCACGTGGCCGTCGAAGATCGCGGTGCAATACCAGGACGCGACCGGCGCGTGGAAGGACTCGACCGTCTCGGCGTCGGTGCCGCAGAACACGTCGGGCGCCGCGCCCGTGGTCGAGCTCGACCTGACGTCGCTGCCCGCGACGACCGCGCTACGGTTGCTGCTCACGACGACCGTGAACACCTGGCAGTCGATCACCGAGGTCGAGGCGTACGGGTACGGCCCGAACGCGCGCACCGCGCTGTCGTCGCTCGCCGTCGACGGTACGGGCGTCGCCGGGTTCGACGCGGCCAAGTGGAACTACTCGGTCGCCGCGCGGAACCCGGCCGACCGCGTCGTCACCGCGACGGCCGCCGACCCGACCTCGCGGGTGACGGTCACGCAGGCCACCTCGGCGACGCCGTTCGCATTCGTGAAGGTCGAGGCGCTCGACGGCACGAAGGTCGTCGCGGTGCAGACCTACCGGGTCGGCTTCGTCGCACCCTCGACGGATGCCACGCTCGCGAGCCTCACCGTGGACGGCACCGCCGTGCCCGGCTTCGCGCCGGCCACGAAGCGGTACGACGGGCTGCAGTTCGTGCCCGGCACGACGCCCGTCGTCGCCGCCACGGCGACGAACGCGCGCGCCTCGGTCTCGGTCGGCGCGTACGATCCCGCCACGAAGACCGTCACCGTGCGGGTGACCGCCGAGGACACGGCGGTCAAGTCCGACGTCGTCGTCGGGTTCGTCGAGGACCCCCGCTCGTGGGATGCCGCCCTGAGCGGCCTCACCGTGAACGGCACCGCGGTCGCCGGGTTCGCACCCGACACGCTCGACTACACGGTCGGCATCGGCACGTGGGGCACGGCACCGACCGTCGCGGGCACGGCCCGCAACGCGGCATCCGCCGTCGAGGTCGCGAGCGGCGTGTCGACCGCGACCGTCACCGTCCGCGCCGAGAACCCGGAGAAGACGCGCACCTACCGGCTCACCTTCACCGCGGCGGCCTGCACGAACCCGGCCATCGCGGCCCCGTGGAGGGCGGCGGCGTGGGGCACCGAGTCGAACGCGCAGTTCTGCGACGGCGACGGCGCGGCGTTCCGCATCTCCGACGCGAACGACGGCGCCTGGACCACGAAGGACAACCTGAGCGTCATCTCCCGCCCCGACGTGCTGCCGGTCGGCGCCTCGATCGAGACGTACGTGCCGGCGGTCGTGAAGGGCAACAACTCCGACCCGCGCGCCGGCCTCGTCGTGCGCAACGACCTCACGCGCGCCGGCAAGGCGAGTGCGAAGGGCTACGCGATCGTCGTGCTGAGCCCGACGGGCGGGTACCTCCAGTACGACGCCAACGCCAACGGCTACATCGACACCGAGACGGCCAAGGTCGCCGCGGCGACCTGGCCGGCCTACGTGAAGCTCGAGGTCACGAGCGCGACGAGCGTCACCGGGTACTTCCGGAAGGCGGCGACGGATGCCTGGACGAAGCTCGGCACCGCGCCGATCTCCGCCGCCGCCGCACCGCTCGACGCCGGCGTGTTCGCCGCGGGCAACAACGGCGCCGGGGCATCCGTCGCGACGTTCCTCGACACGCGCTTCTCGTTCGAGGTCGCGAGCGTCGCGGCGACCGAGGTCGACACCGTCGCCGAGCACGCGCCCGTGCTGCCGGCGACCGTGACGACCATGCTCGTCGACGGGTCGACGGCCGAACGGGCCGTCACCTGGGCCGCGGTCGAGCCGGCGGCATATGCCGACCTCGGCACGTTCACGGTGTCGGGCGTCGTCGAGGGCACCGACCTCGCGGCGGTCGCCACCGTGACGGTCGTGCCGCCCGCCGACACCGCCGTCGCACCGCCCGCGGTCGGCGTGCTCTCGTCGGACAACGGCTGGGACACCGGGCTCCAGGACGGCGACTTCCGCATCACGATGAACCTGTGGTGGGGCTCGAACGCCACGGCGTTCCGGCTCTACCAGGACGGGCAGCTGGTGGCGACGAAGTGGCTCGCCGACCAGACCCCGCTCGCGCAGGCGGCGTCGGTCGACATCGCGGGGCTCCCGAACGGCACCTACCGGTACGTCGGCGTGCTGACGAACTCGAAGGGGGAGACCAGCACGAAGGCGCTGACCGTCGTCGTGAAGGACGCGAACCCCGGCAAGCCGCAGCTGTCGCACGACAACTCCGACAAGGACGGGGCCTTCGTGCTCACCGCGAACCTGTGGTGGGGCACGAACGCGACGTCGTACCGGTTCCTCGAGAACGGCGCGGTCATCGGCGAGGGGCAGCTCGTCGCGGCGACGCCCGGCGCGCAGCGCGCCGAGCTGGCCGTGACCGGCGCCGCGAAGGGCGACCACGTCTACACCGTCGAGTTCGCGAACGCGGCCGGCGTCACGACGAGCGCACCGATCACGGTGAAGGTCGCCAGGTAGCGCGAGCGGAGGGCCGGGCGCGATGCGTCCGGCCCTCCGTCGTGCTCAGTCCTCCGGCAACCGCCGCCGTTCGCCGACCGGCCCGCCCGCGAGCGGGAACGCGAGCGACCCGGCCGCGGTCCACCACTCCATCACGTCGTACGCGAGCCGGCCGGCCACCACCGACGGGTCGGCCGCGCTCAGCCGGGCCGCCTCCGCAGGGTCGCAGGCGAACACCGACAGGCCGCGGTACGACTCGTCGCTCTGCTCGAGGAACGGGCCGTTGGCGACGAGGATGCCCCGCCGGCGCAGCTCCGCCCGGTACGCGAGGTGCCGAGCCTGCAGCGCATCGAGCTCGTCCTCGGGTAGGTCGGGTGCATCGGCGGGCCGCCGCAGCACGACCACCGTGACGACGTCGAACGCGTCGGGGATGTCGGGGTTGCGGGGCATGCCGCCATGCTGGCAGCGGCCTCGGGGCGGCACAAGGACCGGTACGGGCCCGCTCGAGCTCGGCTGGGACGAACCGCCGGCTCACGCCGAGGCGGACTCCTCCCGAGCCCAGTAGTGGTTCGTGCGGGCGGCGACCGCGGGGTGCAGGTCCGAGACGTCCGTCAGCGGGGTACGGACGATCCGGGGGCCCGGCTGCTCGGTCGCCGTCACGCCCGCCCGGGTCGCGGCCGTGAGGGCCATCTTCCGGAGCTTGCGCCAGTCGGGCTCGCTCGTCGGGATGCCGCCCAGCTCCCAGGAGGAGATCAGGGCGAGGCGACTCCCGGTGCCCGAGGGGTCGGGTTCGAGGCGGGCGACCGTGGACGGGACGGCTTCATCGGGCGTCGCCCGGATGGACCATTCGAACCGGTCGTCGTGCTTCCAGAACATCGGCGGCTTGGCGGGCTCGAGGAGGACGGCGGCCGCCTCGACGTCGAGCGGGAAGTGCACGCACGTGGCCATCGACGTGAGGATGGTCTGCACGCTCTTGTCCGGGGAATCCTTCCAGCCTCGGCCCGAGGCCGCGGCGTCGGCGCTCTTCTGCATGAACCTCCACGTCCAAGCCCGCGCGACGCCGCCGATGATGAACAGCGCCGCGAAGGCGCCCAGGACGAAGAACCCCTGGTACTCCTGCCACCACGACATGTCGACGCCACTCCTCCGGATCTCGGGCGATCCTACCCGCGGACCGGCGGCCGGATCTCAGGCCCGCTCGAGCTCGGCGACCACGATCTTCTTCTGGCCCATCATCACCTGGATCTGGGCGGGCGTGCGGGTGAGTTCGCCCATGTTCGCGGGGACGACCTGCCAGCTCACGCCGAACCGGTCCTTGCACCAGCCGCACTGCTCGGCCTCGGGCACGTGCGACAGCGCGGCCCAGTACCGGTCGATCTCGGCCTGGTCGGCGCACGACACGATGAACGACACGGCCTCGGTGAACGGGAAGAGCGGCCCGCCGTCGAGGCACACGAAGTCGACGCCGTCCAACGTGAACTGCCCGTTCAGCACCTTCCCCGACATGCCCTGGAAGTGCTCGTCGAGCGACTCGTCGGGATACTCGTCGATGCGGGTGATGCGCGAGTTCGGGAACACGCTCACGTAGTACTCCATCGCCTCGCGCGCCTGGTCGTCGAACCACAGGCACGGCTGGATGGGTGCGAGCTCGGCCATGGGAACCCCCTCGTTCGGCTGTCTCGTCTCCCGGGCCACGCTACGCCCGGCGGGGTCCGGCGGCACCTGGTCGGTCGGGCGGCGCGACGTCGTGCCGCCCGAGCGACGCGGTGCCGCCCGACCGGGTCGGGCTCAGAGCGGCAGCGGCCGGTCGTCGACGATGGTCTTCATCACGAGGGTCGACTCGACGCGCTGCACGCCGGGCAGCGCCGCGAGCTTCTCGTCCCACAGGCGCTGGTAGGCGGGCAGGTCGCGCACCGCGACGCGGAGCAGGTAGTCGGGATTGCCGAAGAGGCGCAGGGCCTGGATCACCTCGGGGATCTCGGCGACGGCGGCGTCGAACGCCGGCACGGTCGCGGTGTTCGCCTGCTGCATCGTGACGAACACGAGGGCGCTGAACCCGAGCCCGACGACCTCCGGGTCGATCACGGCCCGGTACCCGGCGATCGCGCCCGACTGCTCGAGGGCCCGCAGGCGGCGGTGGGTGGGCGACATGCTGAGCTGCACGCGATCCGCCAGGTCGGTGAGGCTCAGCCGGCCGTCCTGCTGGAGCTCGGTGAGGATCTTCCGGTCGATGGCGTCCATGGGGTGGATTCTTCCACTATCCGCGCCGTTCGAGGGGAAAGTTGGAAGCCTGTTCCGGCCGATCTTGCCTACGTTCGTCGTATCGAACGACGGGAGGCGAGCGTGAACACCGAACTGCTGCTCGCGTGCTGGGCGATGATGACGCTGATGGTGCTCGTGCCGGGCCCCGACTGGGCGTACGTCATCGCCGCCGGCACGCAGGAGCGCACCCTGCTGCCCTCGATCGCCGGCATCCTCGTCGGCTACCTGCTCGCCGTGACCGCCGTCGCGATCGGCGTCGGCGCCGCGGTTGCGGCCATGCCGTGGGTGCTCACCGGCCTGACCCTCGCGGCGGCGGGCTACCTCGCCTACCTCGGCGTCCGCGTGCTCATGCACCCGCCGGTCGTCGCCGCGGATGCGTCCGGCGCAACCGGGGGCGCGGGGCCGAGCGGGGCATCCGCTCACCCCTGGCTGCGCGTGCTCCAAGGCGCCGGGGTCAGCGGCCTGAACCCGAAGGGCCTGCTCGTGCTCGTCGTGCTGCTGCCGCAGTTCACCGACGCCGCGAGCGCCTGGCCGATCCAGGTGCAGCTCGCGGTGCTCGGCCTCATCTTCGTCGGCAGTTGCGCGCTCGTGTACTCGGCGGTGGGGGTCGGCGCGAAGGCGGTGCTCCGCGCCCGGCCGACCGCCCTCCGCGTCGTGTCCCGGGTGTCGGGTGCGGCGATGGTGGTGCTCGCCGTCGTGCTCGTCGCCGAGCAGGTCGCGCATCTCGTGGCCGCGTGACCAGGCGGCGACGCGCGCTCAGCCCACGTCGACCAGCACCTTGCCGACCGTGCCAGCCTCGACCGCGTCGTGCGCTTCGGCCGCGCGCTCCAGCGGGAACCGGGTGAGCGGCAGGCCGGCCGCCTCGCCGACCGGCAGCGCGCCGTCGGCGACCGCGCGGCTGATGTCCGCGGCGGCGGCCGCGAGCGCCGCGTCGCCCACGGTGTAGAGCAGCAGGAACTGGTAGCGCACGTTCAGCGCGAAATGGTGCCGCACGTCGAGCCGCATCTCGCCGCCGCCGTCGGTCGCGTACACCGCGATCGAGCCGTGGTTCGCGATCACCCGGCTGTTCAGCTCGGCGTTGCGGGCGGGGGAGACCTCGACGACCAGGTCGACCCCGTTCGGCGCGACCGCGCGGATGGCCTTCGCCGCGTCATCCGCCCGGTAGTCGACGACGTGGTGGGCGCCGGCCGCGGTCGCGAGCGCCGCCTTCCCGGGCGAGCTGACCGTCGTGACGACGGTCGCGCCCGACCAGCGGGCGAGTTGGATCGCGGCGTGCCCGACCGCGCCGGCGCCGCCGGCGACGAGCACGGTGTGCCCGTCGAGCGCGCCCGGGCGGAGCCGCTCGGGTCCGCCCTCGTGTACGGTGAGCGCGCGGTGCGCGGTCATGGCCGGCACCCCGAGGGATGCCCCGAGCTCGAAGCCCGCCGCGTCGGGGAGGTGCACGACCCGCGAGGCGGGCAGCACCGTGAACTCCTGCGCCGTGCCCGTCGGCCGCTCGTGCGCGGCGAGGAACACCCACACCCGGTCGCCGACCGCGAATCCGGCGACGCCGTCGCCGACCGCGTCGACCACGCCCGCGCCGTCCTGGTTCGGCACGACCTCGGGGAACGGCGTCGGCCGGCCGGCGTGCGCGCCGGCGCGCGCCTTCCAGTCGGTCGGGTTCACGCCCGAGACGACGATGCGCACGCGCACCTCGCCGGGGCCGGGCGTCGGGATGCCCCGCTCGAGGAGCTGGAGGACGGAGGAGTCGCCGGTCTGCGCGTACGCGATTGCTCTCATGCGGAGGGGCAACACGCGATCGGCCACGGCTGTTCCGGGTTCAGCCGGCAGCAGACGCGCGGCGTCGTTCGAGCCCTTCGAGCACGAGGTCGAGGCCGAACTCGAACTCGGTCTGGTCGTCGCACCAGCCGAGCGTGGAGTCGGGATCGTCGTGCACCACGTCGGCGAGCATCGCGGCGAGGTTCGGCGCGAACGAGGCGAGCTGCTCGATCTCGACGGGCGCGGGCGCGGCCGAGTCGTCGCTGAGCTCCTGCACGTAGCCGTAGATGCGACTGCCGAGCGCGTGCAGCCCGTGGTGGATGAGGTCGTGCGAGAGGCCGCCGGCGCGCATGATGCCGACCACCCCGTCGACGTGGCGGGTGGCGTTCGGGCCGGCGGCGCCGCGGAGGTTCATGACGTTCGGCGCCCACGGGTGGCGGAGCAGGACGCGCCTCGACCCGAGGATGCGCCCGCGGAGCGTCGGGCTCCAGCTCGAGGCATCCGTCGTCGCCGGCGGCGCGAACCCGCCGACCTCGGTTTCGACCTCGGCGAAGACGGCCTCGACGAGGCCGTCGAGGATCGCGTCCTTGTTGGGCAGGTGGTAGTAGATCGACATCGCCTCGACGCCGAGGCGCTCGGCGAGGGCGCGCATGGTGAGCGCGTCGATGCCGTCGTCGTCGGCGAGCCGCAGGGCGGCCTGCAGCACGAGGTCGCGGCTGAGGCGGCTGCGCTCGGCGGCTCGGGCGGAGGTGGGCGACGGCATGGTTCACCTTACAACGTCAGGCAATCGTCCCGGAGGGGTGGACGCGGCGCGTCCGGCGGCGTATCTTACGCCGTAAGTCTTACAACGTAAGGGAGCGAGCCATGACCGCCACCACCACCGCCACGACGATGCGGGCCGCCCGGGTCGACCGGTTCGGCCCGCCCGAGGTCGTGCACGTCGCCGACACGCCGAAGCCCGAACCCGGCCCGGGCGACCTGCTCGTGCGGGTGCGCGCCACGACCGTGAGCGTCGCCGACCAGCGCATCCGGTCGCGGCGCGTGCCGCGCGGCCTCGCGCTCGCGGTCTCGCCGACGATCGGCCTGTTCCGGCCGAGGCTGCACGTGCTCGGCATGGAGGCCGCGGGCGTCGTCGAGCAGGTCGGCGCGGCCGTCACCCGCTTCGCGCCCGGCGACGAGGTCATCGTCATGCGCGGCGCGAAGATGGGATGCCACGCCGAATTCACGACCGTCGCGGAGGACGGCGACGTCGCCAGGAAGCCCGCGAACCTCACCTTCGAGGAGGCCGCCGCGATCGTGTTCGGCGGGCACACCGCCCTGCGCTACCTCGACCGGGTGGCGATCGGGCCCGGCACCGAGGTGCTCGTCAACGGGGCATCCGGGGCGGTCGGATCCGCCGCGGTCCAGCTCGCCGCAAGCCGCGGCGCGCGGGTCACCGCGGTCACGAGCGGCCGCAACGCCGAGCTCGTGCGCTCGCTCGGCGCGGCCGAGGTCGTCGACTACACGCGAGCCGACTTCGCGACGGTGGCCGGCGGCCCGCGCTACGACGTGATCGTCGAGTGCGTCGGCAACGCGCCGTTCGGTCGCGTCGCCCACCTGCTGCGGCCCGGCGGGGCGCTCCTGCTCGTCATCGCCGACCTGTCGGGCATGCTCGCAGCCTCCCGACAGGCACGCCGCAGCGGCCTCGTCGTCGACCACCGCGGCGGGTCGATGGGCGCCGACGGGATGTCCCGCCTCACCTCGCTCGCCGAGGCCGGTGACCTGCGCCCCGTCATCGACCGCACCTACGACCTCGACCAGGTCGTCGAGGCGCACCGCTACGTCGACACCGGGCGCAAGCGCGGGAGCGTCGTGCTCAGGGTCGGCTGAGGCCGATCCGCGGGAGAATGGAGACAGATCGCCACCGTCCGCGAAGGAGGCGACGCCATGGCACTCGACACCCCCAACGGCACCCGCGGACCGAGACCACCCGGGTCGAGCCGCTTCGCCCGCTGGGCGAACCTGAAGAACGCCGAGCACATCCGCCGGAAGGGCTCCCGCAACGGACACGTCCTCGTGATCGTCACCGTCGGCCGGCGGACGGGCGAGGAGCGGATGACCCCCGTGCGCTCGTTCCCCGACCGGGGCGGCAGCCGGCTCGTCGTGGCATCCAACGGCGGCAGCGCCCGCAACCCGGGCTGGTACTTCAACCTCCAGGCACACCCCGAGCGGGCACGGATCGAGTTCGCCGGCCGGCGGATCGACGTCGTGCCGACCGAGCTGCACGGCGAGGAACGCGAGCACGCGTGGAAGCGGATCACCGCCGAGGCGCCCGCGTTCGCGAAGTACGAGCGGACGACCGACCGGCGCATCCCGGTGATCCGGCTGACGCCCAGGGAGGGTCAGGCCACCGGCTGACCGACCCGGCCCGACTCCATCCGGCCCGACTCCACCCAGCTCGGGTCCGCCACGAGCTCGCGGAGCTCGCCGATGAGCCGCGACGTGTGGAAGCCGTCGGCCGCCGCGTGGTGGACCTGCACCGCCAGCGGCAGGATCGTGCGACCGTCGCGCTCGAGGTACCGGCCGAGCGTGAAGATCGGCAGCAGGTGCCCCGTGCCGCCGTCGATCTGCAGCGTGAACCCGGTGAAGCCCGTCCACGGCAGGCTCGACACGTCGAACGCGTCGGGCGGCAGGTCGCCGTTCGGGAACATCGTCGTCGCGCCCGCCGCGGCGGCGAGCACCGGAGCGGCCGTGTCGTGGAACCGGGCGAAGTCCGGGTCCCACGGCACGTGCACCACCGAGAACGTCTCGCGCTCGGGGTTCAGCACCGTGAACGCCGGGTGCACGACCGGCCAGGTCGCCGGCGCGCCGTCGGCCGTCTCCGCCATGCGGAACTCGGGGTGGCGGTTCACCACGTTCGCGAGCGCCCAGATCTGCGCGACGTAGGTCTTGCGCGACGCCCGCCGCAGGGCGGCGACGAACTCGGTCACGTCGATCTCCACCGTGATGGCGTACGTGCAGGGCACCCGGTGCCGGTAGTACTCGAACGTCTCGCGGCGCGCCCAGGTGTCGAGGTCGATGGGCACGGGGCGGGCTTCGGGGGAGGACATCCGTCGAGTGTGGCATCCCGGCCGCGGGAGCCGCGGAGGATGGCCGGATATGATCGCCGCCGGGCCGGAATCCCCGCCCGTCTCGAACGCAAGGACCCCCGTGAGCCTGATCCGCCTGAACGACGTCGGCATCGAGTTCGAGGGGCGTCCGGTGCTGAAGGAGGCGTTCCTCAAGCTGAAGCAGGGCGACCGCGTCGGCTTGATCGGCAAGAACGGCACCGGCAAGTCGAGTCTGCTCGAGGTCGTGCTGGGCCGGCGCGAGCCGACGTCCGGCACCCGCGACGTCACGCTCGGCACCACGATCGGGTACTTCTCGCAGTTCTCCGAGCTCGACGGCGAGCAGAGCATCCAGCAGACGTTGAGCGCGCACTTCGCCGACGTGCACGAGACGCAGGCCCGCCTCGACGAGATCGGGCTCGCGTTCGCCGAGCCGATGGACGACGACGAGATGACCCGGCTCCTCGCCGAGCAGGGCGAGCTCCTCGAGCGCATGGACCACCTCGGCGGCTGGACCTACGAGACCACCATCGACACGGTGCTCACGCGGCTCGGCTTCGACGAGGAGCGACGGAACCTGCCGGTCGACCGGCTGTCGGGCGGATGGCGCAACCGGGCGGCCCTCGCCCTGCTCCTCGTGCAGGCGCCCGACGTGCTGCTGCTCGACGAGCCCACGAACTTCCTCGACCTCGACGGCGTGAAGTGGATCGAGAACTGGCTGTCGTCGTTCCCGGGCGCCGTGCTCGTGGTGTCGCACGACCGCCAGTTCCTCGACGGCGTCGTCGACCGCATCATCGAGATCGAGAACTACCGCCTCCAGGAGTACGAGGGCGACTACTCGGCGTACGTGCATGCGAAGCAGTCGCGGCTGAAGATGCTCGAGAAGCAGTTCGCCCACGAGGAGGAGCTGCTCGCCTACGAGCAGGCCGCGTCGGCCGCCCGCCGGGAGGCGGCCCGCAACCCCTCGAACGCGGTCGCGCGCCGGCTCGCCGACATCAAGAAGCGGCAGGCGCCGCGCCCCATCGACCAGATCATCACCGGCATCTACGACGGCCTGCGGGTGAGCAACGACCTGCTCACCGTGACCGGGCTCGCGAAGTCCTTCAACGGCGCGCCGCTGTTCGACGGGCTCTCGTTCGACCTCCAGCGAGGCGACCGCGTCGCGGTGCTCGGCTCGAACGGCTCGGGCAAGTCGACGCTGCTCGACGTGCTCACCGGGGTGACCGAGCCGTCGGCCGGCAGCGTGCGCTGGGCGAAGGGAGCCCGGTTCGTCTCGTACAACCAGGTCTATGCCGAGCTCGACCTCACCGACAGCGTCGGGCACGCGGTCAACGCCTACCCCGACTCGCTCGCGTTCACCGCGACGAAGAAGAGCGTGAACCGGTTCCTCGCGATGCTGCAGTTCTCCGAGGCCGACCTGCAGCAGAAGATCGGCACGCTCTCGGGCGGCCAGCGCGCGCGGGTCGCGATCGCCCAGTGCCTGCTCTCGGGGGCCGCGGTCATCGTGCTCGACGAGCCGACGAACCACCTCGACATCACGTCGACGCAGGTGATGGAGCGCGCGCTGACGCATTTCCCGGGCGCGGTGCTCGTGGTCAGCCACGACCGCTTCTTCGTCGACAAGCTCGCCGACCGGCTGCTCGTCTTCGAGGGCGGCGGGCGCGTCCGCGAGCAGGCGGCGACCGGCGCGCTCTGAGCGCCGCGCTCTGACCGGCGCCCGCTTCGCGCCGGCCTGCGCGAGAATGGGTGTCGACGTGAAGGGGCCGGGGACATGGGCGAGCTGAAGACCGATTCGACGACGGGCGCGACGGGGGCTGCGCCGGTGCCGGATGCCTCGCCGTCGGCGCACGTGCCCGGGCACCGCGCCATCGGCTGCCCCGAGTGCTTCGCCGAGCTCCAGCGCAACCACGACTGGTGGACGGCCCGGCCCGAGGGGTCCCGCCTCGTCGGGCTCGTCGTCGCCCGCCCCGACCTGCCGTCGGTGGTGGAGCAGCGCAACGACCTCGCCCGGTTCGGGGTCGCGATCCTCGACTTCAAGCACCCCGCGCCGGAACGGCCCGAGACGTGGGAGCAGCGGCTCGGCCGCCTGTTCGACACGCTCCAGGCCGGCGACGTGCTCGTCGTGTCGAGCGAGCGCACGCTCGGCCGCACGCCCGACGAGGTCGCCCGCACGATCCGGGCGCTCCGCCGGCACCAGCTCGTCGTGAAGGTGCTGAACCACGGCGCCCCGCACCTCGAGGACGCGCAGGGCTGATCGCCCCGCGGTCGGCGGGTCGCCCTACGCTGCAGGGGTGACCACCGATGATCGCGCGATCGCCCGATGGCGACTGCACTCGCAGGCCCTCGCCGCGCCCCTCGCCGACGCCGAGCAGGTGGTCCGCACGCTCGGCGCCGTGCAGGCCGAGAACCCGTCGCAGTCGGCGTGGGCGGTCGCGACCCGCACGGCCGCGCCCCGCCAGGAGGACCTCGCGGCGGCCCTCGCGAGCGGACGCGTCCTGCGCACGCACGTGCTCCGCCCGACCTGGCACTACGTGCACGCCGAGGACGCGGCCTGGCTGCTCGAACTCACCGCGCCGCGGGTGCTGCCGGTGTTCGACCAGCAGCTCGCCCCGCTCGACGACCGCCTCACGGCGATCGCCGACGCGGTCGACGACGCGCTCGGCGAGGCATCCGATCGCACCCGGGCCGACCTCGCCGCGGCCCTCGCCGACCGAGGCCACGACCTCACCGGCCAGCAGCTCATGCTCGTGCTCGGGCGCCTCGAGATGGAGCGCCGACTCTGCAGCGGTGCGCCGCGCGACGGGGAGCACACCTACGCCCGGTTCGCCGACCGGGTGCCCGCGCCACGCCGGCTCGACCGCGACGAGGCGCTCGCCGAGCTCGCCCGCCGGTACTTCACCTCGCACGGGCCCGCGACCGAGCGCGACCTCGCGTACTGGGCGACGCTCACCCTGACCGACGTGCGCCGCGGCCTCGCGGGGGCGGGCGACGCGCTCGCGTCGTTCGAGCACGACGACCGCACCTTCTGGCATGCGCCGGGGGAGGTGCCGGGCGACGCGTCGCCCCCGGGTCACCTCCTCCAGGTGCTCGACGAGATGTACCGCGGCTACCAGGACTCGCGGTGGGTGCTCGACGCCGACGGCCTCCTGCCGCGCGGTCGGGAGGCGGCGATCGGCATGGCCCTCGTCGACGGGCAACTCGTGGCGGGGATGAAGCGCACGATCGGGAAGCAGGCGGTGACGTTCGCGCTCACCCCGCACCGCGCGCTCACGACGGTCGAGACCCGCGCGATCGACGAGGCCGCGAGGCGGTACGCGGCATTCCTCGGGCTCGAGGCGCGCGTCACGAGCTGACGCGCCGGCGACGGGTTCGTCGACGGATGTCACACCCGACGCCCGGCCGGTGTCCCATGTTCGACGGGGCATCCGTCGACGACACCACAGGAGGAGACATGTCCACTGGAACCCGCGTTCCCCCGGCCGAGGTCACCGGCCTCTACGGATCGCTCGTGAAGGCCTTCGCCCGGAAGATGATGGGCAAGGTGCCCGACTCGGTCGGCGTGCTGTGGAACCACCCCGCCGTCATGAAGGACGCCATGGGCATCGGCCGGAAGGTCGAGCAGTGGCACGAGCTCGACCGCAGCCTCGCGACCTATGCCGTCATGGCGGCCGCCGCGACCGTCGGATGCAGCTTCTGCCTCGACTTCAACTACTTCATGTCGCGCGACCACGGCCTCGACGAGGCGAAGGTGCGCGAGGTGCCGCGCTGGCGCGAGGCATCCGTCTTCACCCCGCTCGAGCGGCGGGTGATGGAGTACGCGGAGGCCATGTGCCAGACGCCGCCGGCCGTCACCGACGAGCTGTCGGACGCGCTGCTCGCCGACCTCGGCCCGGCCGCGCTCGTCGAGCTCGCCGCCCGCGTCGCGTTCATGAACATGAGCGCGCGGATGAACGTGGCGCTCGGCATCCGCTCCGAGGAGTTCGCCGACGCGTGCGGCCTGCCGCCGCTGGCCGTGCGGAGCGCCGCCGCCGTAGGGTCGACCTCATGACCGACGACCCGTTCGTCACCCACCGGCGGCTGCTGTTCACCGTCGCGTACGAGCTGCTCGGCTCGGCGGCCGACGCCGAGGACGTGCTGCAGGAGTCGTGGCTGCGGTGGGCGGCCGTCGACCGGTCGTCGGTGCGCGAGCCACGGCCGTACCTCGTGCAGCTCGTCACCCGGCAGGCGCTCAACCAGCTGCGCACGATGTCGCGGCGACGCGAGGAGTACGTGGGGGAGTGGCTGCCCGAGCCGCTGCTCACGAGCCCCGACGTGGCCGACGACGTCGAGCTCGCCGACCACCTGTCGATCGCGATGCTCACCGTGCTCGAGACCCTCGGCCCCGCCGAGCGGGCCGTGTTCGTGCTGCGCGAGGTGTTCGACGTGCCGTACGACGAGATCGCCGAGGCGGTCGGCAAGACGCCGGCCGCCGTGCGGCAGATCGCCCACCGCGCGCGTTCGCACGTGGACGCCCGGCGTCCGCGCGTCGGCGCCGCGGTGTCATCGTCGGAGCACGCGCGGGCCGTCGAGCAGCTCGTGGTCGCGGTCAACACCGGCGACCTGCAGGGCCTCATGGACGTGCTCGCCCCCGACGTGGTGTCGGTCGCCGACGGCGGCGGCAAGGTCCGCGGCGCGGCCCGCCGCCCGATCATCGGCGCCGAGCGGATGGCTCGCTACCTGGTCGGCGGACTCGCGAAGCTCGATCGGCCGTACCTCGCGTCGATCGCGTGGGTGAACGGGCAGCCCGCGCTCCGGATGGAGGTCGACGGCGAGGTCGCCGGCATCGTGAGCGTCGAGGTCGAGGGCGGCCGCATCACCCGGATCTACTCGATCGCGAACCCCGACAAGCTCGGCTGGCTCGACGAGGAGGCGGCGCTCGCGCGGTGAGGCGGAGGCCTCGCCGGGCGGCGCGTCACTCCGCGCGCCAGGCGACCTCGAAGCGCTCGAGCACGATCTCGTGCTGCTCGGTCCACTCGAATCCGAGGCTGCGTGAGACGCGCTGCCAGAAGGCGCGATGGCCCTCGCGCCACGACGCGAGGCTGAGGTCGTCCTCGCCCTCGTCGCGCGCGAACGCCTCGTCGACCTCGTCGAAGGTCGCGAGGCGCAGCTCGGTGCTGCGCAGGATCACGCGGGGCCGCCCGGTCGAGTCGCACGCGATCCAGTGACTGCCGACGCGGGGCAGCGGCTGCCCCTCGGCCGCGAACTCCGCCGCGAGCGTCGCGGTCGCACGCTTCGCGCCCGCGAGCACGAGCCCGAGCAGCCCGTCGGTCAGTTCCGGGTGGTCGCCGAACCGTTCGACCGAGGGCGGTTCGGTGTCGGTCGCGCGCTCGGGATGGGCTGCGCGGTACGCCTCCCACAGCTCGGACGCGGCGGCGTGGTCGACGGGGGCGTTCTCCATGACGGCCAGTCTGGCAGCGCCGGGCGATCCGGCAAGCGGAGGCCGGGGCATCCGTATCGCCGATCCGCAACCCGGTGACATCCGCCCGCCTCCGGAGGATGCTGGGCGCATGGGAACCGTGACGATCTCCTTCGAAACGACGCTCGACGGGGTCTTCGACCAGATGGAGACCTGGTTCGACGAGGATGACCCGGGGCTGGTGCGGGCCTCCGATGAACTCGTGTTCGGTGCCGACGCGGTGCTGATCGGCCGCGAGAGTTACGAGTTCTTCCGCGAGTACTGGCCTGCCCAGACCGACGACCGCGGCTTCGCCGACCGGTACAACGCGCTGCCGAAGTTCGTGGCGTCACGCACCCTCAAGGGCCCGCTCGACTGGAACGCGACCCTCATCGAGGGCGACGTCGTCGAGGCCGTGCGCGAGCTCCGCGGCCGATACCGGTCGCTCATCTCGCACGGCTACGGCGAGCTCGCCGCGACGCTGGTGGATGCGGGGCTCGTCGACGAGGTGCACGTCGGCATCCACCCGTTCATCGTCGGCGACGCCGAGATCCGGCTGCGCTCGCCGCAACCCGTGGGGTTCCGGCTGCTGAGCGTGGAGGCGTACGAGTCGGGGGTGATCGCGGCGAAGTACGCGCCGGCGGGGTGAGCCGGCCGGCCGCGCCGCGGCTGGGGCGCCGCGTCGGCGGAGCCGCGGCGGAGTTGCCGTTCGCGCCGGTCAGGCGAGCATGCGCTCGAGGAGGGTCGCGAGCTCCCCGCGGTCGGCGGGCGACAGCCGGGCGACGAGTGGGTCCAGGGCGTCGGCGAACGCCGTCTCCGCCTCGCGCGCGAGCGCGCGCCCGGCGTCGGAGAGCGTCACCTCGATCGCGCGCCCATCCTCGCGGCTGCGCGTGCGGTGCACGATGCCGCGCTTCTCGGCGCGATCGATGAGTCCCGACAGGGTGGAGCGCTCGAGGCCGAGGTAGTCGGCCAGGTCGGCCATGCGCAGGGTGCGGTCGCGGAGGATGCCGAACACGCGCAGCTGCGTGAGCGAGAGGTCGTGCTCGGCGGCGACGCTCGTGAGCACGGCCGAGATGGTGAGCGTCGCCTGGCCGAGCGCGTCGACGAGGCGGGCGTCGGTCGATGCAGCCATGCGGCGGCCTCCTTGACTTGGTTCGTATTCCGAATCATACTGGGGCACGAAAGTAATTCGTAATACGAACTAAAGGAGGCCGCCATGCACGCTGCGCTCGTCACCTCGTTGGACGCCGCGCCCACCTACGCCGTCGTCCCCGATCCCGTCGCCGCCGACCCCGACGAACTCGTCGTCGAGGTGCTCGCCGCGGCCCTGCATCCGCTCGTCCGCTCGCGGGCCGCCGGCTCGCACTACACCAGCGGTGGCCGGCTGCCGCTCGTGCCCGGCATCGACGCCGTCGTCCGCGACGACCTCGGACACCTCCACTACGCGCTGCTCGACGACACCGAACTCGGCACGATGGCCGACCGCACCGTGATCGAGCGCCGCCGGAGCATCCCGCTGCCCGACGACGTCGACCCGGTCCGCGTCGCCGCCGCGCTCAACCCGGCGATGTCGTCGTGGGTGGCGCTCACGCACCGCATCGAGTTCGAACCCGGAGCCCGCGTGCTGGTCACCGGCGCCACCGGCAACTCGGGCCGCATGGCGGTGCAGATCGCCAAGCGGTTCGGCGCCTCGGAGGTCGTCGCCGCCGGGCGCGACACCGCGAAGCTCGCCGAACTGCCCGCACTCGGCGCCGACCGCACGATCACGCTCGACCGCCTCGCGGAGGCGAGCGAGGTCGACGTGGTGCTCGACTACCTGTGGGGCGAGCCCACCGCGACCGGCCTCGTCGACCTGCTCCGCCACCGGTCCGACCGGCGTGCGCCGCTCACCTGGGTGCAGATCGGGTCGGTCGCGGGAGCGAGCGCGCCGATCCCGTCGGCCGCCTTGCGCTCCGCCCGCCTGCAGCTCGTCGGCAGCGGCCTCGGCTCGGTCGGCGCCGACGAGTTCCGCGCCGAGCTCGGCCGGATCGTCGATGCCATCGTCGACGGGGCCGTCGACGTGCGGGCCCGCGCCGTGCCGCTCGCCGACGTCGAGGCGACTTGGACGAGCTCGCTCGGCGACGCCGAGCGCGTGGTGTTCGTGCCCTGAGCGTGGTGGGCGGCCGGCCCGGCCTACCTGCCGACCCGGTCCGACGTCAGCCGACCTGCTCCGCGAGGGCGACGATGATGCCCGCCGGCCCGCGGACGTAGCAGAGCCGGTAGACGTCCTCGTAGTTCGCGACGTCGCGCAGCGGCTCGGCGCCGTGCGGGCGCAGGCGCGCGAGGGTGGCGTCGAGGTCGTCGACGGCGAACATCACGCGGTGCAGGCCGAGCGTGTTCGGCGGCGGTACCGCGGGCGACGGGGCGGATGCCTCGGGCGAGAGGTACGTCGTCAGCTCGAGCCGGCCGTGGCCGTCGGGCGTGCGCATCATCGCGATCTCACTGCGGATGCCGTCGAGCCCGACGGTCTGGTCGGCGAAGTCGCCATCGATGAACGCGCGATCCTCGAACTCGAGGCCGAGGTCGGTGAAGAAGGCGATCGCCGCGTCGAGGTCGTCGACGACGATGGCGACGTTGTCCAGGCGCTGAACGGTCATGCGGGGGAGCCTAGTGCGGGGCTCGGACGGCGCGGGGTTGCTGGCGGGTATTTGTCGTCTGACCTGCGGTTCATGGGGGCTTCGAATGTCGGTGGGTGGTGGTGGAATCGACGTATGACGCCCCCGCCGACCGCCCCCATCGCGTGGTCGGCCGGGGTCGACCTCGACGCGGCGCTCGACCAGGCGCTCGCCGCCGACCTCGACGCGATCACGGCGTTGGAGCGGGGCATCCGCAGCGCCCAGGCCGAGCAGTTGCGGCTCGTCGCCCGCGCCCGGGAGCGCGCCGAACTGCTCGAGGGCGTCCACGACGGCAGTTCGACGACCGAGCGCGAGCTCGCGACCCGCGCCTTCGTCGCGGAGCTCGCGACGACGCTGGTCG
The DNA here is from genome assembly GCF_043950245.1 of Agromyces sp. MMS24-K17. Taxonomy (GTDB): domain Bacteria; phylum Actinomycetota; class Actinomycetes; order Actinomycetales; family Microbacteriaceae; genus Agromyces. The sequence goes on along the minus strand of NZ_CP171640.1, from coordinate 4,090,100 downwards.
TCCACGAGGTGCGGGCCTCGGCGATGGTCGGCGAAGCGGCCCGGCTCGCCGAACTGCCGGCGACCGCGGCGGCCTTCGCGGCCGGCGACCTCGGGCTCGCGCAGGTCCGCACGATCTTGGAGGTCACGACCGGCGCCTCGCCCGAGGTCACCGCGCGCATCGAGCGCGAGGCGATCGACCGGGCGGCGCACCAGACGAACGCGTCGCTCCGGCGCAGCCTGCGCCGCCTGCGCGAGCGCCTCGAACCGGTGCCGCTCGTCGAGCGCCGCGAGGCCGCCGCGAACGAGCGCCGAGTGTGCGTCGAGCCCGCGCCCGACGGCATGGCCTGGTTCGGCATCCTCATGGAGGCCGAACGGGCGATCGCCGTGCAGGCGCGCCTCGACGCGATCATCGCGCGCGCGGAGGGCGAGGCATCCGACCTCGCCGCGGCCCGGGCCGGCGGCACCGACCAGCGCAGCTGTGACCCGCGCACCCGCGACCAGCGGCGCGCCGACCTCGCCGGCGACCTGCTGCTCGCAGGCACGCTCGCGGCGGGCGGCTTCGCAGCCCTGACCGCGACGGGCGTGGTCGCGCCGCGCATCCTCGTGACCGTGCCGGTGCTGAGCCTGCTCGGCGCGACCGACGAGCCCGCCGAACTCGACGGCTACGGACCGATCGACGCCGAGACCGCTCGACGGCTCGCGGCGCACGCGCCGAGCTTCCAGCGCATCCTCACCCACCCCGAGACGGGCGCGTTCCTCTCCTACGGGCGCACGACGTACCGGGTGCCGGCCGACCTCGCCGGCTACCTGCAGGTGCGCGACGGCGGGTGCCGGTTCCCCGGCTGCGGCCGTCGCGCCCGCGACACCGACCTCGACCACACCCGCGACTGGGCCCACGGCGGCGACACCTCGCACGAGAACCTCGCTTGCCTCTGTCGCAAGCACCACCGACTCAAGCACCGATCCCGCTGGCGGATGACGCAGGAGCCAGGCGGCGTCATCCGTTGGACCTCACCCGCCGGCCACGTCCTCCGTACCCACCCGCAGCGGCCGTTCCTCGCGGTGCCCGCGAACGCCGGGTGTCGAACGGATGGAACGGTCGGTGGCGCGTCGACGGCGGATGCTCCGCCGTGGGCGGCCTGAACGCTGGGCATTGGGTTGCAGGCTCCGCTATGATTCGGTATACCGATTCATGGGAAGACGAGAGGGGGCGACAATGAGCGACATCGCCACCCTGGTCCGCTCTGCGCGTCGCGCTCGCAACCTCACCCAGCGCGAGCTCGCGCGACGGTCCGGGCTGTCCCAGAGTCGAGTCGCGCTCGCCGAGCGGAACCAGGAAGTCCCGCGATTCGATACGGCGCAACGGCTGTTGGCGGCGACCGGCCACCGGCTGTACGCGGCGCCGACCACCCGCGACGACGTCGCAACGATCGCGGCGGAGATCCGTGATGCACTCGGGCGCGATCGACGACAGCTCGCGTTCCGCTACTTCATCCAGATGAACGACAATCTCGTCGGCGAGCGAGGACTCCTGCGCGGCGTCCTCGCCGTCACCGCGCCCGAGTCGACCGGGTCGAGAACCTGGGATGCTGCGATCGCCGCACTCGTGGCGTATCGGCTCAACGAACAGCGTGTGCCGCTTCCCGACTGGGTTGGAGAGCCGACTCGGCGCCTCGAGCGTGCGCGGCTGCTCCGGATCGACGATGCCGACCCGGTGCCGTCGCCGGAGGACGTGCCCGCGGAATTCCTCGACCACGGCGTGCTGGTCTGGCGTGACTCGCTGGAGAGCGTGTGATCCTCTTCGAACGAGACGACCTGATCCACGGCTTGCGGGAGCTGGTCGCGGAACTGCACGCAGCCGGAGAACCCACCGGCATCCGCGTGGTGGGTGGGGTCGCGAGATCCGCTGGGAAGCGATCCACGTCGACGAGCTCGTCACGATCGAGGTCGCGCCGGTCGACGCGCTGCTTGCCATGAAGCTCAAGGCCAGCAGGCCGGGCCGCGACACCGATGACATCCGCCAGTTGCTCGCCCTGTGCGGCATCGAGTCGGTCGACGCAGCCGATGAGCTCTTCGGCGAGTTCTTCCCAGGCGACTCCCTCACCGATCGGGCCTACGCGATGGTCGAGCGCATCCTCGCCGAGGGGCCCCTCTCCGTGCCGCAGGCGCCGCCCCCGATCGAGCTCTGACCGAGCTCGACTCAAGCTCGACCGAAGCCGCCGCCCTCTGGCGCCCACGCCCCACGAGCGCGAGGCTGGAGGCATGACCTCCGCGGATGCCCCGCGCCCGCCGCGCCGGGCCGCCCGGGCGACCGAGCCCGTGGCCCGGGCGCTCGCGGGCCGGCGGTGGTTCCCGCTGTGGGCGGTCATCCACCACCGCGGTCGCAAGAGCGGCACCGAGTACGCGACGCCGATCGCGGTCGTGCCGACGACCTCGCGCGAGGTCATCCTGATCGGCCTGCCGTGGGGTGCGCACACGAACTGGGCGCGCAACGTCGTCGCTGCCGGAGGCGCCACGCTGACGTGGAAGGGCCGCGAGCACCGGGCGGGGCATCCGCGCATCATCGACGGCGGCGAGGCGGCCGCGCTCGCGCAGGCGCCGTTCCGCGGGGTCGTGCGCCGGTTCCCCGCGGCGATCGTGCTGTCGCGTGAGCCGGGTGAGCAGGTCGCGGATGCCCCGGCCTGAGTATCGCGGCGGGGGCGTCGGCCTGGGCATCCGCACCCTCGCGCTCGCCGCGGTCGCAGCCGCACTGCTGGTCGGATGCTCCGCGCCGGGCGGCACCGTCGAGCCCGAGCCATCCGCCGAGGCCCGGGGCATCCGCTTCGCCGCCGTGGGCGACTCGATCACCGCGGCCGACAGTGCCGACTTCGCGGCCGGTGACCTCGGCGCCGCGTCGTGGGCGACCTACGCCGTCGCCGACGGCTTCACCTTCGGGGGCGGCTGGGCCGAGTGGGGCGCGACGACCGCGCGCATGGCCGACTCGGTCAGGCCCTACGGCGCCGACGTGCTCGTGCTGCTCGCGGGCACGAACGACGTCGCGTTCGCCGTGCCGTTCGCCGACACGGCGGCGAACCTCGACCGCATCGTCGACCGCGCCGGCATCGACGACGTGCTGGTCGTCTCCATCCCGCCGATGGACGCGCTCCCCGCCGGTGCCGACGAGCACAACGACCGGCTCGCCGACCTCGCTGATGACCGCGGTTGGCGGTTCGTCGACGCCTCGGCCGGGCTCCGCACCTCCGACGGGCGGTTCCGCGACGGCCTGTCATCCGACGGGCTGCACCCGACGGAGGCGGGCGCCGCCGTGCTGGGTGCGGCGATCGCGGCGGAGCTCGGTCGACCTCGCGAGTAGGGCGCGCACGCGGCATCGCGGACGTACCATCGGCACATGTTCCTCTTCATCGGGGTGTTCCCGCGCGAGCGGGAGTTGGCGGTGGTGCGGTTCCACTGCGATCACTGCCACGAGGAGGCGGCGCAGCACGTCATCGAACTGGGCAGTCGGCTGTGGCTGTTCTTCCTCCCGCTGTTCACGTTCTCGCGCACGTACGCCGTCACCTGCGAGCACTGCGGCTGGGTCACCGCGGTCAGCCGCGAGTTCGCGCGCCGCGTGGCCGACCGCGCGCACGCCTGAACCCGGGCAGCCTGAACCCGGGCAACCTGAACCGGCAGCCTGGACCGCGCCGGCCGAACCGCGCGCACAATGGGGAGATGGTCGAGATCTCCGACGACGACTTCGAGCGGCTCGTCGCCGACGAGTTCGACGCGCTGCCCGACGACATGGTGCGCGGCGTCGAGAACGTCGCCATCCTGATCGCGAACCAGCCGCCCGGGGAGCGTCCGCGGCTGTTCGGCCTGTACAGCGGGCGGCCGCTGAAGACGCGCGGCGTGTACGGCTACGGCGAACTGCCCGACCGCATCACGCTGTTCAAGAACAACCTCCAGGAGCACAGCGCCGACCTCGACGCGTTGCGCACCCGGGTGCGGATCACGCTGGTGCACGAGATCGGGCACTACTTCGGGCTCGACGACGCGCGCCTCCGCGAGCTCGGCTGGGCGTAGCGAGGCATCCGCCCGCCCTCGCTGCGCGCCGCGTCACGCGGCGTCGGCGCGCACCCGGCGCCGGTTGGTCACCTCGGATGTCCCGACGATGATGGCGAGCACGACGACGGCGGCGCCGATCGCGAGCGCCGCGTCGACGACCGACGCCGCGAGCCCGAGGGCGATGGTCAGCACCAGCGCCGGGATCGCCCAGCGCAGCACGTCGCGGAGCGGCCTGCCGAAACGCAGCGAGATGGTCGCGTTCGTCGCGTAGAAGATCGCGATGCCCCCGCAGAGGGCGATGGCGGATGCCTCGGGCAGGGGCTCGTCGGGATGCCGGATCGCGGCGTCGAGCGCGCCCGAGATGGCGGTGACGCCCACCACGATGAGGAACGGAAGGAACGCGACGGTGTCGCGGATCGCCCGGTAGTCGCCGACCTCGCGCAGGTGCTCGAGCCCGACGCGCATCGCGTCGGTGCCGTACAGGAAGAACGACCAGGCGAGCAGCGAGATCACGGCGAGGCCGAACAGCGCGACGATCCCGGACGGCAGGCCCCAGTGCCCGTCGAGCGAGCCGACGATGGTGAGCACCGATTCGCCGAGCACGATGACGACGAGCAGCCCGAACCGCTCCGACAGGTGCTCGGTGTTCATGCGCGGCAGCACGCGGGCCGCCCACCGGCTGGTGGTGGCGACGAGCAGCGTCACCTCGACCACGATGCTGACGCCCCACAGCACGAACATCCACGGGCTCGGCAGCCAGATCGAGACGAACCAGAGCACCGCCGTCGCGCCGTTGTAGACGAGCAGTCGGGTGCGCGACGCGGCGCCGACGCTCCAGGACTGCGCGATCCAGAGGCCGAGCAGCACGAGGCGCAGCGCCGCGTTCCCGGCGGCGAACAACCAGGCTCGCTCGCCGGTGGCCTCCGGCGCGGCGACCGCGATGGCCCCGACCGCGACCATCGCGGCGAGCATCACGAGCGAGAGCTGCCGCCGCGTGAGCGACGGCATCACGTTGACCGTGAACGTCAGGTTCACCCACGACCACCACACCGATGCGAACAGCGCGGTGAACACCAGGAGCCCGCCGATCGACGGGTGGTCGTGCAACGGGTGCGCGAGCTGCCCGACGAGCGCGACGAAGATGAGGTCGAAGAACAGCTCCATCCAGTGCGCCCGCGACGGATCGCGGTCGGCGACCTGCTCGGCCATCGGAACCCCCTCGTCCGGCGGACGCCGCTCACGCTACGCCGGGCGGTTGTCGGGCGGAAGTGCCGCGGCGGGGCATCCGTTCACCGCACCTGGTCGGTGGGTCGCACGAGGATCTCGTTGACCGACACGTGCTCGGGCTGGCTGAGCGCGTAGACGATCGCCGCGGCGATGTCGTCGGGCTGGAGGGTGCGCATCGACGAGGCGATCTCAGCGGCCGCCGCCTGCATCGTCGGGTCGGTGATGTGGCTCGTGAGTTCGGTGTCGACGAACCCCGGCTGGATGGAGATCACCCGCACGCCGCGCGCGGTGACCTCCTGGCGCAGCGACTCGGTGAAGGCGCCGATGCCGAACTTCGTCGCGGCATAGACGCCGCTGCCGAGCGAGGCCGACCGTGCCGCCGTCGACGAAACCTGCACGATCGACCCCTTCGACGCGAGCAGGTGCGGCAACGCGGCGTGCACGGCGTACATCGAGCCGAGCAGGTTGGTGTCGACCATGCGCTGCCACTCGCGCACGTCGGCGCCGAGGATGAGTCCGCTCTGCATGAGTCCGGCGTTGTTCACGAGGGCATCGAGCCGGCCGAACCGGCCGAGGGTCGCGGCGACGGCGCGCTCGACCGAAGCGGGGTCGGTCACGTCGAGCGCCAGCGCCACGATCTCGCCGGGAGCCTGCGCCTGCTCCACCTCGGCGACGAGGGAGTCGAGCCGGTCGGTGCGGCGCGCGCCGACGGCGACGCGCGCGCCCGCGGCCGACAGGGCCAGCGCGGTCGCGCGGCCGATGCCCGACGACGCCCCGGTCACGAGCACGACGTGGCCCTCGAGCGGGCGGCGGGTGTCGGAGTCCATGGTGATCCCTTCCGGCGGGCCGTGCAGCCCGCGACACCAGCACAGACCGGATGTCCCGGACTCCTGTGACGGATGCCCCGGGCCGCGTCGCACCGGGTCGCCGCCGGTGGAGTAGGGTCCCTGCCATGACCGGCGCGCCGATTCCGTTCGAGGTCCACGAGTCGGGTGCGTACCTGCACGGCACGAAGGCCGACCTCCGGGTGGGCGACCTGCTGGAGGCTCGGCGCCCGTCGAACTACCGGAGCGGGCTCGCGATGCGGCACGTCTACGTGACGCAGACGCTCGACGCGGCCGCGTGGGGCGCGGAGCTCGCGGCGGGGGATGGCCCGGGCCGCATCTACCTCGTCGAGCCGACGGGCGACCTCGAGGACGACCCGAACGTGACCGACAAGAAGTTCCCCGGCAACCCGACGCGGTCGTACCGCACGACCGAGCCGGTCCGGGTGGTCGGCGAGCTCCTCGACTGGGTCGGGCACTCGCCGGAGCAGGTGCAGCAGATGCGCGACGGGCTCGCCGCGCTCGTCGACCAGGGACTCGACGTCATCGAGGACTGAGCCGGGCTCCTCGATCGGCGAACGGGCTCAGTCCGGCAGCGCGAAGCGTGCGAGGAACGCGGATGCCTCGCCGGCATCGCCCTCGATGCGGAGGTCGCCGGCGCGCAGCGCCGCGGGAAGCGTGCGGCGGCCGAACATGACGGCCCGCAGGGTGGATTCGGCGCCCTCGATCACGAGGGACGGATCGGGGCCGGCGGCGCGGGCGACGTCGATGCGGTCGGCACCCGCGCCGGCTGCCTCGTCGGCGCCGATCTCGACGTCGAACGCGTCGCGCACGAGTTGCACGCGGGCGCGGCCACGGAATCCGGCGGCGCCCGGTGACGGCACGAACAGCGACTTCAGCGCGAGTGCGAACGCGTCGTTGCTCATCTCGGCGCCCTCGGGCACCGGCGTCCGGGCGCCCCACCGCGACATGGCGACGAGCACCGGTTCGAGCTCGTGCCCGAGGGTGGTCAGTTCGTAGGCCCGGGTGCTCGCCGGCGGGCCGAGCAGCGTGCGCCGCACGATGCCGGCGGCCTCGAGATCGCGCAGGCGCTGGCTGAGCACGTTCTGGCTGATGCCCTTGAGGCCCGCCCGCAGGTCGGTGAACCGCTTGGGCCCGAAGACGAGTTCGCGTACGACGAGCAGCGCCCAGCGTTCGCCGATCACGTCGAGCGATCGGGCGATACCGCAGGCATCCTCGTAGTTCCTCGTCGACACGGGAATAGCGTACGCCTCTCGCACCGTTTACTCCTGCATCAGGATCAAATGATCCTAAATGAGGAGTGAATCACCATGGAACTCAAGCTGGAGGTCATCGTCCTCCCCGTCTCCGACGTGGACCGCGCGAAGGCCTTCTACGAGAAGCTCGACTTCCGCCTCGACGCCGACTTCGCGGTCGACGAGGGCTACCGAGTCGTCCAGCTCACCCCGCCCGGGTCGCAGGCGTCGATCATCTTCGGCGCCGGACTCACGACCGCCCCCGCGGGATCGGTCGACCGCATGCTCCTCGTCGTCCCCGACATCGAGCAGGCTCGCGCCGACCTCGCCGCACGCGGCGTCGACGTGTCGGAGGTCTTCCACGAGGCCGGCATCTTCGTGCACCCCGGCGCCGACCACCGCATCCTCGGCGCCCACCCCGAGCGCGCCGACTACGCGTCGTTCGCCTCCTTCAGCGACCCCGACGGCAACGGCTGGTTGCTGCAGGAGATCGTCGACCGCCTCCCGGGGCGTTGAGCCATGGACGCCCAGATCGACGTGGACGCCGGCGCCACCGGCACCCCCACGATCCGCCAGCTGCTCCTGCGCCTCCTCGAGGCCGCCGCCGCAGCGCACGGCGCCTTCGAGGCTGACGAACTCGGCGGCGTCTTCGACGAAGCCTGGCCCGACTGGTACGCGGGGCACATGACCGACGCCCTCACCGCCGCCGGCTACCGGCTCAGCCGCGAACTCGACCAGCGCTGAGGCATCCGGAGCTCGCGATGCAACTGATCTGGTACCTCGCCGGCCAACGACCCGAACTCGCCCGGCTCCGGGCCGCCGCCGCACGTCGCGACCTCGCGACGCGCGGCGGGCGCCCCGGCGTCACCCACCGGCCGCCCGCGGCGGCCACCTCGCAGAAGGAGCACTGAGCACCATGCGCACCGAACCCGGTACCGATACCGGCAGCACCCTGGTCGAGGAGTTCGACCTCATCGTCCTCGGCGGCGGAGCCGTCGGCGAGAACGTCGCCGATCGGGCCGTGCAGGGCGGCCTGACCAGCGTCATCGTCGAGCACGAGCTGGTCGGCGGCGAATGCAGCTACTGGGCGTGCATGCCCTCGAAGGCGCTGCTGCGCTCGCAGGCCGCCCTCGAGGCGGCGCGGCGGGTGCCCGGCGCGGCCGAGGCCGTCGCCGGCGAACTCGACGTCGCCGCGGTGCTCGCGCGTCGCGACCGCGTCGTCGGCAACTGGTCGGACGCCGGACAGGCGGACTGGGTCCACGGAGCGGGCATCGCGCTCGTCCGAGGGCACGGCCGGCTCAGCGGCATCCGCGAGGTGACCGTCACGCGAGCGGATGGCTCGACCGTCGTGCTCGTCGCCCGTCACGCGGTCGCCGTCGCGACCGGTTCCGACCCGCTCATCCCCGACATCCCGGGCCTCCGCGAGGCGAACCCGTGGACGAGCCGCGACGCGACCAGCGTCAGGCAGGTGCCCGGGCGGCTCGCGATCATCGGCGGCGGCGTCGTCGCGGCCGAGATGGCGACCGCATACGCCGGGTTCGGCGCCGAGGTGACGCTGATCGCCCGCGGTGACCTGCTCGACGGCATGGAGCCGTTCGCCGGCGAGCAGGTGGCCGACTCGCTCCGCGAGCGGGGCGTGCGACTGCTGCTCCGCACCGGCACGACGAGGGTCGCGCGGGATGCCTCGGGCGTGACGCTCGAGACCTCCACCGGCGCGCTCGTGCATGCCGACGAGGTGCTCGTCGCCACCGGACGCGTGCCGCGCACCGTCGGCATCGGACTCGAGACCATCGGGCTCGACCCGGGCTCGTGGCTCGAGACCGACGACACGCTCCGCGTGCCCGGCTTCGACTGGCTGTACGCCGTCGGCGACGTGAACCACCGCGCGCTGCTCACCCACCAGGGCAAGTACCAGGCGCGCGCGGCGGGCGACGTGATCGCGGCCCGCGCGAACGGGCAGCGCGTGTCGGATGCCCCGTGGGGCGCGCACGTCGCCACCGCCGATCACCGGGCCGTGCCGCAGGTGACGTTCACCGACCCCGAGGTCGCGTCGGTCGGGCTGACCGCCGCCGCGGCTGCGGCCGCCGGGCTCCGCACCCGCGTCGTCGACTACGAGATCGGCTGGGTCGCCGGCGCGAGCCTGCACGCCGAGGGCTACCAGGGTCGGGCGCGCATGGTCGTCGACGAAGGCCGCTCGGTCGTCGTCGGGGCCACGTTCGTCGGGCCGGATGTCGCGGAGCTGGTGCAGGCCGCCACCATCGCGATCGTCGGGGAGGTGCCGCTGGATCGCCTCTGGCACGCGGTGCCGGCGTATCCGACGATCAGCGAGGTATGGCTGCGACTGCTCGAGGCCTACGGGCGGGGGAGTGCGGAGCCGGCTTCCGGTCGCGTGTCGGATGACGCGTGGCTCGAGGCATCCGTCGTGGTCTGATCACATCGGAACGAAGAGCGAGCGCCGCGCCGGGGAGTGGTTTCCGGCGCGGCGCTCGAGTTCATGCAACCTGAGGGTTGCGTCTTGCTGAGCCATATGCAACCATTCGATTGCACAACAGGAACGAGCACACGAATGGAGGCGGCACCATGCTGCTGGAGGACAAGGTGGCCGTGATCCACGGCGGAGGCGGGTCGATCGGCGGCGCGGCCGCACGGGTGTTCGCCCGGGAGGGGGCGCGGCTGTTCCTCGCCGGGCGCAGCCTGCCCCGGCTCGAGGCCGCCGCGGCGGTCGCACGCGCCGAGGGTGCGGAGGTCTCGATCACCGTCGTCGACGCGATGGACCAGGCCGAGGTCGACCGGCACGTCGACGCCGTGGCCGAGGTCGCGGGCCGCATCGACATCGCCCTGAACGCGGTCGGGTTCGACCACGTGCAGGGCCTACCGATCGCCGACACCTCGCTCGACGACTACCTGTACCCGGTCGCCGGGTACCTGCAGACGAACTTCGTGACGGCGAAGGCCGCCGCGCGGCACATGGTCTCGCAGCAGAGTGGGGTCATCCTGACGATCTCGACGCCGGGCGCGCGACTCACCGGCCGCGGCCTCATCGGCAACGCGGCGCAGTCGGCCGGACTCGAGGGATTCTCCCGCGCACTCGCCGGCGAACTCGGCCCCGACGGGGTGCGCGTCGTCTGCGTGCGACCGCACGCCATGTCGGACGCGCTCGCCACGTCGTACACGGCCGACATGTTCGGCCGCATCGCCGACGCCGGCGGCATCCCGATGGATGACTGGCTCGACGGCCTGGCCGGCACGACCATGCTCGGCCGCCTGCCCGTGCTCGACGAGCTCGCCGAGTACCTCGCGTTCGCGGCATCCGACCGCGCCCGCTCGATGACCGGGGCGATCGCGAACCTGTCGGCGGGGGCGCTGGTCGACTGACGCGGCGGGCGTCGCGGGGCCGCCCGGCCCTGCTACGGTTCGATCGGAACCGTGCCGGCGCCGGGCTCACCGACGAGAGGAACCGCCGTGGAGGATCTGCGCGTCGAGGGCGAGGCGTCCGAGTCGCCTCACGAGATCGAGCCCGGCCCACCGGAGTGGGACGGGCTCGTCGGGGCCGTCGTCGCCTCGCTCGTCGCGGTGGCCGGCGTGATCATCGGCGCCGTCCTCGTGCTGCAGAGCCAGGCCGGGTACGCGTTCCAGAGCATGGATGCCTCGGCCCTCCTCACCGACTCGGTCATCGCGATGGCCGTGGCGGTCGGGGTGCCGCTCGCGGTGATCGCGTGGTGGGGCATCCGTCACCGGGCCGTCACGCGGGCCCGGCGTCGCCATCGCTGGGGCCCGCTCGTCACCGCGTGCGTGTGCCTCGCGCTCGGCCTGACGAGCATCTTCGTCGTCGGATCCGCGGTGCGACGGGTCGAGGACGCGGCCCTCGTGGACTTCCAGCACTCCTTGGACGTCGCCGAGGTCGAGGCCGACGCCGTCGACCACCTCGATTGGATGGCCAGGTCGCTGCAGCTCGCCGCGATCGGCGAACCCGAGCTCACCCGGGAGTCGTGCGTGCTCGCCGACGGGGATCGCGGCGTGGCACCCACGGTCGTGATCCGGGCGCGCACGGCGGGGAACGTCGGCGCTGACGACCTGGCCCGGGTGGCGTTCCGGTTCTGGCAGGGCGACGGGTACGACGCGCACACCGATCTCGGGCAGGGGATGGCCTACGTCTCGGGGGTGCCCCTCGAGGACCCGTACGACGAGATCATGGTGATCCGCGACCTGCCCACGCCCGACGTGCACGAACTCTCGTACCACGCGGTGTGCATGCCGCCCGCCGCGCGGTAGGCCGGCGTCACGCCGAGGCGCGGGTGTGCACCTTCGCGCCCTGCGCGTTGAACAGGCAGAGCACCTCGAGCAGGTCTGGACCGGGGTTGGCGAACCCGTGCGGCACGCGGGTGTCGAACTCGGCGGCTTCGCCCGCCTCGACGATGAGGTGGTCGTCGCCGAGGAGCAGGCGCATGCGGCCGGAGATCACGTAGATCCAGTCCCAGCCGGGGTGCACGTACTGGCGGATCGGCTGGTCGGGCGTCGGCGGATGCACCTGCTTGAACGCCTCCCACGGCCCGGATCCTCCGGAGAGCGGCACCGTCACGACCCCGTTCTTCAGCCGCGGCCGCGGGTGGATGCGCGGATCGCCGAGCGCCGGCGCCCCGACCAGGTCGTCGAGCGGCAGCCGGTAGAGCCGCGCGAGTGGCAGGAGCAGGTCGAGCTGGGCGCGGCGCGCGCCGGATTCGAGGCGCGACAGCGTGCTCGTCGAGATGCCGCTTGCCTCGCTGACGGCCCGCAGGGTCATGCCGCGGGACTCGCGGATCGCGCGCAGGCGCTCGCCGATGCCGGCCAGTTCATCGCGTTCCTCCATGGCGCTCCTCATCTTCCGCGTTGCCGGTTCGGCAACAAGCATTGCCGATGCATCCGCCCGACACCAGCATGGAACGCATGGAAGACAGCCCTCAGGAACCCATCGATGTCGTGATCGTGGGCGGCGGGCCCGCCGGGCTCAGCGCCGCACTCTCCCTCGGCCGCGCTCGCCGGCGCGTCGTCGTCATCGACTCGGCCGAGCCCCGCAACCGCTTCGCCGCGCACATGCACGGCGTGCTCGGCCACGACGGGCTGTCGCCGCTCGCCCTGCTGGAGCGCGGCCGTGCCGAGGCGGCCGGCTACGGGGTGCGGATGCTCCGCGGCGAGGTGTCGTCGGCGCGCCTCGACGGCGGCGTCATCGAGGTCGACACGGCCGAGGGAACCATCCGGACGCGTCGACTCCTGGTCGCGACCGGCCTGCGCGACGAACTGCCCGACATCCCCGGCTTCCCCGAGCAGTGGGGGCGCGGCGTCGTCGTCTGCCCGTACTGCGACGGGTGGGAGCACCGTCACGACGTCATCGGCGTCGTCGCGACCTCGCCGCGCAGCGTCGAGCAGGCGCAGTTGCTGCGGCAGTGGTCGGATCGGGTCGTCTACTTCGAGAACGTCGTCGGCGCGGCATCCGATGCGGATCTCGAACGGCTCGCGAGCCGCGGCATCTGCGTGGAATCCGGGGCGGTCGCCGGTCTGCGCACCCTGGGCGAGGGCGACGATGCGCGGCTGAGGGGTGTCGAGGTCGACGGACGCGTGGTCGAGATCGGCGTGATCTTCACCGGCCCGACCATGCGGCCGCGCGACGGGCTGCTGCGATCGCTCGGCGCGTCGACCACGGTGAGCGAGCTCGGCGACTGGGTCGACGTCGACGACGACGGGCGCACGTCGGTGCCCGGCGTCTGGGCGGTCGGCAACGTCGTGAACCCGCGCGCGAACGTCTCCGTCTCGCTCGGGCTCGGGTCGCTCGTCGCCGGCGCACTCAACGCCGACCTCATCGCCGATGAGGTCGCCGCGGCATCCGATCGAATCGTCGGCGTCACTCGCTGAGGCAGGCGGTGCTCGACGTCGCCGCCACCGACTCGGGCAGCGCCGCGACCAGCGGCCGCATCACCTCCGCGAACGCCTCGCCCGTGCCGCCGTCGCCGTTGCCGACGATGGCGAGCACCGCGCCGGACCCCTCGAAGTAGTGCACGTGAGCGCCGTATCCGGGTTCGGCGCCACTGTGGTTCAGGTCGAGCAGGCAGCCCGAGACGGGGTCGAGGTGCACGTTCGCACCGAGTCCGTACCAGTACGCCGGCGAGAGCTCGATGGGTGCGCGGTCGTCGATGCGAGCTGCGCGCATCTCGGGGGTGAGGCCGAACCCCTCGCCGAAGGCGATCCCCCAGGTGTGCAGGTCGTCGAGCGTCGAGAGCATGGCGCCGGCCGCCCACGCCTCATGGTTGGTCCAGTCGGTGGTGTCGATCGGATGCTCCCGCGCCGGGCAGAACCCGGAGTAGCCGCGGTTGAACGGCTCCGCGAGCACGGCGTCGGGCGCGAAGCGGCTGCGGCTCATCGCGAGCGGCTGCAGCAGGCGTTCGTCGATGAGCGTGCCGAGCTCGGTGCCGGTCGTCTTCTCGAGGATGCGCCCGAGCAGGAACGTGTTGTAGCCCGAGTACGTCATGCCTTCGCCCGGCGCGTAGTCCATACGCGGGGTCGCGGCGCCGATCGCGATCATCTCGTCGGGCGTGATCTCCGAGTAGGGGTCGGCGCAGATGCGTTCGAGCTGCGCGTCGCCGGGCGGTCCGATGCCGCTCGACATGTTCATGAGCATCCGCAGCGTGATCGCGTCGGCCTCGGGGAAGTCGGGGTACCAGGGGGCGATCGTGTCGTCGAGCGAGAGCCCGTGCGTGCCGTCGCCGATGACCTGGAGCGCGACCTGCACGACGATCGTCTTGGTGATGCTGCCGATCCTCGACTGGTTCGCCAGGTCCATGGGCGTGCCCTCGTCGAGGTCGGACACCCCGCGGGTCGCGACCCATTCCCCGTACCCCGGGACCCACAGCCCGACGGCCACGCCGGGCATTCCGGATGCCGCGAACCCATCGTCGAGCGTCGCCTCGAGCTGTTCGCGGAGGGCGGGGTCGAGCGGCGCGTCCATCGGCGCGTCGAGCGACGTGGCGGGAGCTGTCGGCACGGCGTATTCGACGGTCGCGCCCTCGTCGAGGCATCCGGTCATCAGCAGCGTCAGGGCCGCGGCGACCGCGACCGCGCCTCGCCTCATCTCCCGCATTACCAGCCTCTCGGCTCGCGCACGACGCAGTTCGAGGGCCCGTGCCCTCATGCGCGACGTTACGCCGTGCGAGCGCGCCGAGCGTCGACCGTCGTGCCCCACTTCAGGGGGTGGGCGGCGGCTTCACGGGGTGGGCGGCTCAGTCGTGGGCGACTGATCGGACGGGCCCCAATAGAGTGAGGGAAGCCCGGTCTTGATCGAATGGGGACGACATGCCGAGCACAATCCGCACCACCTTCCTGACCGTTGCGCTGAGTGCGCTGCTCGTGACCGGGGTCGCCGGGTGCACGCCGGCGTCGACCGACGCCCCGCCATCCGGGCAGGCCTCGGCCGCGTCATCCGATGGGGCGCTGACCGTCGTCGAGGACGGCCTCGGCGCCGAACTGGGCGGACAGCTCGCGGCCGCCGCGACCGAGGCGTTCGCCGGCATCAGCGCGCCCGGCGCGGTCATCGGGGTGCGGACGCCCGAGGGCACGTGGGCTGCGACGATCGGGTTCGAGGACTGGGACGAGACGGTGCCGATGACCGCCGACGTCAACCACCGCGTCGGCAGCGTCACCAAGACGTTCACCGTCACGGCGCTCATGCAGCTGGCCGAGCAGGGGGTGCTCTCGCTCGACGACCCGATCGAGCAGTACGTGCCCGGCATGCCGAACGGCGACGCGACGCTCTTCGAGCTGGGGGCCATGCGCAGCGGCATCCCGTCGTACACGTTCGACGCGGAGTTCGAACAGGAGCTGTTCAGCAACCCGAACCACGTCTGGACCCCCGAGGAACTCGTCGACATCGTGCGGGGCGAGGCGCCGATGTTCGCGCCCGGCACCATGACCTTCTACTCGAACACCAACACCGTGCTGCTCGGCATGGTCATCGAGCAGGTCACAGGGAAGCCGATCGAAGACGTGCTGCAGGAGCAGGTCTTCGGCCCGTTGGGCCTCGACCGGACGATCTTCCCGACGGATGCCTCGTTCCCCGAACCGCACGCCCACGGGTACACCCTCCAGGGCGTCGACGACGGCGTGCCCGTCGAGACCACCGACTGGAACCCGTCATGGGGGTGGACGGCGGGCTCGGTCATCTCCGACCTCGACGACCTGCTCACCTGGAGCGAGGCCCTGGCCACCGGCGACGGCGTGCTGTCTCCCGAGTGGCAGCAGCAGCGCATCGACTCGTTCGACTTCTCGCTGCCCGTGTACACCGGCGAGGGCACCACCGCGCCGCAGTCGCCGGCTCGCGCCTACGGACTCGGCATGGGCCTCGCGCTCGGCTGGTACGGTCACGACGGCACGATGCCCGGCTTCAACACGGTGCTGCAGCACCATCTCGAGTCGGGCACCACGCTCATCGTCCTGGCGAACAGCGACATCAAGTCGGGGGAATGCCCCGAAGGAACGACCGTGGACGGCGGCCGCACCACCGGCACGTGTTCCGACCCGGCCGTCTTCATCGGCAACGCGCTCGCCGAGGTCGTGGGGCACCCGCTCGTCGAGGGGTGAGCGACGAGCGCGGGGCAGCGCCCTGCCGCGCCTGCGGCACTCTCATCGTGCGGATCGGAGGCGCGCCCACAGCGGGTCGCCCTCGCTCACGCCTGACACGATCCTGATCACGCCGCCGGCCTGGCCGACCCCGCAGGCGAGCGCGAGCAGCCCGATCAGTCCGGCCGCGGCGGAGAACCCGCCGAACGCGCCCTCCACGAGATCTCGAACCAGGATGGCGATCCCCGAGACGGAGCAGAGGAAGGCCAGCGCGGCGGTGACCAGGCGGGCGAAGATCGGCGGCTCGAAGTTCACGGTGCGCGCGAGCACCCACCCCCCCGCTCCTGCGCGGCCGCGCGCCGCCGGCGAACGGAGCGCGCAGCCAGGCCGCCGTGGCGATCGTCAGGGCGCGACCCGTTCGCCACAGCTTCGCCAGTGCCCCGGATGCCGCGATCGCGAGCGCCGCGGCCAGCGCGATCACGACGAGGTCGACCGGTGCCACGGCGCCGTCGAGCGCCGCAATCGCATCGAGCATCCCGCCGACCACGAACACCCCGATCGCGGCGACGAGGAAGGCGGCGAGTCCGAGCATCCACCGTGACCAGCGCTCGTAGTCGCTGCGCAACTCCGCGGCGATGCGGCTCGACCGCGCGGCATCCTGATCCGACGTCTGCACGTGGAGCAGCGTCTTCGACGACGGGAGGACGAATGCGAACGTCATGCCGTCAGGCCCGGTCGGGCCGGTAGTAGTCGGAAGCCGCGTCCGGGGCGAGCGTGAGCGCCAGCCTGCCCGGCGCGGTCGCGCGTGCCTCGGCGCCGACCGCAGGGTCGATGTGCCCCCGCTCGACGAGGCGGTCGATCGCCGCGTTCCGTTCGGCCAGGATGTCGCGGAGTTGCTCGGCGGGCATCTCCGTCATGGCCTGGTCGACGTTGTCGTGGGGGTTCTGCGGGCCACCGGCCGTCGTGTTGCCGCGCATCAGGATCGCCAGGTAGATCGCCACATCGATCGCGATCACGGCGATCCAGGCCCATGCGCCGGCGTCGAGCAGGTCACCGCCCGCGGTCAGGCCGATCAGCAACGTCACGGCGCCCGGCACGATGTGCAACAGCGTGTTCGAGCGCAGCGCCGACTTCGCGACCGCGCGAGGGTGTCGGTGACGCTGGAGCTCGCTCCACCCGGTGACGGGCAGCGAGATCAGCGTCAGGATTCCTGCGAACGCCAGCGGGAAGTCGTAGGAGTCGCGTCCGGGCAGCCACTCGAGCATCGCCGCCGCGCCCAGGAACGGTGCGACGAGCAGGAACATGTAGGCGAGCGACTGCAGGCAGCTTCCGGCCGTGATCCCGGGGCGCTCGCTGCGAACCGCGTCCTTGGGGGCGAGCACCATCAAGGCATGGTGCGCGGTCGGCGCCCGCCTGAACGAGCGAAGCTCCAGCTGCCACCACTGGAGCGGCCCCCAGGTCTCGGCCCCGTCAACGAGTGCGGTCAGGGTGCGGTCGGTCGGCGGGGGCGTGCGCATCCGTCCAGTCTTCCAGCACGGACGGTGAGGGCTCGCCTCAGCCGACCCGATCGAGGAACGCCAGCACGCGATCGGTCAGGAGCCTGGCCGCATCCGCGTCGTAGCTCGGCAGGCTCGAGTCGGCGAAGTAGTGCTGGTCGCCGGGGTAGAGGAAGAGGTCGCCGTCGTCGGCCGCCGCGACGATCTCGCGGGCCGCGTCGACGTCACCCTCGTCGATGAAGATCGGGTCGGCGTCGGCCCCGTGGATCTGCACCGGAAGGGACGCCGGCCACTCCCCGAACTCCGACGGCGGCAGCGCCGAGTAGAAGAACAGTGCGCCCGCTGCGCCCGGCCGCGTCTGTGCAAGGTACTGCGCCGGCACGACCCCGAGCGAGAAGCCCGCGTACACGAGCTCGTTCGGCAGCGGCTCCGCCGCCCGGGCCGCTCGCGCCATGACCTCCTCCCAGCCGATCTCCTTCGCGTACCCCACGCCCTCGTCGATCGTGCCGAACGTGCGACCCTCGAACAGGTCGGGCGTGTGCACCGTGTGACCGGCTGCGCGGAGTTCGTCGGCGAACGCCCGCAACCCGTCGGTCGGGCCGAGCGCGTGGTGGAACATCAGGACTTCGGCCATGGCGATGCCTCCTCGTCGTCGCGGTGGGACCGTGGGGACGCTACTCGGGTCGCGGCGGGATGTCACGGGCCGGCCCGTGCGCCGCGGGCCGGTCGGCTCGACGCTCCGTAATACGAACACGCCCGGTGACAGCGGCCCGCCGGCAGAGCATGCTGGGGCGCAGCTGGCCCGCGAGTCGTCCGCCCGCCGCTTCCGCCGTTCGTGCCCGTTCGGGCACACCCACCGCCCGATCGGGCGGCGCGCGGACGCGGCAGGCCTCGCATGGGTAGCGTCCGAATATGCGAGGTCCGCCGCCGGCCCCCGGCAGGATTCGGGGCGGCCCCGGCATGCTGCGCGCATCCCGGGTGGCTTCGCCGCTGCCCACTGCGGCGGTCGAGCGCCGCACGGCATGTTCGACCGCGGATGCCAGGACTTCGGTGACACCCAGGATCTCCGTGAGCGGAGCATCCGGTGTCATGCGCGTGCCGGGCAGCGACCTGCTGGCGCTCCAGCGCACGGGCGGGAACGCGGCCACCGCCTGGCTGGTCGCAGCATCCATGCATGGAGGCGGAGTCGGTGCGATGGCGCCCGTGACCATTGCTCGTCAAACGCTCACCATTCCGCCGGAGCTCACGCTCAAGCCGACCACGCCGCCGAATCCGAACATGAGCATGGCACCGTGGGCGGCGACGGGCGGCGGGCCCGCGCCGAAGCCGGCGCCGGTCGGCGCCGATGGCCGGCCGCTACCCGACCGGTACTCGTCGCTACTGCGTCCGGCGCTCGACGAGGCGGATGCCGACCGGTTGCGCCGTGCCACCGGGGGCAGCGCCCTCGTCGGCATGATCGAGCAGCGCGACGCCGCGCGCCGGTCGCTCGCCGACATGGAGGCCCGGGCCCGAACCGCCGGCGGCGACCAGGGCGGACTGTTCGAGGAGTACGCGGCCGCCCACAGCTACGAGGAAGACCTCACCCGACGCATCCGCGAGCGGCTCGCACAACTCGGGGTCGCCGACGAAGCGGCGCTGTTGCGATTGGTGAACGACGAGTTCCCCCGGATGTTCCTCCGTGAGGCACGCCTCGTGGCCGACGGCATGCTGACCGCCAACGAGCAGGAGGCCCGCGCCGAGCAGCAGCGGTACTCGCAGAACGTCTGCAGTCCAGACATCGACGGACTGCTCGACGCCGACCGCACGCTCGCCCAGATCGATCCTCACCCTGCCGAGCTGTCCATCCGGGTCGCGGAGGACGCGCTGCGTCGGTTCGCGCCCGCGGCCGGCGTGCCGACGCCCGAGGAGTTCGAGGCGATGATCCCCGAGCACGAGCGGAGCGTGCTCGTCGATATCGCGAATCTCGACAAGAATCGCAACCTCGCGCCGAAGCAGCGCGCGGTCTATGACGCGGCGCGGTTCGGCTTCGGGCGCGAGTACCCGATCCTGCTCAACTCCACCTATCGCCCCGGCATGTTCTCGATGGCCTCCTACGACCAACTCGGCGAGGTGGTGCGCAGCCCGGTCGCCGACATCCTCGAGAACATCGCCAGGGTGCGCCGCGCGATCGCCGACGACGAGCTCAAGGTCTGGAACCTCCGCAACGTCCTGCAGATCACGTTGCAGCGCCTGAACGTCGACGACCCCGTGCTGATCGCGGCGGTGCAGCGCCGCATCTCCGAGATCGAATCCGACGAGACGTTCCTCAGCTGGGTGAAGGTCGCCCTGGCGATCGTGACGTCCGTGGTCGCCGGCCTCGTCTTCACGCCGGCCGCGGGCATGGCCGTCGCAGCCGCGTGGGGCGTCGGCAACCTGGCGGGCAGCATCTCCGACTACCGCAACGAGACCGCCGCCGAGAACGTGGCGCTCGAGGAATCCGAAGCCGACATCTCGCTGAAGGAGCCCACCCTCGCGTGGGTGATGATCGACGCCCTGGCGCTCGGTCTCGAGCTCGGGCCCCTCGCGCGAGCGATTCGTCCGAGCGCACGTGCCCTCGCGGCGCTCCGTACGCCCGCGGCGCTCGGGGCCTTCCGAGCCCGCGCGGTCGCCGCGGTCGGCGAGGAGGCGGCGGGCGAGCTCAGCCGCAAGGCCGCGACCCGGTTCGGGGTGGCAGCGGATGCTGCGGCCTCCGCCGACAACACGGCCGCCGCGGCGGCGGGCGACGTCGCCGCGGCGGGGGAGCGGGCACGGTTCCACAAGCCCACCGTCAAGGGGGATGCCACGAAGGGCGCCGGAACCGGCGGCACCAACAAGTACGGCGACTACTGGTACTCGACCCAGGGCACCGCCGCCGAGCAGAATCTCGCCAAGTTCCACGAGCAGGTCCACTCGATCCTGAGCCCCAAGCTCGTGGCGTTCCGCGAGTTCCGCGCGAGCCTGGGCATGACGCTGTACAAGAAGTCGTATCTCATGCGCGGTATCGAGGAGGCGCTCGCCGAGACCGTCGCGCAGCTTCGCGTGAACGGCATCAAGGGCATCCCGACCGGCCTCATGTTCCCGATCAAGAACGGCTACCTGTCGGTGTCGACCGTGGCCCAAGCCGCGCAGCTCGGCGGCGAGATCGCGCTCGGCAGCGTGCTCGTCGCGGGGTACTCGTACACCGTGTACTGGATCGCGACCCGTGACACGGGGTCGGATGGCGGGGAGTAGGCGGTCAGGACCGCGGGCAGTCAGGCCCGCGAGTACCACTCCACGACGTTGCCGCCGCTGAACGACCGCACGTCGTCGAGCTTGAACACCGTCGGTGAGAAGTCGGGACCGAGCGCCGGCAACCCGGCGCCCGCGACGACCGGGTAGCGCTTGATGACGAGTTCGTCGATCTCGTCGAGCAGCTGCCCCGCGAGGCGCCCGCCACCGGCGAGGTAGATGCCCAGGCCGGACTCCTCGGCCTTCAGGGCGCGGACGGCTTCGAGCGGGTCATCCGACACGATCTCGACCGACGGGTCGGCCTGCTCGAGGCTGCGGGAAACGACGACCTGGCGCAGGTGCGCGTAGGGCGACGTGATGCCGACCTGCAGCGCGGGGTCGTAGGTGCGGCGGCCCATGACGATGGTGTCGAAGCGGCTGAGCGGGGCATCCGCGATGCCGAACTGCTCGCGCGCCGCCGAGGGCAGCGCGTCGCCGTAGTCGCCGACCATCCACGCCAGGTAGTCCTCGGAGCCGGGGAAGAAGTCGACCTCGTCGTTCGGGCCGGCGATGAAGCCGTCGATCGACAGGGAGATGTAGTAGGTGAGGGTTCGCATGGATCCTTCTGGTTCGTGGCGGCCTCGGTGCCGCCGTTCGCAACCACTATAGCTATAGTGGTTGAAGAGTCAACAGGTTCTGAAGGAGGTCGGGGCGGATGGTTCGGAACGCCGAGCGACGACGCCAGTTGCTGGATGCCTCGGTCGAGGTGCTGGCCGGGCAGGGGAGTCGCGGGCTCACATTCGGAGCGGTCGACCGCTCCGCCGGCGTGCCCGCCGGCACCGCGTCGAACTACTTCACCTCACGCGACCAACTCGTCGACGAACTCGCCACCCACGTCTTCGAACGGCTCACGCCCGACCCCGACCAGGTGGCCGCCCGCCTGGCCGCCGGCCGCACCCGCGACACCGAACGCGACCTCATGCACTGGCTCGTCGAACGCGCCATGGGCGACCGGTCGGCCCACCTCGCGCTGTTCGAGCTGCGCCTGGAAGCGACGCGCAACCCGCGCCTCGCGCCCGCCGTCACGAAGCACTTCGCCGGCAACCTCGCCGGCGCCACCTCGGATCACGTCGACGGTGGGTTCCCGGGGGATGCCTCGACCGTGCTCGTGCTCTACCTCGCGATGACCGGGCTGCTGCTGGAGCACCTGACCATGCCCGGTCTGCTCGGGGAGGACGCGGTGCGGCGGGTGGTGGATCAGGTCGTGGAGCGGGTGGTGCCGGTGGGGTGACCTGGGCGGCGGGGAGCGCCGTCGCAGTGTGGCGGATGCCACGGGTGTCGCCGTTCGAAGCCTCGACCGATGCGCCCCAAAGTGAAAGAATCCTCACTATGGACGAGTTCGTGATCGTGCAGGTGCCCGAGGGAGACGTGGACGACCTCGCCGAGCTGATCGCCATCGCCGCCGAAGACGAAGAGGTGCAGATGGTGCATCCGTTCGACGGCGACACCGTCGCCCAGATCCTGATCGTCGCTTCCGCCACCACGTTGCCGTTCTTCAAGGCCTGGATGAACGCGCGCGTGTCGGCCCGCAAGTCGCTCGAGGTCATCCGCAAGGGAACCAAGATCAAGGGCGCGAGCGCTGATGACGTGGTGAAGATCATGCAGGCGCTCGACAAGAAGTAGACGGGCGGGCCGGCTGATGGGGAGGGTGGAACGCCTGCTCACGACGGCCTACGGATTCGACTGCATCTCACGGGTCGAACCGACGAACCGGCGCATGATCGAGGGCATGTTCGACGCGCTGTGGCAGGCGCTCCCGGAGCATCACCGGGCGCTCGTGCCGCCCGAACTCATCGTGATGTCGAGCGTGCGGGGGTTCACCCACACCATCTATCCCGGGCCGAGGTCGCCGCATGGGATCCACAGCCTCGTGTTCGATCAGGGGCTGCATAGCGACCTGCTCTCGCTGACGCACCATGTCGTCCTCGAGTCGCCGACGCACCTGGTCGACGTGCTCCTGCTGAAGGAGTTCGCGCGCCGGCTGGTGCTGGAGGATCGTCGCCTGGATGCGGCCGCCGTCGGCCTCTTCGCGAATGAGCTCGTCATGCGATACCGCGGCGGGCGAGAAGCGACCCGCCGCGAACTGGACACGCTCGCCTCGATGATGGACGGGCAGGTGCTCTTCATCCTCGCTCACGAGATCTTCCACACGATCCTCCAGAACCAGGGCGCTGAGGCCTTCTTCCGCGAGACGATCGACCTCCACGTGCGCGATTACCTGTCTCGATTCGAGCTCCTGGCGAAGATGCGGAGCACAACGCTCCCGGGACGATTCGCGGACGAACGCCGCGCCTACGACGCGATCGTCGACGTCTTCCGGCTGCCTGCACGCGAGTCATCCGATTCGTGGCCCGATCGCTACCACTCGCACCTCGAGTTGCTCCGCCGCATGGTCGAGCGGCCGCGCCTGTGGGACGAATTCATCTGCGATCTCTTCGCCGCGCTGCTGACGGTCCGCGTCCAGGCCCGGAGCGGGCTGCCGATCCCCTTCACGCTCGCGACCTGCGCGCTGGCGCTCGAGAACCTGGCGGTCATCCGCTACCTGGCTCGCGAGGCGGCCGAGGAACATGCGAGCGCGGACGGACTGCTCGCCGAGGCGACCGCGCGCGTCTCGATGTTCAGCGGTGCGGTCACGACGGAACTCATCTGGCAGGGGAGGCGGCACGACGTCGACCAGACCGGGCTCGCGGCGTCGGTGCTCAATGCGAACGGCGCCATCTCCGTCGCGCATCGGGTGATTCGCGAACCGCTGATGGCGCGTGACTGGGGCGAGGTGGCCAAGCGTCTCATGGACGCGGACCGGGCCTTGCGAGCAGCGGCGGTGGAGACCAGCGAGGACGAGGTGAACCTGCGCGGGCTGGTCGGATTCCCGCATCCCGGGTACCGCTGAGTCTCGGTGCCGACGGGCGCACCCGGGAGACCGAGCCTCGTGATCGCCGTCTTCGGCGCCTGCCATGCTGAGCGGTGCTTCAGCGCGCCTCGGATACCGCGTCGAGGTGCTCGCGCAATGCCGTGACGCCTTCACGCGTTACGGGAGCCCCGAGGTGGGGCCGATGGCTGGCGCGTACGTCGTGCCAACGCTCGCGCGACATGCGGAATCGCTCCAGGGTTGCGGGTGTGCCGTCCCGGGCGACCACCCATCAGGACTTCGGCCATGGCGATGCCTCCTCGTCGGCGGGGTGGGACCGTCGGACGCTACTCGGGTGGCGGCGGGATGTCACGGGCCGGCCCGTTCGCCGCCGGATCGGTCGGCTCGACGATGCGCGATACGAGCGCACACGGTGACAGCGGCCCGCCGGCAGAGCATGCTGGGGCGCATGGAAGGCGCGACGCAGTCGTCCCGCGACCCGGCCGACGTCATCGAGCAGCTGGCGGCCGCGATGAACGCCCATGACCTCGACCGGATGGTTTCGCTCTTCCACCCCGAGTACGACAGCCGGCAGCCCGCTCATCCGGGCCGTGCGTTCGTCGGCCGCGAGACGGTCCGCGCCAACTGGGGCGCGATGTTCGCGGGCATCGGCGGCTTCCGCGCCGAGGTCGTCCGCTCGGTGCAAGACGGGCCGCTGAACTGGTGCGAATGGGCGTGGCGAGGCACCCGCCCCGACGGAGATCCGTTCGACGTCCCCGGAGTGACGCTCTTCCGCATCCGTGATGGCCTGATCGTCGAGGGAACCCTGTACGTTGAGGAGGTCGAGGCCGATCCCGAGAGCATCCAGGACGCCGTCGAGGGCATGTCGGGCGCGCGGCCGGAGTGAGGTACGCGCTGATCACTCGGTGGGACCGTGGTCAGGCCCGCGAGTACCACTCCACGACGTTGCCGCCCGCTCGGGTGCGGCATCGGTCGCGAGGTCGCGGCGTCCGCATCGGGCGCGAAGTCACGCGAGTTTGTCAGGATTTGCGCCCGGCCCGCCCGCCGTGCGCTGTCAGCATGACGGCATGACCTCCGATCCGACCGCCGGCATCCTCGCGTTCACCTGGCTCGCCCTGGCGATGACCCTGGCCCCGGGATCGGACACCGTGTTCGTCATCCGCACGAGTCTCCGCGCGGGATGGAAGGTCGGCGTGATCGCAGCCCTCGGCATCGTGTGCGGCGTGATCGTGTGGGCCGGGCTCGCCGGGCTGGGCGTTGCGCTGCTGCTCGTGCGGTTCCCGGTCGCGTACGGCGTCATCGCGATCGCCGGCGGCGTCTATCTCGGGTACCTCGCCGTGCGCACGTTCATCTTCGCCGCGCAGATGTGGCGCAGCGCGCCCGCGCCAATCTCGGCCGACGAGGTGACGCCGGACGCGACCGGGCTCGTCGGGGAGTCGCGGACGGCCCTCGCCCCCTGGAGGACCTTCACGACCGGCCTCTTCACCAACCTGCTGAACCCGAAGATCGGCGTGTTCTACCTCTCGGTCATGCCCGGCCTGTTCATCGGCCAGACCCTCACGGTGTGGCTCGGCCTGCTGCTCGGCACCATCCACGCCGTGCTCGGCATCATCTGGCTGTCCGTCGTCTCGGTGCTGGCCGGATGGGCGCGAAATCACCTTCTGCGCCCGCGCCCGCGGGCCGTGCTCGAGGCGGTCTGCGGTGCGCTGTTGCTCGCGTTCGGCGTGTTCGTGATCGCCGAGGTCGTCGTCAATTCGCTCGGGTGAGTCGCACGTCCCGCGAGCCTCCGGGAATACCCATCCCCTCCGAGCGTTGAACTTGAGCGTACCCAACTCAAGTTCCAGGAGGACTAGGTGCCCGAAGACTTCAACCCCGAGGCCGGCTCGAGCTCGTTCGACGATTTTCTTGCCCGGTACCTCGCGGGTGAGCAGGCGCGGCAGGCTCGGTCGATCGACCTCAGCCGCTTCCTGACCGCCCGCACCCAGAGCATCCTGCAGCGTGCCGGACGCTTCGCGCTCGAGCGCGGCCAGACCGACCTCGACGCGCTGCACATCCTGCGTGTCATCGTCGAGGACGATGCGGTGAAGCAGGCCATCACGCGCGTCGGGGCATCCGTCGAGCGCATCATCACCGCGACCGAGGCGCGGCTGCCCGCGGCGACCGGTGCGGCCGACATCAACGCGGCGAACATCACCCCGAGCGCGAGCCGCGCGCTGTTCCACAGTTACCAGGTGGCTCGCTCGTCGGGTGCGACGTACATCGACCCCGAGCACCTCTTCTTCGCGCTCGTGCTCGGGCAGGATGCGCCTGCCGGGCAGGTGCTGGCGCGCGCCGGCGTGACCGCGGAGGCGCTGACGCAGCAGGTGCGCGAGACCATCCAGACCGATGGTGACGCCGACGGTGAGGGTGGGGGATTCCGACAGGCTCAATCCGCGGACGGCGCCAACGAGAGCAGCACCCCCATGCTCGACAAGTTCGGCATGGACCTCACCGAGCGCGCCGAGAACGGCGAGCTCGACCCGGTGATCGGACGCGTCGACGAGATCGAGCAGACCATCGAGATCCTCAGCCGTCGCACGAAGAACAACCCCGTGCTGATCGGCGAGGCCGGCGTCGGCAAGACCGCGATCGTCGAGGGCCTCGCCCGCGCGATCGTGGAGGAGAACGTGCCCGAGGCCCTCCTCGGCAAGCGCGTCATCTCGCTCGACCTGCCCGGCATGCTCGCCGGCACCCGCTACCGCGGCGACTTCGAGGAGCGCCTCACGAAGACGATGGAGGAGATCGCCGCCCACCAGGGCGAGCTCATCGTGTTCATCGACGAGGTCCACACCGTCGTCGGCGCCGGAGGCGGCGGCGAGGGCGGCATGGACGCGGGAAACATCCTGAAGCCCCGCCTCGCCCGCGGCGAGCTGCACCTCGTCGGCGCGACAACCCTCAGCGAGTACCGCCGCATCGAGAAGGACCCGGCGCTCGAGCGCCGCTTCCAGCCGGTCAAGGTCGGCGAGCCCTCCATCGAGGACGCCGTGCTCATCCTCCACGGCCTGAAGCCCGCGTACGAGCAGCACCACGGCGTCGAGTACACGGATGCCGCGATCCGCGCCGCCGTCGAGCTGAGCGACCGCTACCTGAGCGACCGCGTGCTGCCCGACAAGGCGATCGACCTCATCGACCAGGCCGGCGCGCGCCTGCGGCTGCGGCTCGGCGTGAAGGTCGACGTCAGCGCCCTCATCGAGCGCCTCGCGACCCTCGAGGCCGACAAGAACGCCGCCGTCACGGCCGAGCACTACGAGGAGGCATCCCGCATCCGCGACGAGATCCAGCAGGTGCAGGACCGGCTCGACGAGGCATCCGCCAGCGGCCGCGCCACCGCGACCGCGCAGGAGACCGTCATCGACGAAGCCGAGATCGCCGCGGTGATCTCGCGCGCCACCGGCATTCCGGTGAACCGCCTCACCGAGGGCGAGCGCGAGCGCCTCGCGACCCTCGAGGCCGAGCTGCACGCCCGCGTCATCGGCCAGGACGACGCGGTCACCGCCGTCGCGAAGGCCGTGCGCCGCAACCGCACCGGCATGGGCGACGCCCGCCGCCCGGTCGGCTCGTTCCTGTTCCTCGGCCCGACCGGCGTCGGCAAGACCGAGCTCGCCCGCGCGCTCGCCGACCGGCTGTTCGACGACGAGGGCGCGATCATCCGCTTCGACATGAGCGAGTTCGGCGAGCGGCACACCGTGTCGCGGCTCGTCGGCGCTCCTCCCGGATACGTCGGCTACGACGAGGCCGGCCAGCTCACCGAGCGCGTGCGGCGCAACCCGTACTCGATCGTGCTGTTCGACGAGATCGAGAAGGCGCACCCCGACGTGTTCAACCTGCTGCTGCAGGTGCTCGACGACGGCCGCCTGACCGACGGCCAGGGCCGCACGGTCGACTTCCGCAATGCGGTGATCGTGATGACCTCGAACCTCGGTTCGGAGTTCCTCGCGTCGCGCTCCGGCGCGCTCGGGTTCGTGGCGTCGACGGATGCCTCGGCCAACGGGTTCGCCTCGCAGGAGGACCTCCGCCAGCGCGTCATGGGCAAGCTCCGCGAGGCCATGCGGCCCGAGTTCCTCAACCGCATCGACGAGATCGTGATCTTCCAGAAGCTCACGAAGCCCGAGATCGCGCAGATCGTGCGTCTCATGCTCGGCGCCACCGTGTCGCGGCTCGCCGCGCGCGAGGTGACCTTCGAGGTGACGGATGCCGCGGTCGAGTGGATCGGCGAGCACGGCTACGAGCCCGAGTACGGCGCCCGCCCGCTGCGCCGCCTCATCCAGCGCGAGGTCGACGACCGCATCGCCGACCTGTTCGTCACGGGTGCGCTCGGCGACGGCGAGGCGGTCTCGGTCGACGCGGTCGACGGCAAGCTCGTCGTGGCATCCGTGCCCCGCGCCACCGTCGAGGTGCCGCTCGCGGCGTAGCAACCGCCACCGGTGGTTGAGCCTGTCGAAACCACCACCCCACCACGAAGGCCCGGTCCTCTCCCGAGGGCCGGGCCTTCGCCGCATGTCCCGGGGGCGATCACCGCCTCCGAACCGGTAGGTTCCAGAGGACACCGCCGGAACTCCGACCCACTGAAAGGGCCCTCCATGTCCGAGACCCGCGTCGCCGCACTTCGCGTTCGTCCCCGCATCTGGATCGGACTGACCATCTGGTTGGCGTACACCGTGCTGGTGTTCGTCGTCGGCAAGCTCTCGGGGGTTCCGTACACCGATCTCGGCGACGACGGCGGCACGCTCTTCCTCGGCGCCGGGCTCTCGCTAATCATCGGCGCGATCCTGCTCGCGATCACGACGAGCCTGCTCGGCTGGTGGCGCCCGGCGCTCTTCGAGCGGAAGCGCAGCGTTCGCTGGCCGATCTTCGTGCCCGTAATCATGGGCGTCGCCCTGGTGACCAACCTCGCCAGCACCGACTGGGGTTCCTACGACCTCGGCTTCTTCGCCGCATCGATCGTGCTGATCCTGGTGGGGTTCACCGAGGAGCTGACCACTCGCGGCCTGCTGCTCGTGGGCCTGCGCAGCCGCCTCGGGGAGGGATGGGTGTGGTTCCTCAGCTCGGCCGCGTTCGCGCTCATGCACCTCGTCAATGCGCTCACCGGCCAGGACCTCGGCACCACGCTCACCCAGGTCGGCTTCGCGTTCCTCGGCGGCACGATCTTCTACATCCTGCGACGCACCACGGGCACGCTGATCTGGGCGATGGTGCTGCACGGGCTGTGGGACTTCTCTACCTTCGCCGTCGGTCACGGCACCCCCGGTCCGCTGGGCGCGCTCGGCGGCACCATCTACTTGGTCGCAGGGATCGCCGGGCTTGCCGTCGTCGCCTTCGTCATCCGCGGCGCCGACGAACGCATCGCTCGCTGATCGGCGCGCCGCCCGGAGGGGTAGCCGCTGCTCAGGCGCTCGGCACCCGGAACATCTCCGTGCGGGCGATCACCCGGTCGCGTTCGGCGGTCAGCTCGAGCCGGCGCGGGTCGGCGACGTACGCGTCGAGGAGCGCCTGGCCGTGGACCCGGTACAGCTGCACCTCGGTCGGATGCTCGGGGCCGCGGTCGCTCCGGACGCGCTCGACGACCTCGATGCGGTAGTCGGGCATCAGGCCGAGCACGCGGTCCTCGTAGGCGACGAGGTCGTCCTCGAGGCCCGGCACGGCCCACAGCAGGCAGCAGAGCGTGAACGGCACGTCGTCGGGCTGCGCAGCCGGCCCGGCTGCCTCGCCCTCGGGCGGCACGGATGCTTCGCCCCGGCCCGAACCCCGCGATCCCTGCCACCACCGCTGCAGGCCCTCGACGCCGACGTACCCGGCGCTGTGCACGAACATCGCGACGATCGCGCTCGCGAGCAGCACCGCGCCGGCGATCCAGCTGACGTCCCAGAACGTCGTCACGATGCCCGCGAACGCGGCGCCCACGCCGATCGACCGGGCGATGGTCACCACCCGGGACGACGCGCGCCGGTGGCGGAACGACTCCTGCCAGTTGAGCATGATGAGTGCGGCGAGCAGTGGGATGGCGATCGCGAAGAGCACCAGGCTCGTGAGCCCGAGCGGAGTCGGCGGCGTCTGCGAGACGAGCGCCTGCACGAGCACGATGGCGATGCCGACCAGCGCGCCGTGCATCAGGGTGTCCTGACGCAGCCACTCGTCGGCCACCTTCGGGTCGCGCCGGAGCTCCTGCTCGACGAACTCGTCTTCCCGCATCGATCGCCTCCATCCGGACACCTGAGGGCGATTCTCGCAGCTCGGCGATCGGCCCCACGACCACTGCCGCCGCTGTGGAATCACGAACAACGTCCGCGAATTCGAGCGGGTGCCTGGCCTCCTCGTCGAGGACTGGAGCGACCTCCGTTCCTGAGGCGGCGCGGCGGGGGATGGTCTCGGCCCGCGTCAACCGGGCACCAGGTGGCAGGCGCCCGGCGGAGTACGCTCGCGCCCATGACCGACGCCATCGCCCTCGCCGCCGCCCTCGCCGGGATCCGCGAACCGTGGCAGCCCCACCGGCTCGCCACGCTCAACGACCAGGTCGACGTGAAGCTCGTGAAGCTCCATGGCGAGTTCGTGTGGCACACGCACCCCGACACCGACGAGCTGTTCCTCGTGGTCGACGGCGAGGTCGTGATCCAGCTGCGCGACCGCGACGTCGTGCTCGGTGCCGGCGAGCTGTTCGTCGTGCCGCAGGGAGTCGAGCACTGCCCGCGCGCGGAGCGCGAGGCATCCGTCATCCTCATCGAGCGCACGGGAACCGTGAACACGGGCGACGCGGGAGGCGAGCGCACCTCGGAGCTGCGCGAGCTGGGGTGACGCGGCGGCGCCTCAGATCGACCGGAGGAATGCCCAGGCCAGCGTGACGGCGCCGACGCCAGTGCCGATCGCGGCTCCTGCGCCGCGCGCGCGGCCGAGGCGGACGAGGCCGGCGGCGCCGAGCACGCCGACGCCGACGAGGCCGCCCCACGCGACCGGTGGCAGGCCGACGAACCGGCTCACGAGGCCGAACGGCGCCGGGCCGGCCACCGTCTCGCTCCGGCGCTCGGGCGGTCCTTTCTCGTCCTGCGTGAGCACCGACGCCTCCGCGCCGGTGGCGAGGTACGCGGCGATGCGTTCCAGCTGCTCGGGCCGTTCGAGCGGCGCGCCATGTCCGCCGTGGAGCGTGCGAGCCTCGTCGATCGGCAGGCCCGCGGTGTGCTCGAATCCGAATACGCCAGCCGTGCCGACGTCGGGGCTGCCGAGCCCGCGCAGCCACGAACACAGCAGGCCGACCGGCACATCGGTCACGCCGCGGTCGCTGCGGACCGTGCCAGGCTCCCACGTCGAGCCGTTCCACCGGCCGATCTGGCCATCGCGGAACAGGCGGTCCCAGTCGAACCGCCGGGGCAGCACCGTGCCGGCGAGGTAGATGCGATCGAACCGCATCGCGGGCACCCGCCCGAGCGACTGCGCCATCATGTACGTGCCGTTCGAGTGCCCCGCGAAGACGAACCCGTCGGGGTCGCGGCTCGCGTACGCGTCGCCGTAGAGCTCGAGGAACTCGTGCACCTTGCGGCGGCGGGTGCCGGGCAGGGCGAAGTCCATGGCCGTGAAGTAGCCGGTGTCGGGGCTCAGCACCTTCGTGTCTGCCGAACGCTTCGCGACCTCCGCGCCGAGCACCTGCACCCAGCTGCCGAGCGCCTTCGCTCGGATGCCGTGCAGGATGAATGCGGTCTGGCCGGGCTGCGGGAGCGTTCCCTCGAGCACCTTCTCGTCGTCGCGGCCGAGGATCGCCGTGCGCACCTGCTCGTATCGGCGTTCCGGGTCGGGTGCGCGGTCGAGCCGGATGAGCCCCGCGTGGTCTGCCCGGGGATCTCGTACACCTTCGCGCCGGGCATGAAGCGCTGATCGAGGATGTCGGCGTGGGTCACGAGGGAGTCGGCGGTGCCGAGCACCTGCACGACGGTCGGCCGCTTCGGCCGGTCGGCCGGCTCGGATCGGTCGGCCGGGTCGGACCGGTCTGCCGGGTCCGACCGGTCTGCCGGGTGGGGCCGGAAGGCGTCGAGCCACCGCAGGCGCAGGTCGGTGATCCAGTACCCGCCCGCCTGGACCTTCTCGATCGTGAAATCGGCGAACGGAGTCGCGATCGCGTACGCGAGCCGCCAGGCCAGCGGGTTGCCCGGGGCATCCTGACGATAGCCCGAGTTCGGGCTGCCGAGCAGCACGATCCGGCGGACGAGGCCGGGCCAGCGATAGGCGGTCGTCGGCGGCTGAGCGTCCTCGGTTCGGTCCGTCGACGAGGCCGGCGCTGCGGGGCTCGCCGGTGTCGAGGTGTCCGTCGGCGGCGTGGCATCCGCCGCATCGAGCAGGTACGCGGCACGCGCGAGCACGCCGCCGAAGCTGTGCCCGGCGAGCAGGATCGCATCGGGCGGCTCGACGTCGTCGGACAGCTCGCCCGCCCAGTCGCGGATCTGCGCCGCGAGGGTGCGCACGACCGAGTCGAGATCGACCCGGGCGGTCGCTGTCAGGCCATGGTCGAAGACCTCGACGCGCCAGTTCGGCGCGAGGTCGCGACGGAGGCGGCGGATGAGCTCGTCCCAGCGCGGTCGTTCGTTCCGGCTGCGGGGCGGTAGCCCGGGTACGAAGACGAACAGGCCGCGACGCACGTCGCGGATCTCTGGGCTGGTCATGCACGGCTCCCCTCGGTCGAGGCGGGCTGGATGGCCCGGGCGTGTCGCTCATCGCCACGCTAGACCCGCGGACGCCGCGAGGGGGAGACCCCAGACGTGGGCGGAGTTGCCGGCCGCCGACCCGCGGGGCGCTGCGTCCCCCCAATACGACGCAGCGTCCGCGCGGGTCGGCGGCCGGTTCGGCGCGAACCGACAGGACGCGTCAGAAGAGAGACGTCGCAACGGGGAGGATGTGACATCGCTCTTCCGATTAGGTCGTCGTGTTTCGGATAGCCTCGCCGACAGTGGCATCCACCGCGGCCCAGCCCGCGCACCCGAACGGAGGAACCATGCGGACCGAGGCATCCGATCGCGTCGACCCTGCCGCGGCGAGCGTGCTGCGCACGATGTTCACCGAGCAGCCCGACCGGCTGCGACGGCGCGCGGTCAGCCTCGGCCTTCGGCGCGAGGACGCTGAGGATGCCGCGCAGTCGGCCGCGACGGTCGCGATCGCGCACATCGACCAGGTGCAGTGCGCCGACGAACCCGCCATCTGCGCCTGGGTCGACACCATCGCGCGGCGCGTGGTCGCCGACGAGTTCCGCCGCCGCGGACGCGAGCGGACCTTCCTCGACGAGATCGAGCGCGAGGTCGGCGGCCTCGCACCCGGCGGCACCGTCTTCGCGCCGAGCGCGGAGGCGGAGGCCGAGCACCGCGAGCGGGTCACCGCGACCGCGATCGCGATCCAGTCGCTGCCCGACGCGCTGCGGGAGGTCATGGAGCTGCGCTACGGGCACGACCTGCCCACGCGTCGCATCGCCGAGGAGCTCGGGCTGAGCGACGCCGCGGTGCGCCAGCGGCTCACGCGCGCGCGGGCGGCGGTCACCGACTCGGTCGGCGTGTCCGACTGACGCCCGGGACGCCGACTCAGGGATGCCCCCGGGGCGGATCGGAGACGCTCCGGGCATACTGGCCCCGAGCGTGCATCATGTCCACGGCACCTGGCACCCGGCGATGGACGCGGGCGACGATCGCGACGTCCGCGGCGGGCGGCGTGCTCGCGCTGAGCGGATGTGTCGCCGTCACCGACGACGGCACCCGGTTGAGTGACTGGACAACGAGCGTCGGCGCCGGTTGGGACCGGTTCGTGACCGAGGTGCTCGCACCGGTCGGCAACGCGCTCTTCGCCATCCTCGTGGCCTGGCTCGCGCTCGCCGTGGTCGCCCGGCTCATCACGCTGATCCCGGGCATCCGGAACCTCCGTATGGCGCGACGCACCGGCGCGGTGCTGCGTGCGATCGGCTGGACCCTGCTCGTGCTCACTCCGATCATCACCGTGCTGACGACCGCGTTCGCCGAGGACAACTTCTTCACCTGGCTGATCGTGTCGACCCCGCTCGCCTACGCGGCAGTCGGGACCCTCGGCGTCGGCCTCGCGACCCGGTCTCGCCTCGATGCGAAGGTCATCACCACCGATGGCGAGGCGAACGAGGCCTGGTCGATCGACGCCCTCCTGCAGGTGCGCAAGGTCTACTCCGAGGAGTTGCGAGGGCACATGCAGCAGTCCGGCTCGGCCGACCTCAGCGAATTCATCACGCTTGCCGACCGCAGTGGGAGCGGGATCGCGTCGGCGATCGCCTGGGTGGTCCAGGTGCTGTTCAACGCGACGCCCTGGCTGCTCCAGGTGACCATCCTCGACGGGCGGTCGGCCGTCGCCACCATGCGGCGCAACGGCGTCGCGATCGGGGAGCGCGAGCTCGACCTCGCCTGGGGCGACGCCGACGCCGACCAGCACCGGAGGCTGCTCGCGTTCGCGGCGGTGTTCGCCGCCGCGGAAATGGAATCCCGGTACCGCGACGGGCGCGGGTTCGATCGGAGCGAGGGATGGGAAGCGGTGGCCATGCGCCGGCTCGCGAGGTCGGCGAAGGGGGATGAGCGAGGGCATTACCTCGCGCGGGCCGGGGTGGCGGCCACTCCTACGGGGCGCTGGCGGAGGTGACCGAGGAACTCGGTGGATCCGGCTGAAGAGTGCAACCCGTGAACGTGCCGCACTGGTCCGGCGGTCGAGTAGGCAGCGGAGCGGCCGTAACGAGACCGGGTGACGCGGTCTCGGGACGGGTCCTTGCTACTCGACCGGCGAGTCGGTCTCGACGCCCGGCCGCCGCACCTCGAAGAGGTCGGTGCGGGAGACGGCGCGGTCGCGCTCGGGGGTGAGGGCGAGGCGGCGCGGGTCGGCGAGGTAGGCGTCGAGGGCGGCCTGGTTCGGGACGCGGTAGAGCTGCACCTCGGTCGGATGCTCCGGGCCGGCGTCGCTGCGCACGCGCTCGAGCACCTCGATGCCGTACGGCGGCATGAGCGCGAGCACCGCGTCCTCGTAGGCCACGAGGTCGTCCTCGAGACCGGGGTGCGCCCAGAGCAGGCAGCAGAGCGTGAATCCGGCCGTCATCCGATCGTGTCCGCGTGCCGGTGCACGACCTTCCAGCCGCCCTCCTCGTGGCGGTAGACCTGCGTCGCGCGCAGGGTGAAGCTGCGCGGCACGCCGTCGATCGACGTCGAGATGCGCTCGTAGCCGGTGGTGTACGCCATGTCGCCGACGACCTCGTACGAGAGCAGGTCGAACTCGTAGTCGATGCAGTCCGAGAACGTCGAGGCGAGCACCTCGAACGCCTCCACCAGCTGCTCGCGACCGATCGCGTTGCGCCACGCGCCGAGCGCGCTGACGGGCTCCTGCTTCGACCAGATCTCGCGCCGCGGCCGGTCGTCGCCGTCGAGCATCGCCCGCTCGGCGGCCACGAAATCGATGTTCACCCAGGCGAGGAAGTCGATCGGTTCAGTCATGGTCTCAGGATGCTCCGACTCGCGCCGGGGCACAATCACCTCGCGGGGGCGAGTCCTGCCGGTGCCGCAGCGGATGCCCCGACCGACGAGCGCACGCGCGCCCGCCGTGGCGGCGCATTGAACAGCGCGACCCCGCCCACGATGATCGCGAGCGCGACGACCACGCCGGCGGTCAGCGGTTCGCCCAGCAGGGGCACCGCGAGGAGCGCGGTCACGACCGGGCTCAGCGCGCCGGCGGCCGACGCGATGCCGCTGCCGAGGCTCCGCACGGCGACCACGTACGCGACCGTCGAGACGACCCCCGTGCCGACGCCCTGGAGCAGCACGAAGAGCAGCGCGTCCTCGGGGCGGGCAGTGCCCGCGAGCAGGCTCGACGGCATCGCTCCGGTGACGGCGAGGAGTACGGCGATCGCAGCCGACGGCGCGCAGACCACGAGCACGACGCTGCTCACGTCGAGCGAGGTCCGCCGCAGCGCGAGCGTGTAGACGGCCCAGATGAACCCGGCGGCGAGCAGCACGCCGATGCCGGCGAGCGACCCGCTCGACGCCGTCAGTGCGGCGGCTGCGCCGACGCCGACGAGGATCGCCGCGACGGCGACGAGCTGCCGTCGGGCGACCCGGCGTCGCCCGGGCCCGGCGCCGGCGCCCGCCAGCGCGAGCAGCGTCACGAAGACCGGCACGGTGCCCGGGATGATGAGTCCGACGAGCGCTGCCGACGCGAGGTGGCCGCCGAGTGCCGACACGAGGAAGTGCGGGAGCCCGCCGACCAGGAGGAGCAGCACGACCACGACCGGCTCGCGCCGCACCTGCCGGATCGCGCGCGGCACGAACGGCGCGAGGATCACGAGCGGGGTGAGGAAGCGCAGCATCGACACGTCGATCGTGGTCAGGCTCGTCCCGCCCGCGCCGCGCAGGGTCAGCGCGAACGACGACCAGAGCAGCACGGCGATGGCGAGGGCGACGCCGCCGAGGAGACGGGTGCGGCCCGGGGACTGACGTCGTGGGTTCGACCGGATCGACCACCGCTGGTTCGGCGAGGACATGCAGCAACGGTACGAAGATCGGCGCCGCAGCCGATTGCGGAATCTGCCGTGACAGGCACGCCGTTTGGCAGAATCTGTCGCATGCGCGAACTCGACGACATCGACCGCCACATCCTGCTCGAACTGCAGCGCGACGGGCGCCTGACCAACCAGGAGCTCGCCGACCGCGTCGGCCTCTCGCCGTCGCCGTGCCTGCGCCGCGTGCGGCAACTGCAGGACGACGGCATCATCACCGGCTTCAGCGCCGAGGTCGCGCCGGTCGCGGTCGGCCTGCCGATCACGGCATGGGTGAGCCTCACCCTCTCCTCGCACGCCGCCGAGGTGGTCGACGAGGTCGAGGCGCGGCTGCGGGGCATCCCGGAGGTGATCGAGGCCTACCTGCTCGCCGGCGACGACGACTACCTCGCGCGGGTCGCGGTCGCCTCGTTCGACGAGTACGAGAACCTCATGCGGCGCGAGCTGCGAGCCATCCCGTCGATCGCCGCCATCAAGACGACGTTCGCCTTCGGCATCACGAAGCCGCGCTCGCCGCTGCCGCTGCCCTGAGCGCGGGGCGCCGCGCGGTCCGCCGCCCGGCGCGGAGACGACCGGAGCCCGGCTCGACAGGTCGAGCCGGGCTCCGGCGATGCGCGGGAGGCGAGCCTCAGGCGGCCCGGGCGGATGCCCCGGCGGGGGCGAGCTCGGCGACCTCCTCGAGCGGCGATTCGACCACGGGGATGACCCGCGCGACGGGGCGCGCCGGGCGCGTGCGGTTGAGCAGCGGCGCGAGGCCGCCGACGAACGCGAGCGACGCGCCGATGACGAACGCCGTCACGTAGCCCGACTCGGCGGGCAGACCGCCGGTGCCGACCGCAGCGCCGATCGCCGCGGCGTACACCGTGGTGCCGATCGCGCCGCCGATGGTGCGGATGTTCGCGTTCATGCCGGTCGCGATGCCGACCTGGTCGGCCGGCACGCTCCGCACGATGAGGTTCGGCGTCGACGACGTGACGAGCCCGGTGCCGAGGCCGAGCACGGCCGCGGCGGCCGCGAGCGCCCACACGTTCTCGTGGAACAGCGCGATCGAGAGGGCCGACGCCGCCGAGAGGAACGCGCCGGTGGTGAGTTGCACCGCGAACGGGACGACCCGGCTGAGGGGACCTGCGACGAACCCGACCGAGGCCATGGTGATGAGCATCGGCAGCATGATCAGGCCGGCGGTCGCGGCATCCGCTCCGAGCCCGTAGCCGCTCGCCACCGGGGTCTCGGCGAGGCGCGGCAGGTAGGCCCACATGCCGAACATCGCGGCGCCGGTGAGGAGGGCGGTGACGTTCGTCGTCCACACGGCGGTCAGGCGCATGACGCGCATGTCGACGAGCGGGTTGCGCGACCGCAGCTCGACGACGACCCAGGCCGTGGCGAGCACTGCGGCGACCGCGAACAGGGTGAGCACGGCGGGCGAGCCCCAGCCCCACTGGTTGCCCGAGCTGAGGGGGAGGAGCAGGGCGACGAGCCATCCCGACAGCAGCACGGCCGCGAGGCCGTTGAGACGCCCGGTGGCGCGCTCGAGCGTGCGGGGGAGTCCGCGCCAGCCGAGCACGAGGCCCGTCCCGGCCAGCACGAGGGGCAGCGCGAACAGCCCGCGCCAGCCGATCGCGGCCGACACCGGGCCGGAGATGACGGTGCCGAGGCCGCTCGCGACGGCCATGATCGCCGACAGCGCGCCGATCGCGCCGGCGAGGCGCTCGGGGGTGAAGGCGTCGCGCACGAGGCCGAAGCCGAGCGGGAACACGGCACCGCCGAGCCCCTGTAGCACGCGGGCGAACAGCATGATCGCGAGGTTCGGGGCGAACGCGGCGAGCACGGAGCCGATCGCGACCGCGCCGAGCGCGAGCAGGTACATGCGGCGGCGGCCGTAGAGGTCGCCGGCGCGGCCGAGCAGCGGGGTGGCGACTGCCGCGGAGATGAGCCAGGCGGTGAGCATCCAGGTCTGGCCGACGGCATCGGCGCCGAGGTCGGCGCCGATCGTGGTGAGCACGGGGATGATGAGCGATTGGAGGCTGGCCACGGCGGTGAAGCTCGTCGCGACCGCGAGGAAGGTGAGACGGGAGGTGGACATCGAGCGCCTTTCCGAAGACGAGGGAGGCGGGTGGGGGCGGCGTATACTGGAGGGAGACTCCGATCGGAGGCCGCCTCCGGTACTGTACCGGAGGGAGCCTCCACTTCGCAACCACGATGTCCCGATGAGGTGGATCCGATGACCGACACGACGCTGCGCACGCTGCTCGAGGCGCGCCGGCCGACGCGCGCCGACGCGCGCCGCAACTTCGACGCGCTCGTCGCCGCCGCGGGCGACGCGTTCGCCGAGCACGGGGTGGATGCCTCGCTCGAGGACATCGCCCGTCGCGCCGGCGTCGGCATCGGCACGCTGTACCGCAACTTCCCGACCCGCGACACGCTCGTCGAGGCCGTCTACCTCGACGAGGTCGCCGGGGTCACCTCGTTCGCCGACGAACTCGCCGACGACCTGGCGCCCTTCGACGCGCTCGCCGCGTGGCTGCGTCGCTTCGCCGACTACGCCGGCCGCAAGAAGGTGCTGCTCGAGGGCCTCAACCGCGACTCCGACCTGCTGCAGACCTGCCGCGCCGTCATGTACGAATCGGGCGAGCCGCTGCTGCGTCGCGCCCAGGAGGCCGGCGAGGTGCGCCCCGACATCGCCATCGACGACGCCGTGCGGCTCGTCGCCGGGGTGGCCGGCGTCGCGTTCCCCGACGACGCGCAGCGCGACCGGGTCATGGGCATGGCGGTCGACGGACTGCGGGTGCGCTGAACTCGCGGGCCGGGTGCGAGACTGCAGGCGTGCGTGAGCTGAGCCATCCGATCGCGACCGGCATGCCGGTCTATCCGGGCGACCCGCCCGTGCGCCTCGAGCCCTGGCTGGTGCTCGACCGCGACGGCGCCGACGTCGCCGCGCTGCACCTCGGCACCCACAGCGGCACGCACCTGGATGCCCCCGCCCACGTCGTCGCCGGCGGGCGGACGACCGGGCGCATCGGGCTCGACGAGCTCGTGGGCGAGGCGCTCGTCGTGCACCTGCCCGGGCTCGAACCCCGAGCGCGCATCGACCTCGCCGCGATCGAGGCAGCGCTGCCGGGCGGGCTGCCCGAGCGGGTGCCCGGCATCGTCGTGCTCGACACCGGGTGGGCGGCGCACTTCGGCGACGACCTCGCGGTCGCGCACCCGGCGATCGATCCGGATGCCGCGGGCGAGCTCCTGCGCCGCGGCATGCGGCTGCTCGGGGTCGACACGCTGAGCCCCGACCCGACGGGCCGCGAGGCGGCCGGCGAGGCCTTCCCGGTGCACGCGCTCGTGCTCGGCGCGGACGCGCTGATCGTCGAGAACCTCCGCGGGCTCGATGGGCTGCCCGAGCGGGTGCGGATCGGCGTGTTCCCACTGCCGGTCGACGCCGACGGGGCCCCGGTGCGTGCGGTCGCATTCGTGGACTGAGCGCTCGCGGGCGACGGTGACGGCCGCCGCTACGCTGAACCCCGACCCCCACCACCCGGAGCCCGGATGCCCCGCATCGACCAGCACCCGCGCCGATCGCGCGCCGAACGCCGCGCCCTCGCGCGGGAGGCTGCCCGTGACGGAGGTCTCCGGGCCCGCCTCGCGGGCGAGGCATCCGCTCGCTTCGTCGACGTCGGCGGTGGCGGAGCGGCCGTGACCTCCGCGCTGCTGCGCGCGTCGTTCGGGTTCCTCGTCGGCGCCGGCATCGTGTTCGTCGCGCTGCTGATCGCGGCCATGGTCGGCGAGGAGGTGTTCTGGGAGCTCAGCGAGGCCATCGAGCTCGACCTGCTCGCGCGCGCCGGCGCCGGTGCTGCCCTCGTGATCGCGGCGGCGACCGGCGTCGTGCTGCCCGCCTTGTTCGCAGCCGACGCTGCGTTGTTCCTGCGACGGCTGGAGTCTGCGTCGGTCGACGCGCCCGCCCTGCCCGCCGCCCGAGCCCGGGCGCGCGTCGCGACGGCCCCGGCACGGATGCTGCGACGGATGCTGCTCGCCGTCGGCCTCATGGGTGCCTCGGCGGCGGCGATCGCGGGGATCATCGTCCTCACCGAGAGCGGCGCCACGGAGCAGCAGGAGTTCTGGATCATGCTCGGCGTGGGCTCCGTGCTCACGGTGATGTGGCTGGCGCTCCGCCCGCTCCTCATCGCCGCGGAGGCGCGCTGGATCGCGCGGGTGCATCCGCTCACCTACGACTGGAGCGGACGGCAGGGCTTCGTCGCCCAGGCCGAGGAGCGGCGGCGCGAGGCCGCGGCCCGCGACGACGGGCCCTCCCTCCTCGCGCCCGGGGCGACGCGCCGGCTCGAGTGGCTCACGGCCGGCGCCGGCATCGCCGTCGGGCTCTCGGCGGCACTCTGGTTCCTGTCGGTCGCGATCCGCCAGCCGTGCCGTCGGTGCGACCCGCGGTACTACGACGAGCCGGTCGAGCAGTTCATCGACGGACTGAGCCTCGTCGGCGGCGTGCTCATCGCGGTGACGGCCGCCGGGCTCGTGCTGCTGCTCCTCGCGAACCTCATCGTGCTGCGCGTCCGGGAGATCACGGCCGCGCGCTGGGTCGTCGACGGCCGCGCCCGCCGCGCGCCCGCCGACCGTGCCGAGCGATTCCTCGTCGGCGGGCGGGCGACGGTGTTCCTCGGCCAGGCGGTCGTCGCCGCGGTGGCGCCGGCGGCGGTGATCGTCGCGCTCGCGGATGCCTGGTTCGACGTGTCGTGGGCCGACGCCGGGATCGGCTTCACGATCGCGGCCGTGGCCTTCGTCGCGGGCGCCGGCATCGCGTGGCTCGACGACGGGCCCGCGACACGGGAGCGCAACGCGCTGCGGGTCGCGCTGTCGCCCGGCGACCCGACCGCGAAGGAGATCGCCGCGCGGGCGCGGGCCGCGGCGGTGCAACGCCGGCTCGACCGGGCTGCGGCCAAGCGGGAGCCGTCCGGGCGAAGCTGAGTCGTGGCATCCGCCGCCGGGCGGGCGGGGCGCGCCGGGCGTGCTGGTCGCCCCCGCGCACAGTTGCCGCGCCGAGTGTCCAGTTCCTGCGGCTCGGCGCGGGCATGGGTCGCACGAACTGGACACTCGCGGGGCAGGCGGGCAGGCGGGCAGGCAGGCAGGCGGGTGTGCGGGAGGGCGGGCGGCGTCCAGCCGGGGCATCCGGCGGCGCAGCAGGTCGCGTCAGACCGCGACCGACATCCGCACGTCGAACACGTCGCCGAGGTCGAGGCGCTCGCGTCGGCGCACATCGGCCCTCACCGGCAGGATGTAGCCGCCGTCCTTCGGCCAGAGCGACGTCGTCCACCGGGTACCGCCGACGTGCACGCCGACCGGGATCATGCCCCAGCCGTACGTGACGGCGCTCGCCACCTCGGCGATCGCCTCGCACGCGTCGGGCGGGACGGTCACGAAGTGGTGCGGCGCCGGACCGCGCCAGAACCACAACTCGCCGGCGAACGCGAAGTCCATCGTCGGATCGCCGCTTCGGTCAGCGGTCGTCGCCCGACGCGGGATCTTCGTCGGTGATCACGCCCGTCGGTACGCTGTCGACGACGGAGTGCCGAGTGCCGAGCTCCGCGGCGAGCTCGCGGCCGGCGTCGACGGCCTCCTCGCGGCTCGAGTAGCTCTGCGAGCGTTCCGGCTCGCCCTCCACGTGGTTCTCCCACTGCCCTCGGTTCGAGCGGGTCTCGACGTCGCCGTCGGCCATGGTGTTCCCCCTTCGCCGGCGGCCGCACCCCGGCCGCCGCGCCTCACGCTACGCCCCGCCGCCGACGATGGCACGGGATCGACGGCCGCGATACGCTCGCGGCCATGCACGGGGGAGCGGACGGCGAGGCGGATGCCACGGGCCGGCCGGATGCCGCCGGCATCGTGCTGCTCGTCGACGTCGCGAACGTGATGGGCTCGACGCCCGACGGCTGGTGGCGCGACCGAGCCGGCGCCGCGACCAGACTGCTCGTGCGGCTCGTGCCGTTGGTCGGGCGGGTCGTCGAGGTTCCGGATGCCTCGCCCGCCGTGATCGCCCGGGTCGTCGCCGTCGTCGAGGGCCAGGCGAAGGGCGTCGCGGCGCCCGACGGCGTCGAGGTGGTGCGCGCTCCTCGCGACGGCGACACGACGATCGTGGAGGTGGCCGAGACCGGGGGAGCGGGGCATCCGCTCGTCGTCGTCACCGCCGATCGCGGACTGCGCGATCGCCTGCCGGCGGGCGTGCAGGCGCTCGGGCCGGGCTGGCTGAACGCGCTGATCGGCCGGTGACCCCGCCCGGGTCGACCACCGACGTCAGCGCGACGCGGCAGCGGTGGGCGGTGACGAACGGCTCGACGCGGCGCAGCGCGAGCGGTCCGTCGACCTGGCCGAGCACGTCGCGCACGAGTTGCGCGTGCGTCGCGCAGACGAGCGCCGTGTCCTCGTCGAGCAGGTCGTGGTAGCGGCACGGCGCGAGGTCGAAGGTGAGCGCCGCCTCGTCGACCTCGGGTTCGAGGCCGGCGTCGTCGAGGTGCTCGTAGAGCACGTCGAGCTGCGTGCGGGCACCGGCGTCGAGCGGCGCCGAGCCCGAGGCATCCGCCGAGCCCGAGGCATCCGCCGAGCCCGAGGCATCCGACGGGCCCGATGCATTCTCCGCGCCCATCGCCGCCCGCAGCAGCGCGCCGCGCCTGCGGGCCTCGGCGATCCGCCAGCGCGCGACCTCGCTCGACGCGGCCTCGCGCACCGGGTGGAAGCCGACCGGCGGGCGTCCGCGCCCGTGAGACGGCATCGGCTCGCCGCGGATCAGCCCCTCGCGCTCGAGCACCGCCAGGTGGTCGCGCACCGTGTTCTGCGGCAGGCCGCACGACTCGGCGAGGTCGCTCACCCGGCGGCCGGGCTGCCGCTGGATGGCTCGCAGCAGGCGGATGCGACTCGGCTGGGTGAGACCGCGGAAGTCTCCGACGCGACGGGGCACCCGCACGA
The DNA here is from genome assembly GCF_043950245.1 of Agromyces sp. MMS24-K17. Classification (GTDB taxonomy): domain Bacteria; phylum Actinomycetota; class Actinomycetes; order Actinomycetales; family Microbacteriaceae; genus Agromyces. The sequence continues at coordinate 4,047,028 of NZ_CP171640.1, read as the reverse complement.
TTCTACGGCCGGTCGAATTTCTCCGGTGGAACGGCGAGCGGCTCGGGGCACCCGCATTCCAGACTCGACCCGACGCATCCGCGCCGCTCAGGGAAAGGAACTTCATGCAGCTCTCGCTCTCGCCGGAGTCCGAGGCGGTCGTCCGCGCCACGGCGGGCGTGGTCGCCGCGCACGCCGAGGAGATCACCCGCACGTTCTACCCGGCGATGTTCGCCGCGCACCCCGAACTGCTGCGCGTGTTCAACCGCGCGAACCAGGCCGTCGGCGAGCAGCCGAAGGCGCTCGCCGCCTCGGTCGTCGCGTTCGCGGTGCAGCTCATCGACCCCGACGCTCCCGACTTCTCGCCGGTCATGCGCCGCATCGCGCACAAGCACGTGTCGCTCGGCATCAAGGCGCGCGACTACACGATCGTCGGCCGACACCTGCTCGACGCGGTCGGCACCGTGCTCGGCGACGCCGTCACCCCCGCGGTGCGCGCCGCCTGGGACGAGGTGTACTGGCTGTTCGGCTGCTCGCTCATCGCCGCCGAGGCGGCGCTCTACGCCGAGGGCGGCACCGACCCCGAGCACCCGTGGCGGCAGTACCGAGTCGTCGAGCGCTTCGACGAGTCGGACGACGTGATCTCGCTGCTGCTCGCCCCCGTCGCGGGCGAGGTGCCGTCGCACCGCACCGGCCAGTACGTGGCGATCGCGGTCGACCTGCCCGACGGGTCCCGCCAGCCGCGGCAGTACACGATCTCGTCGGGCCCGCGCGGCGACTCGCTGCGGGTCACGGTCAAGCGGGTGCGCGGCGTCGACGGCAACCCCGACGGGCAGGTGTCGACCTGGCTGCACGAGCACGCCCGCCCGGGCACGGTGCTCGACGTGTCGCAGCCCGCCGGCGACGTCGTGCTCGACGACACCGACGCGCCGCTCGTGCTCGTCTCCGCGGGCATCGGCATCACCCCGATCGCGGCGATCCTCGAGGACCTGTCGCGCCGCCAACCCGACCGCACCGTGCGGCTGTTCCACGCCGACCGCGCCCACGACACGCACGCGCTGTACGCGTCGCTGCGCCGCCAGGTGCTCGCGATGGACGACGCCCGCGCGCAGAACTGGTACGAGGTCGACGCCGCCGAGGCGCCGACGCTGCACCCCGCGCTGCCGGGCTTCATGGACCTCGGCGAGGTCGAGCTGCCGGATGCCTCGACGGTGTTCATGTGCGGTCCGCTGCCGTTCATGCGCGCCATGCGGAACACGCTCATCGCTCGGGGCATCCCGACCGAGCGGATCCACTACGAGGTGTTCGGGCCCGACCTCTGGGCGCAGCAGCCCGCGGCCTGACCGCAGCCCGCAACCCGCAGCAGTGCGGGGGCCGGGGCGCCCACGGGCGCCCCGGCCCCGATAGGGTCGATCGTGGTCGCGCGACTCCGCCGGCCCGCATCAGGCAGGGGGAGCCAGTGCACGATCTCGCACCGTCGTCGGCATGGAAGCGGTTCTGGGAGCGCGGGGGCGGCTGGAAGGCGCTGCTGCTCGCCGCCGCCTACTACGGGGTGTACGAGCTCCTGGGGCAGCTGGTGGGCTGGGTGTTCCCCGAGGAGACTCGCGGCGAGTCCGGGGGCGCCCTGGACGTGTTCATCGCCACGGCGCTGCCGATCATCCTGGCGATCGTCGTCCTGGTCCTGTTCGGCTGGTCGATCGGGTGGTTGCGCGAGCTCTTCGGGCCGCAGCCCGTCCGCGGCCGTGGCTGGATGTGGGTCGGCGTCGGCGTCGTGCTCGCGATCAACGTGTCGGCGCTGCTCAGCATCGACTACGCCGAGGCCGGGTTCACGCTCGTCGCGACCTGGCTCCTCACCGGCCTGTTCATCGGCTTCGCCGAGGAGCTGCTCACCCGCGGCTTCGTCGTGAACCTCATGCGCAAGGCCGGGCACGGCGAGATCGCGGTCGCCCTCGTCTCTGCGGGCATCTTCGCGGCGCTGCACTTCGGCAACGTCTTCACGACCGACCAGGGCCTGGTGGTCACGCTGATCCAGGTCGTCTACACGTTCGGGTTCGGCATCTGCATGTACCTGGCGCTGCGGGTCACCGGCAACCTGATCTGGCCGATCCTGATCCACGCCAGCACCGACCCGACCCTGTTCCTGCACGGCGAGTACCCGGTGGAGGGCAGCCCGCTCGGCCTCCTGTCGGCGTTCAGCACGTACGTGGTCATCGCGACGGGCGTCGTGCTGCTCATCGTGCTGATCGTCAGCGAGCGGCGCCGCGCGAAGGCCGGCACCACCGACGCATCCGCATTGAGCGAGGCGGACGCCGCCTGATGGGCGTCGCCTGATGGGGGTCGTCGCGCCGGACGCCGCGACGACGCACGACCGGGTGCGCCGCACCTTCTGGGTCGGCCTCGTCGCGGTCGGCTTCTACGTGCTCGTCGCCGCCGGGCTCGGCAACCTGCTCGGCCCGCTCGCACCCGAGGGTGCGACCTGGGCCGAGTTCGCCCTCTCGCATTTCATCCCGCTCGCGATCGCGATCGGCGCCGGGCTCTGGTTCGCCCGCTGGTCGGGCTGGTGGGCCGACGTCTGGACGCAGCCCGCCGCCGTCGCGACGCCGCCGCGGCGCTGGTGGCTCCTCGCCGTGCCCGTGCTGCTGCTCGTGAACCCCGTCGTCACGCTCGCGGGCACGCCGTGGGGCGACCGCCCGGCGTGGTGGGTGCTGCTCGTCGCCGTCGGCTGCCTCGGCATCGGCGTGGGTGAGGAGCTGTTCTACCGGGGCATCCTGCGGGTGAGCCTGCGCGCGCGCCACGGCGAACTGGTGACCCTGCTCGTCACCTCGCTGCTGTTCGGCCTCAGCCACACCGTCGGCAGCATGATCGCCGGCGTCGAGCCGGGCGGCATCGCCTTCCAGGTGGCCGTCACATCGATGAACGGCGCCCTGTACTACGCGGCGTTCAAGGCGACGGGTTCGCTGTGGGTGCCGATCGCGCTGCACGCCCTCGACGACTGCTCGCTGTACCTGCAGTCCACGGCGCCGATCGTCGTCGCGGCCGGGCATGCCGACACCGACCCGTCGCCGGTGACCATCGTCGTGCAGGTCGTGCTCGCAGCACTCTCGGTGGCGGTCGTCGTGAGCGCGGCGCTCGAGGACCGCCGTGCACGGCGCGCGCGGAAGGCGTCGGCCGCGGCGGAGTGACCCGCGGAGTGCCGCCGCCGTCCCGGACCCCGCGGCCGGAGCCGGGGCGGGACATCCGCTTGCTACGATCCGCTCGTGCGCATCCTCCGTCGGATCCTCCTCGTCCTGGCCGCCGTCGTCCTCGTCGCCATCGTCGGCGTCGTGGCGGTCTACTGGTGGCAGCGCCCCCTGCTCCTCACCGGAACCGGCTACGCCGCCCACAACGCCTGCGCCGTCACCGAGGTCGCCGGGCGCGACGACCCCGAGACCGACCTTCCGCCCAATCCGCTCGTGCCGTACCTGCGCGTCGACGGCGCCGGCGATCCGACCAACGGCACCCTGCTCGGGGTGCTCGCGCGCCAGCAGGCCTGGTACGCCGAGGGCTTCGGCTGCACCCTCGCGGGCGAACGGCCCGATCTCGGCGAGGCGACCGCGATCGAGGCGGGCGCGAACCCGTACGCGGATGCCCCGGCTCCCGCCGCCGACCCGGCGATCGACGGGGCGATCGCGCTCGCCTTCGGCGACGACCTCGACCAGGCCGGTGCCGAGGCGCTCGGCACCCGCGGCATCGTGGTGCTGCGCAACGGCGCGCTCGTCGGCGAACGCTACGCGGAGGGGTTCGACCAGGCGACCCCGCAGCTCGGCTGGTCGATGTCGAAGAGCGTCGCCTCGCTCATGGTCGGCGTGCTCGCCCAGCAGGGCGCGGTGTCGCTCGAGGAGGACCACCTCGTGGCCGACTGGACCGACGGACGCGCCGGCATCACCGTCGACCAGCTGCTGCGCATGACGAGCGGGCTGCAGTGGGACGAGACGTACGACCTCGGCACCCCGATCACGCGCATGCTGTACCTCGAGCCCGACATGGGCGCGTACGTGGCGAGCCAGCCCCTCGCGCATGAGCCGGGGACCGTGCAGCAGTACTCGAGCGGGTCGACGACCCTGCTCTGCTCGGTGCTCGCCGAGCGCACCGGCCTCGGCGCCGACCTGCCGAGGCAGACCCTGCTCGGGCCGCTCGGCCTCACGACCGCCGTGTGGGAGCCCGACGCATCCGGCACGCCCGTCTGCTCGTCCTACCTCTGGGCGAGCCCGCGCGACTGGGCGGCGATCGGCCAGTTCGCGCTGCAGGGCGGCGCGTGGAACGGCGAACAACTGCTGCCGCCCGAGTGGATGCAGCGGAGCCTCACCGTGGAGCCCACCGACGCGACCGACGACCCCGGGTACGGACTGGGCTGGCGCGTCAACACGCAGCCCGACGGCAGCCTGCGCTGGCCGACGCTGCCCGCCGACGCGTTCTCGGCGAACGGGCACGACGGCCAGGAGATGATCGTGGTGCCCTCGGAGGGGGTCGTGGTGGTGCGGCTCGGCTTCACGCCCGAGGTCGACCAGGAGCCGACGGTCATCGGCGTCGTCCAGGCGGCGATCGCGGGGTAGGCGGGGTCAGCGACGGCCGCGCTCGTGCGCCCAGATGGCGAGCTCGACGCGGTTGCGGGCGCCGAGCTTCGTCATCAGGCTCGCGAGGTGCGTCTTCACGGTGCTGAGCGAGACGTGCAGCTCGGCGCCGATCTCGGTGTTGCCGAGGCCGCGGGCCACGGCTGCGAGCACGTCCTCCTCGCGCGCGGTCAGCGGCGACGACGGCTCGACGGGCGGCGCCGGCGCGGTGCCGGCGAACGTCTCGATGAGCCGCACGGTCACGTTCGGGTCGATGAGGGCATCGCCGCGAGCCGCCGCTCGCACGGCCTCGGCGAGGAGGGCCGCTCCGGCATGCTTCAGCAGGAACCCGCGCGCCCCCGACCGCAGCGCGTCGTACACGTACTCGTCGAGGTCGAACGTCGTGATCACGACGACCGGGATCGGGTCGGCCACCTCGGGCCCCGCGAGTCGGCGGGTCGCCTCGAGGCCGTCGAGCACGGGCATGCGGATGTCCATCAGGCAGACATCCGGCCGGATGCTGCGCGCCAGCGCCACGGCCTGCGCGCCGTCGGCCGCCTCGGCGACGACCTCGAGGTCGGGCTGGGCGTCGAGGATCAGCCGGAGGCCCGTGCGCACGAGCTCCTGATCGTCGGCGATGAGGATGCGGGTGGTCACCCCGCCCATCCTGCCCGGGGCAGCACGGCGACGACGGCCCACCCGCCGTCGGGCGCCGGGCCCGCCGTGCAGGTGCCGCCGAGCAGCGCGGCGCGCTCGGCCATGCCGGTGAGGCCGTAGCCGGATGCCCCGGTCGATGCGGATGCCTCGGGGCCGGCGGGCGCCGCTGTGGTGCCGTCGTCGCGGACCTGGAGCCGCACGCCCGCCGCGTCGACCCCGACCCGCACGGCGATCCTCGTCGCGTCGCGGGCGTGCCGGCGCGCGTTCGTCACCGCCTCCTGCGCGATGCGGAACACGGCGGCCGCGACCGCGGGCGGCAGCGCATCGGAGCCCGAACCGGATGCCTCGCCGGCGACCTCGACCACCACGTCGACGCGGGGCGTGGCATCCGGAGCGGCGAGCCGCCGCACGTCGTCCAGGCCCGGTGTCGGCGCGACCTCGGGGGCGCCTGCGGCGCCCGTGGCATCCGACTCGTCGCGGCGCAGCACCCGCACCATCGCGCGCATCTCGTCGAGGGTGCGCGCCGCCTCGCCCTCGATCACCCGGAGCACTTCGGCCGCGGCGGCCGGATCGGCCGGGGCGACGATCGTGCCGGCCTGCGCCTGCACGGCGATCGCCGACACGTGGTGCGCGACCGTGTCGTGCAGGTCGCGGGCGAGGCGTTCGCGCTCGAGCAGCCGGATCCGGTCGAGCTCGCGCGCCCGGGCGCCCGCCCGCCAACGGAACGCGACGCCGAGCGTGCACGTCGTCACGACGACGGCGATGCCGCCGATCACGTCGCCCGGCGTCGGCGACTCGAACACCAGGGAGAGGAGGGTGCCGGCGATGACGAGGGCGCCGCCGCCGAGCATCGCCCGGCCCGACCCCCACCGCATCACGGCGTACACGAGCACCAGGAAGTACGCCGTCGTGAACAGCGGCGACTCCGCGCCGACGACCACGCTGCACGCCGTGCCGGCGCCGAAGGCGATCGCGAGCATCGTGAACGGACGGGTGCGACGCCACAGCAGGGTGGGCACGAGTGCGATCAGGACGATCGCCCAGAACCACCGCGACGGGACATCCGTTCGCGTCGCCGCCTCGAGGAGGGCGACCAGCGGCAGCGCGCCGACGAGCACCCAGTCGCGCCAGACCCGCCGCGGCGGCGCCGGGACGGCGGCCGGGGCGTGCCACAGCGCACGCAGGGGGCTCGTCATGCCCTCATGATAGGAGCGCATCGGGGGCGGCGGATCGGCCGGACGGACGAGCCCCGACCGGGGCTCCGCGGCGCGTGTTCCGCGCCCGGCGCCGGATGACGAACTCCGCGACCGCGAGGTTGATCACCCAGCCGGCCCCCATGAGCACCGCGTGCATCGCCTCGCCGGGCGCCCCGAGCGCGAGCGTCCACGGCAGGAACGTGAAGACCTGGGTGCCCGCGCCGAGGCCGATCGCGTAGGCGCGGGTCATCCACGCGCTGTGCGTGACGACGTCGCCGCGGCGGATCGCGACGAACGCGACCACGATGCCCGCCGCCATCGCGGTGCCGAAGCCGAGCCGCATCACGAACATCGCCGGGCCGTTCACGGCGGGCACGTCGTAGAAGAGCGTCATCCAGAGCGCCGATCCCGCCGAGACCAGGCCGGCCGGCGCGACGACCCGACCCGCGAGGCGATGCCAGCGGCGGCGGCGCAGCCCGGGCGCGAACTGCAGCGCTCCCAGCACGAGGAACACGGTCGACCCGACGATGTGCAGGATCACCGGCACGGGGGAGTCGAAGAAGCGCGCGTTCTCGGCGGTGACGGTCGCGCCGCCCGCGAGCTGCGAGAGGCGCATCGAACCGGCGAGCACCGGGACGAGGCTGAGGAGGATGAGGCCCGTCGGGGCGAGCCATCCGCGGTGCCGCCTGGCGGGCCGAGCGTGTGGTGCGGCCGGTGCCGCCGGGATCGAGGTCATGCCTCGATGCTCGCGGGGCGGTGACTGCGGATGCATCGGCCGGACGGTCCGACCGCCTCGGCCGATCGGCCGATTCCCAGGCGATGCGGGGCCCGCGACTGTCCAGTTCCGGCGGGTTCTCCGCGGCGGGATCGGCAGGAACTGGACACTCGCCGGCGCGCGGGCGCGGGCGCGGGCGCGGGCGCGGCTGCCGCGCGGCGGCCCGCGTCAGATCACGACGTCGATCTCGTCTTCTGCGCGCAGGTCGGAGTAGTGCGCGTCGACCAGGATCGGCAGGTGGTCGCTCGACCCGCGCGGCAGCGTGCGAACGCTGCGCATCTCGAGGCCCGCGCTCGTTGCCAGGTCGAAGTGGCCGCGGAAGAACTTGTAGCGCGTGTAGGTGCGGCTGTCGCTGAGGGTCAGGTCGTAGCCGGCCTCGCGCACCTTCTCGGCGAGGTTCTCCTTGAAGACCGGATAGTTGTAGTCGCCGACCATGAGCGTCGGCAGGCCCGGGCCGAGGAACTGCAGTTCGCCGAGCGCCGTGCGGATCTGGTGCCGGCGCAGCGAGTTCAGCGCGGTCAGCGGCGCCGCGTGGAACGACGCGACGATCACCTCCCGGTCGTGCGTCAGGTCGACGAGGCGTGCGCCGAGCAGGCGCTCGTGCGCCGGGCGCAGCACGCGATCGTGCAGCGACTTCTTCAGCGCGAACGCGCGGATGGCTCGTGGCTCGAAGCGGTCGGGCCGGTAGTACATCGCGAGCCCGAGTCGGTTGCCGGTCGTCGAGTGGGCGAGTTGGAGGCGTCCGACGTGCTCGGCGAGGTCGCTCGTGTCGGCCTCCTGCAGGCAGAGGACGTCGGGCGAGTACTGCGCATCGAGCGCCGCGAGCTCGGAGATGGCGCGGTGCTTCCGGAGGTTGTAGCTGATCGTCAGCATCGCCCCAGCGTAGGGCGGATGCCTCGGTGCCCGCTGTGGGTTGCCTTGCGAGGACGTTTCGTGTCGATGACCTTCAGGCGCCGGCCGAGTCGGTGGCGCGGGCGCCCGGCCCGCGCACCGAGACCACGTCGGCCGCGTCGACCCGGTTGCCCGCGTCGTCGAGGAAGGCGAGGTGCACGGGCCGCCCGGTGTCGCGCGACGTGTAGACCGACGCCGGCCCGTGGCCGCTCGGCCGGTGGTGGTCGCCCCACTCGGTGATCGCGGCGAGCACGGGGCGGAGCGCGCGCCCGACGTCGGTGAGCACGTACTCCTCGCGCTCGCGCTCGCCGGCCTCGCGGTAGGGGCGCCGTTCGAGCACGCCGGCGTCGACCAGCCGGCCGAGGCGGTCGGTGAGCACGTCGGGGGCGACGCCGAGCTCGGTGCGGAACTCGGCGAAGCGGGTGTGCCCGCGGAACGCCTCGCGCACGATCAGCAGCGACCACTTCTGCCCGAGGACGTCGAGGCTGCGCGCGATGGAGCAGCGTTCGTCGGCGGGGTCGGTGGCGGGCATGCGGACATTCTACCTCCCTGGGTAGGAATCTCGTATTCAGTCTGCTAGCTTGGTGTTTCCAATTCAGGTAGGAAGGTGCGCGGGATGACCCTCAGCACACGGGGAAGCTTCTGGACCGCCGCGGCCGTGGCCGGGCTGGCACTCTGGGCGAGCGGCGCGCCCACCGTCGTCTATCCGCTGTACGCCGCGGAATGGCGCGTCGACCCGGCCGTCACGACGGCGATCTTCGCGATCTACCCGCTCGTGCTCGTGCCGGTGCTCATCGTCTTCGGCAACCTCTCCGACGTCATCGGCCGGCGGGCCGTGATCCTCCTCGGCATCGGCGCCCTCGCCGTCGGCTCCATCGCGTTCGGGCTCGCGCCCGACCTGCTCTGGGTCTTCATCGGGCGTGCGTTCATGGGGCTCGGCGTCGGACTCGCGCTCAGCCCGGCGACCGCCGCCATGGTCGAGTTCGGCGGACCCGACGGGGCGCGGCGCGCGAGCTCCACCACGACCGCGGCCACGGCCACCGGGCTAGCGCTCGCCACGATCGTCGGCGGCGCGCTCGTGCAGTACGCGCCGATCCCGCTCCACCTCACCTTCTGGGTGCTCACCGCGGTGACGCTCCTCGTCGGGGCGTTCGCCTTCGCGCTGCCGCGGCACACGCGCGACGAGGCATCCGGCCCGTGGCGTCCGCGCCTGCCGAGGATGCCGCGCGAGGAACGGGCCCCGTTCGTCGCCGGCACGCTGGGCGTCTCGGCCGCCTACGCGATGGGCGCGATCTTCCTCGCGCTCGGCGCGCAGGTCGCGCGCGACCTCGTGCACTCCGACGACGTGTTCGTCGATGGCCTCGTGCTCGCGGTCTCGGCGGTGGTCATCGGCGTCGTGGCGATCGCCGCACGCGGGTTGCGGCCGAGGGTCGCGGTCAGCGTCGGGCCGGTGTTCCTCGCGGGCGGCCTCGGGCTGCTCATCGTCGCCGGCCTCGCGCACTCGCTGCCCGCGTTCCTCGGCGCGTCGATCGCGGCCGGTGCCGGGTACAGCCTGATGTTCTCGGGCGGACTCGGGCTCGTCACGGGCAGCGCGCCGGTGCACGAGCGGGCCGCGGTCATCTCGGCGGCGTACGTCGTGGCCTACCTGTTCCAGGCCGCCGCCGCGCTCGGCCTCGGCGCCGTGGCGACCTCGGCGGGCCTGCAGGCGGCGCTCGACGTGGGCGCGCCGGCGATCGTGCTCATCGGCGTGGCCGCGGTGGTCGTGGCGAACCTTCCGGGGCGGCGGGCGGTCGCGACGAACACGGCGGCGGTGCCGACGGCCTGATGGCCGGGGGCGCCGGTGCGGCCGACGGGTGTCGGCCGTAGCCCGTACCCTCGGGCGCACGGGCGAGGGAAGCGAGGCGGCATGGCGGCGGATGACGCAGGCACGGCGGGCGCGGCAGGCACGGCGGGCGCGGCAGGCACGGCGGGCGCCCGAGGTACGGCGAGCACCGCCGGCGCAGGCGCCGAGAAGTACGACGTGAAACGCGGGCACCGCGAGCTGTACGCGCCGCCGCGGCGCGACTTCGTCGAGGTCGACGTGCCGCCCATGCGGTACCTCGCGGTCGACGGGCACGGCGACCCGAACACGAGTCCCGCGTACGCGGAGGCGATCGAGGCGCTCTACGGCGTCGCGTACGCGCTGAAGTTCCGCAGCAAGCGCGAGCTCGGCCGCGACCTCGTGGTCGCCCCGCTCGAAGGGCTCTGGCGCGCCGACGACCCGGCGACCTTCGTCGCCCGCGACAAGTCGGCCTGGAGTTGGACCATGCTCATCGCCCAGCCCGACTGGATCGACGAGGCACTCGTCGCCGCCGCCGTCGAGCAGGTGCGCGCGAAGCGGCCGAGCGCCGCGGTCGATGCACTGCGCCTGCTCCACCTGCACGAGGGCCGCTCGGCGCAGGTGCTGCACGTCGGCTCGTACGACGACGAGGCGCCGACCCTCGCCCGGCTCCACGACGAGTGGATGCCCGCCCGCGGGCTCACCTTCAACGGCGACCACCACGAGATCTACCTGAGCGACGCCCGACGCACCGCGCCCGAGAAGCTGAAGACGGTGCTCCGACAGCCGGTGCGGCCGGTCTGACGGCCGCGGTCCGCGGGCCGGCGTGGCGTCGCGAGTGCGGTCGCGTCGCGGTCGCGCTCAGGCCGCCGCGGCCGCCCCCGCGTCGAGCAGGTCGAGCAGGAGCGATGCGGATGCCTCGGCCGGGCCTCCGGTCACCGCCGAGACGACCCACTGCGGTGCCGACGCCGGCAGCGCGAGCGTGACGAGCCCGGCCGCCTGCGGCTTCGCCGCGACGTGCTGCGGCACGAGCGCCAGGCCGAACCCGCGGTGCACGAGGTCGAGCAGCGTGTGCACGTCGTCGACGGTCGAGCGCACCCGGCGGGTGACGCCGTGCGCGGCGAGCGCCTCGTCGTTCAGCGACCGGATCGCCCACGACGGGTGGAAGTCGACGAAGTCCTGGTCGCGCAGGTCGGCCCACTCGGCCTGGCCGCCGGGGGCGCGGCCGGCGTCGCGCCCGCCCTCGCGCCCCGCTTCGCGCACGGCGAGCGGATGTCCCGGCGGGAGCAACAGCACGAGCGGGCGCCGACCGAGCTCGACGCGGGTGAGCCGGCCGAGGTGGTCGCTCGTCGCGACGAACGCGAGGTCGAGGCTGCCGTCGCGTACCCGGGCGGCGAGCTCGTGCGACCCGGCCTGGGTGAACTCGAGGTCGACCAGCGGGTAGCGCCGGTGCGCGCGTTCGAGCAGCCCGACGACGTCGACGAAGCCGAGGCACTGCTCGGCGCCGACGCGGAGGCTCCCGGTGGGCTCGTGGGTGGCACGCACGACGGCGTCGCGCGCGGCGGCGGCCTGGGCGAGCATCGTGCGGGCGTGGGGGAGGAGCGCACGCCCGGCCTCGGTCGGCTCGAACGCGGCGGGTGGTGCGGGTGAACAGCGGCGTGCCGAGCTCGTCCTCGAGGCCGCGGATGGCCGCGGACAGGCCGGACTGCGACACGCCGCAGACGGCGGCGGCCCGGGTGAACTGCTCCTCGTCGGCGAGGGTGACGAGGTACTCCATCTGGCGAAGGTCCATTCATCCGCTCCGCTTCTGAATCACATGACCGATAGTTGTTGGACTTCTAGCATCGCCGTGCGTACCGTGAACACGCAACCCCACTCCCATCGGAAGGAACCGCACGATGAAGCGCGTGCCCCTCGGCCCGACCGGCCGGCCCGTCCCCAACGTCACCCTCGGCCTCATGCGCATCGACGGGATGTCCGACGACGCGGTCCGCACCCTCGTCGGAACCGCGCGCGACGCCGGCATCGACTTCTTCGACCACGCCGACATCTACGGCCAGACGCTCCACGGCAGCGAGCGCCGGTTCGCCGAGGCGCTCCGGCTCACCCCGTCGGAGCGCGCCGAGATCACCCTCCAGTCGAAGGCCGGCATCGTCGGCCCCGGCCCGTACTTCGACTTCTCGTACGAGCACCTCGTCGAGTCGGTCGAGGGGTCGCTCCAGGCGCTCGGCACCGACTACCTCGACATCCTGCTGCTGCACCGGCCCGACGCGCTGGTCGAGCCCGACGAGGTCGCCCGGGCCTTCGACGAGCTCGAGGCATCCGGCAAGGTGCGCGCCTTCGGCGTCTCGAACCACACGCCCGCCCAGATCGACCTGCTGAAGAAGTCGGTGCGCCAGCCGATCGTCGCGAACCAGCTGCAGCTGTCGATCACGCATGCGCCGATCATCGCGCAGGGCGTCGCGGCGAACATGCAGGGCGTCGAGCAGTCGATCAGCCTCGACAGCGGCATCGTCGACTACTGCCGCCTGCACGACATCACCATCCAGGCGTGGTCGCCGTTCCAGGCCGGGTTCTTCACCGGCGTGTTCCTCGGCTCGCCCGAGTACCCCGAGCTGAACGCCGTCATCGACCGGCTCGCCGCCGCCTACGACGTGCCGCCGATCGCCATCGCGACCGCGTGGATCACGCGACACCCGGCCGGGATGCAGGTCGTGCTCGGCACCACCACGCCCGAGCGGGTCGCGGACGCCGCAAAGGGCTCCGACCTCCCGCTGACCCGCGCGGAGTGGTACGAGCTGTTCCGCGCCGCCGGGTACCGCGTGCCCTGAGCGCGGGGTAGCGTCGGGGGATGGCCGGCGCGGGAGCGGAGCAGGCGGGCGGGATGCCTCGGGCGAGCCGGGTGCGCACCGCGCCCGGCTCGCCGGCCGACGAGCGCTGGCGCCCCGGCCACCGGCCGCGCGGCGCCGGCCCCGCCTGGACGGCCGCCCTCCTCGAGGGCGACGACGCCGGGTTCTTCGGGCCCGGCAGCGCCGCCTGGGCCGTGATCGGGTCGCCGTCGACGCTCGTCGCCGGGATCCGCGCGCTCCTGCTGCAGACGCTGCACCCGGGCGCGATGGCCGGGGTGCACGACTTCTCGCGGTACGCCGAGGACCCGCTGGGCCGCCTCGACGGCACCGTGCGCTGGGTCGCGACGACCACCTTCGGCGACCGGCGGGCGGCCACCGCCGCGGCGGCCGCGGTCACCCGGCTGCACGGTCGCATCCAGGGGACGTACGAGGATGCCTCGGGCGCGGAGCGCCCCTACTCGGCGAACGACCCGCACCTGCTGCGCTGGGTGCACGACGCGTTCACGGAGGCGTTCGTCGGGGCGCACGAGGTGTTCGGCGGGGCGATCCCGCGCGGATCCGACGCGTTCGTGCGCGAATGGGCGCAGGCCGGCCGGCTCATGGGCGTCGACGATCCGCCCGAGACCGTGGCGGCGCTCCGCGCCGAGCTCGACGGCTTCCTCGCCGAGGCGAAGGTCGACGACCGGGTGCGCACGGCGGTGCGGTTCCTCCGGAAGCCCGGCGTGCCCGGCACGATGCGGCTGCTCTACCCGATCGTGTTCGGCGGGGCGGTCGCGTCGCTCGACCCGCGGGTGCGGGAGCTCCTGGGCCTGCGCCGCCCCTGGTGGCCGGCGATCACCGCCACCCGGGCGCTGCTCGGCGGGCTGCTGCTGTTCGGGCCCGACTCGCCGAGCGAGCGCAACGCGCGCGCGAGGATCGCCCGGCTCGAGGCATCCGCCCCCGGTGGGTAGTCGTCCGCCTCCGGTGGTTTCGACAGGCTCAACCACCGCCTCCGGTGGTTGAGCCTGTCGAAACCACGCTCGCTACGCTGACCGCATGGACCTGGCCGGACTCATCGAGCACGTGCGCGCCGAGCGACACGGCGTCGTCGCGACCGTGAGCCCGGGCGGCGCGCCCGAGGCCGCGTTCCTGTCGATCACCGCGACCGACCGCGGCGAGCTCGTGTTCGACGCGAAGCCCGACTCCCGGAAGGTCGCGAACCTCCGCGCCGACGGCCGTATCGCCGTCGTCGTGGGCGGCGAGGGCGGGACGACCCTGCAGGCCGAGGGCGTCGCCGACCTCCCCGAGGGCGACGAGCTCGAGCGCTGCATCGCGGCGTACCTCGACGCGTTCCCGCAGTTCGAGCGGTCGGTTCGCGGCGGTGGCGTCGTGGTCGTGCGCATCCGGCTCACCTGGGCCCGATTCGGCGATCACCGCGCGCCGGGCGCGCCCGACGTCTCCGAGGTCTCGCTCGGCTGAGGGCGTGCGGCGATCTCGACCTCCATGCCGGCGGCCATCGCCGCGAGTCCGCGGTGCCCCCGGCTCGGGAACACGGCGATGACGGATGCCACGCCGAGCACCGTGCCGAAGAACACGAGGTCGGACTGCGTGAGGAGCGTGTACCCGCCGATGCCGACCAGCAGCCGGATCGGCCGAGCGAGCGCGACCGGCAACCGAGACGGGCGCCCGCGCAGCAGCACGACGTGCTCGCCCACGGTCGACCCGGTGGCCAGCACCGACACCGCCTGCACCGCGAAGGCGACGAGCGTGCCCGCCCAGCCTGCGACGAGCGCCGGTACCTCGACGTCGAGCACGCGGCCGGCGAGCTGCACGGCGATGCCCACGCCGCCGCCCACGAGGATCACGATGAGCAGGTCGGCGACCATGCCGAGCAGGCGTCGCCCCGCGGTCACCCGGTCGGGAGCGGATGCCCCGACCCGGCGTCGCAACGGCAGCACGAGGAGGCCGCCGAGTGCGGCGCCGAGCGTGTTCGTCAGCAGGTCGCCCGTGTCGAAGACCCGGTACGGGCAGGGGAAGACGCCCCACACGCCGGTGACCTGCGTCACCTCGACGACGAGCGACACGCCGAGGCCGGCGACCGTCGCCGTGCCCACGCCGCGGCGCGACAGCAGCACGACGAAGGCGCCGAGCGGCAGGAACAGCAGCACGTTGAACGCGAGCTGCTGGAACGCGGCGTTGCCGAGCACGTTCCAGCCGGTGCGCGTCTCGAGCACCTCGGCGAACCCGGCGAGCGGGTCGAGCTCGACGCCGGCGCAGCGGAAGTCCATCGAATCCGGGATCGGCGTCAGCGTGTACGCCCAGATGCCCATGAGGTAGACGATGAGCGCGAGCCACAGCAGCAGGCGCCCGGTCGAGAACCCGCCGCGCCGCCGATAGCTGAGCGCGAGGATCGGCACGAACGCGAGCACGACCACGCCCGCTCCGACCACGAGGGCGAGCACGCCGGGGAGGATCCGCTCCATGTCGGCCCCCCTATGCGGTGCGAGACGGGTCGGGGCGCGGCATCCGACCAGCGTATCGTCGGGGCGCTACTTCACGGCCCCCATCGTGAGGCCGGTCTGCAGCAGGCGATAGCTCGCGACGTACACCACGAACACCGGCGCGGCCGAGATCACCGCGAACGCCATCATCGACGGCCAGTCCACGCCGTAGGCGCCCGACTGCACCGCGATGAGCGCGCTCATCGGGTAGTGCGACGGCGTCAGCATGAACGTGATGCCGTAGAGGAACTCGCCCCACGACACCAGGAAGATGATCGCCGACACGGTGAACACCCCGTTGCGGGCGAGCGGCAGCGCGACCGAGAAGAACGACCGCAGCGTGCGAGCGCCGTCGACGAGCGCCGCCTCCTCGATCGACGGCGGGATGGCGCCGAAGAACGGGCGCAGCAGCAGGATCGCCCACGGCAGGAACATCGTCGCGTCGGCGAGGATGAGCCCGAGGTTCGTGTCGAGCAGGCCCCACTGGCCGAGCAGCCAGAACAGCGGGATGAGGTTCGCCGTCTGCGGGATCATCTGGAGGATCACGAGCAGCGCGAGCGCGACCAGCACGATCCGGGTGCCCACCCGGGCGAGCGCGTACGCCGCGGGGATCGCGAACGCCAGGCAGACGACCGTCGTGCCGACGCTGATGATCACCGACTGGCTGAGCGACGAGCCGAGCGCCGGGTCGGCGAGGGCCGCCGCGTACGCGTCGAACGTGGGCGTGAAGAACAGGGAGGCCTGGGAGGTGAGCACCTCGCGCTGGCTCTTCAGCGAGGTCAGCACGATCCAGAGCAGCGGCAGGCCGTACAGCAGGTACAGCACGATGCGGAACCCGAAGGCCACGGGCTCGCGACGTCGACGGAGGGACATCCCGCTCACACCTCCTCGTTGCGACGCACGTCGCGGGCGTACAACAGGGCCAGGACCAGCACGACCGCGAGGGCCAGCAGCGCGGTCGCCGCACCCGAGCCGTAGTCGAGCGTGACGAACGCCTCGACGTACGCCAGGTACGGCAGCGTCGTCGACGACGTGCCGGGGCCGCCCGAGGTCATGACGTAGATGAAGTCGAAGCTGCGGAACGCGTACACGACCGTGAGGATCGTGAGCACCGTCGCCGCCGGGCGGGCGTGCGGGAGCAGCACGTGGCGGATGCGCTGCCAGGGGCCCGCGCCGTCGATCTCGGCGGCCTCCAGGATCGAGTCGTCGATGCTGAGCAGCGACGCCCGGAAGATCAGCGCGTTGAACGGGATGACCGCCCACGCGTTCACGAGCGCAACCGACCAGAGCGCCAGTGCCGGGTCGAACAGGAACCCGACGCCGGTGGTCGCGGCGCCCGAGCCCTTCAGGGCCTCGTTGAGCAGGCCGTGCTCGCCGAGCAGGAACTTCCAGATCGAGCCGTTCACCACCGGCGGCAGGGCCCAGACGAACACCATCATGCCGAGGAGGAACGACGCGCCGCGGGTCCGCGACGACACCGCGATCGCGACCGCGAACCCGCCGACCATGCCGAGGCCGGTGACGATCACGACGAACGCGAGCGTATTGCCGACGACCCGGAGGAACTCGGGCGAGGCGAACAGCTCGGCGTAGTTGTCGAGGCCGACGAACGGCCAGGGGGAGTTGAGGGTCGCGGCGGTCACGTCGTGCAGGCTCATCGAACCGAGCTGCACGAGCGGCCACACCGCGAGGGCGGCCAGGAGCGCGGCGGCGGGGAGCGCGAGCGCGAGGCGCCGCTGCGCCGTGCGGCCGGCAGCCGGGCGCCGCGCCCCCGCCCCGCGCGGGCCGGGTGGCCCGACGCGGAGGGGGTGCGCGGCGAACGGATGCGCTCGGCCGGCACGGTGCCGGAGGAGCTGGTGGTGGTCACGCGATCGGCCTCAGCCCTTCAGCAGCGGCACGAGCTGGTCGAGCAGTTCGTCGGCGAGCTGGTCGGGCGAGCCGTCGCCGGCGATGGCCTTGCTCCAGTAATTGCCGACGAGCACCTCGACGTCGTTCACGTTCTTCGACGGCACCTCGGGGCTCGGCGACGGCCGGCCCTGCTGCTGCACGATGTCGGCGAACACGCTCAGGATGGGGTCGTCCCCGATCTTCGACGACGACGCCGCATCGGCGCGGGCCGGGATCGACCCGAACGTGTCGAGCAGGGTCAGCTCGCCGTCGACCGAGAAGAACGTCTCCTCGAGGAACTGCTTCGCGAGGTCCTTGTGCTTCGAGAAGGCGCCGACGTTCTGCACCTCGCCGCCGAGCAGCACGCCGCCGTCGTCGGTGATGGGCAGGGGCGCGACGCTGTAGCCGAAGTCGGCCTCCTTGGCCGCGGCGACCTGCCAGTTGCCGTTGACGGCGAAGGCGGATGCCCCGGACGCGAACACCTGGAACGGCACGGCCTGGTCCCACGTCACGGCCTCGCGCGACAGGTAGCCCTTCGCGACCCAGTCCTGCAGCATCGCGTAGGTGTCGGCCATGGGCGCCGCCTGCGGGTCGCCGTACGAGAAGCCGTGCGAGGTGAACCACGGGAAGCCCTGCCACTGGCTCTCGAGGCCGGGCTTGCCGGTGAGGGTGATGCCCTGCTTGCCGGCGTCGACGGCCGACTGCATGACCGCCTCGAGCTCCTCGGTGGTGGTGGGCACGTCGGCGCCGAGCTCGTCGAGCAGGTCGTCGTTGACCCAGAGGCCGAGCAGGTTCACGTAGCCCTGGACGCCGTAGAGCTCGCCGTCGACGCGCTGCAGCACGCCGTCGGGGAACTGGCCGGCGTCGGGGTACTCCGACCACCAGTCCTCCATCGACTCGATGGCGCCCGATTCGGCGAGCGGGTAGGTGCCGGAGGCGCCGAACACGAGCACGTCGGGCCCGGTCTTGGAGCCGGCCGCGGTGACGGCCTTGGTGGTGAACTGCTCGACGGGGACGTACTCGAACTGCACGTCGACGCCCTCGTGGTCGGCCTCGAAGCCGGCGGCCAACTGCTCGAGCGCCTCGACCTGGCCGTCGGTGTTGTAGTAGTGCCAGACGGTGAGGACCGTGTCGCCCGAGGATTCGCCGCCGGCGGCGCAGCCGCTCAGGACGAGGGCCGCGGCCCCTCCGATGGCGACCAGGGCCGTGGCCCGCCGCCGACGATCGTGCTTCATTGCTCTTCGCCTCTCTCGACTTGGTGGGGGTGGTGCCGCCGCCGCGCTCGATTTCATCGATGAAATTCGAGCGAGCGGGGCTTCCACGACGAGATACTGCCGACAGAAAAGGGTTTCGTCAAGCCATCCACGCGGAATCACCCAGACGGCCTTCGGCGCTTGACACCCGGACACCGCGCCTTCTACGGTCATCCTGTTTCATCGATGAAATTCGGAGGACCCGTGGTCACAGCCCAGGACGCACCCCGCGGTGCGACGCCCGCCCGCCCGGTGGCGGTCGCCGTCGGCCGCCCGATCGGCGTCGCCGACCCGAGGTTGTTCGGCTCGTTCGTCGAGCACCTCGGCCGCGGCGTCTACGGCGGCATCCACGAGCCGGGGCATCCGAGCGCCACTCCCGAGGGGTTCCGCGGCGACGTGCTCGACCTCGTGCGCGAGCTCGGCGTCACCGTGGTGCGCTACCCGGGCGGCAACTTCGTGTCGGGCTACGACTGGCGCGACGGCATCGGACCGGTCGAGGAGCGGCCCCGTCGGCTCGACCTCGCGTGGAAGACGATCGAGCCGAACACGTTCGGCACCGACGAGTTCGTCGCCTGGTGCCGGGCCGCCGGCGTCGAGCCGATGCTCGCGGTGAACCTCGGGCTCGGGGACATCCGCAGCGCCCTGCACCTGCTCGAGTACGCGAACTTCCCCGCCGGCACCGCCCTCAGCGACGAGCGCATCCGCAACGGCGCGACCGAGCCGCACGACGTGCGGCTCTGGTGCCTCGGCAACGAGCTCGACGGGCCGTGGCAGCTCGGCCATCGCTCGGCCGAGGAGTACGGCGACCTCGCCGCCCGCGCGGCGTCGGCGATGCGCGCCTACGACGAGACGCTCGAGCTCGTCGTCGTCGGCAGCTCGAACGCCGACATGGCGACCTTCGGCACGTGGGAGCACACGGTGCTGACGAAGACCATCGACCTCGTCGACCACCTGTCGTGCCACATCTACTTCCGCGACGAGGGCGACCTCGACGCGTTCCTCCGCTCCGCCGACCGCCTCGACGCGTTCCTCGACGCGATCGCCGCGACCATCGCCCACGTGCAGGCCGCGACCCGCAGCACGCGCGACGTGCGCATCAGCCTCGACGAGTGGAACGTGTGGGACTTCCGCGCGTACGACGAGCTGAAGCCCGGTCGCGTCTTCGAGGAGGCGCCGCGCATCCTCGAGCAGGCGTACACGCACGCCGACGCGGTCGTCGTCGGCACGCTGCTGCAGAGCATCCTGAACCACGCCGACGTCGTCGCGATCGCCGCCCTCGCGCAGCTCGTGAACGTGATCGGCCCGATCCGCGCCGAGCCCGGCGCGCCCGCCTGGCGGCAGACCACGTTCCACCCGTTCGCGGCGGCGGCGCAGTCGGCGGGGGAGACGGTGCTGGCCGCGACGGTCGAGGGCGAAGCGGATGCCTCGCTCGAGTCCGTGACCGCGGCGATCACGCGCACCGCCGCCGGCGACCGGGTCTCGCTGTACCTCGCGAACCGGTCGACGACGACCGCCGCCGACGTGGACGTCGAACTCGTCGCCCTCGGGGCGACCGGCATCGTGCAGGCCGACCTGCTCTGGCATCCCGACCCGTCCGCGACCAACACGGTCGACCGGCCCGACGAGGTCGCTCCGCGACCCCTGGCGGCTACGCTGGACGGCGACCGGCTCCGCGCGACCCTGCCGCCGCTGTCCTGGGCGGTCGTCCGTGTCGCATGCGAGCCAGGGCGGGGGTAGTCGGGTGGTGCTGAAGTCCCACGGCGTGACGATGGCCGACGTCGGCACGCGCGCCGGCGTCACCGCGCGCACCGTGTCGAACGTGCTGTCGGGCAGCCCGTCGGTGCGCCCCGAGACGCGCGACCGGGTGCTGCGCGCCGTCGACGAGCTCGGCTACCGCATGAACACCTCGGCGCGGAGCCTCAAGACCGGCCGGGTCGGCACGATCGCGCTCGCCATCCCCGACCTCGGCATCGACTACTTCGCCGACCTCGCGCGGCGCATCATGGCCGAGGCCGAGCGGCACGACTGGTCGGTCGTGATCCAGCAGACCGGCGCGCGCCGCGAGACCGAGATCGCGATCCTCTCCGGCGCCCGCCGCGAGCATGCCGACGGGCTCATCTTCCAGCCGCACGCGCTCGGCCCGGGCGACGAGAAGTACCTGCTCGGCAACGACCGGCTCGTCATCCTCGGCGACCGCATCTTCAATGGACCCGTCGACCACGTGTCGATGGCGAACGTCGAGGCGGCGCAGCTCGCGACCCAGTTCCTCATCGACCGCGGTCGCACCCGCATCGCGGCGATCGGCACCAACCCGCAGGTGAGCACCGTGAGCGCCGCCTCGTTGCGCCTCGAGGGGTACGAGCGGGCGCTCCGCGGCGTCGGGCTCGAGGTCGCGCCCGAGCGCATCGTCGTGGCCGAGGAGTGGAAGCTCCGCGACGGCGCGGCCGCGATGACCCACCTGCTGAGCCTCGACGAGCGGCCCGACGCCGTGTTCTGCTTCAACGACACGCTCGCGCTCGGCGCGCTGCACGCGATCCAGATGCAGGGCCTCCGGGTGCCCGACGACGTCGCCGTGGTCGGGTTCGACAACGTGCCGGCGGCGCAGTACTCGTTCCCGCCGCTGACGACCATCGAGCCCGGCACCGACCAGCTCGCCAAGCACGCCGTCGACCTGCTCGCGGCGCGGGTGGCCGGGCGGAACGACCCGCCGCGCGAGATCGTCACGGACTGCTCGCTGGTGGTGCGGCGCTCGGCCTGAGGCATCCGCGCCGCCGGCACCGTTCGGACCATCCGATTCGCCCGGGACATCCGCAATCGCGGGTCCGAAGCGAAACGAATGGTCCCGAGCGAGCCCGCGCGCCGCTCAGCCGGCGACGACCGCCGCGAAGCGTCCGGGCCGCGGCCCGAGCCACGGCTTCACCGGGTCCGCCGGCGCGTACGGCCCGGCCGTGCTCGTGCGCTTGCCGAGCGCGACGAGCGACTCGGCCAGCGCGACCGCGGCGGCCACCCCGTCGATGACGGGCACGCCGAGCCGGCGCTCGAGCGCCCGGTCGAGCCCGGCGAAGCCGGCGCACCCGAGCACGAGCACGTCGGCGCCGCGGTCGAGCAGGTCGCGGCCGCCGCGCTCCAGGGCCGCCGCGGTGACCTCGACGTCGTCGCCGACGTGCGACACGGGCAGGGCGGTCGCGACGATGCCGGCGCACCGGTCGAGGACGCCCGCCGAGCGCAGGCTGTCCCCGATGCCGGCGATCGCCGACGCCACCGTCGTCACCACGCCGAACCGGTGCCCGACGAGGCAGGCGAGGAAGGCGGATGCCTCGGTGATGTCGACCACCGGCTGGGCGACGAGCTGGCGCATCCCCTCCCGCCCGTGCTCGCCGTACCCGGCCATGACGACCGCGTCGAACGGGCCGTCGTAGCCGGCGACCGCGTCCATCGTGGCGACCGCGGTGGCGTAGCTCTCGAGGTAGCCCTCGGCCGACGACGGCCCCCACGACGGGGCGAGGCCGACGATCTCCGTCCCCGGTGCCGCGGCGTCGGCGGCGACCGCGGCGATGGCGCGGGTCATCCGCTCGTCGGTGTTGCAGTTGACGACGAGGATCGTCGGCGTGCGCGTCACCGCAGCTCGCCGCCCTCGGCGACCACCCGCCCGGCGTGCACGACGACGCGCTCGGGGAAGCGGTCCATCACCGCGGAGGTCGGGGTCTCGCCGCGCACGACGACGAGCTCGGCCGGGTCGCCGACGGCGACGCCCGGTCGCCCGTCGGCGCCGAGCCGGCGCAGCGACCCGTCGATGACGTTCGCCCCGCCCCAGGTCGCGACCGCGAGGGCGTCCTCGATGTCGTCGTCGTTCGAGTAGCCCTGCGTGTACGCGAGCAGGAACGCCCGCTCGAGCATGTCGCCGTTGCCCCACGGCGACCAGTAGTCGCGCTGGCCGTCCATGCCGAGGCCGACGCGGATGCCGAGGTCGCGGAGGCGGCCGATCGGCAGGTCGAGCGGGTGCGTGAGGGAGCCCTTCGGGGCGATCGTCGTCAGGGCGATGTCGAGTTCCGCGACGTCCTCCAGCGCGCGCTCGACGCCCGGCACCGTGGAGGCGAGCGCGAAGGCGTGCGACACGCTGACGCGGCCGGCGAGTCCGAGCGCGCGGGTGCGCTCCACGATCAGGTCGAGGGAGAACAGGCCGAGCGATCCCGCCTCGTGCAGGTGCACGTCGATGCCGACGCCGTGCCGCTCGGCGAGCTCGAACACGGTGTCGAGGTGCCGCTTCGGGTCGCGGTCGATCTCGCACGGATCGATGCCGCCGACGAGGTCGGCGCCGTTCCTCAGCGCCTCGTCGAGCAGGTCGGGCACGCCGTCCTCCAGGTGGATGCCGACCTGCGGGAACGCGACGATCTCGACGTGGGCGCGGTCGCGGTGCGCCTCGCGGGCGGCGAGCACGCCCTCGAACTTCTCGAGGCCCGAGTCGGCGTCGACCTGCGCGTGGCTGCGCACGCGGGTCGCGCCCTGCGCGATCATCCGCTCCAGCGTGTACGTCGCGCGGGCGGCCACGGGCTGCTCGGCGCTGCGCCAGTTCGCGCGGTCGTTGAGGATGCGGTCCATGCGCGACGGCCCGGCGGTGTTCGGGCGGAACGGCAGCCCCATGCGGGTCGAGTCGAGGTGCACGTGCACGTCGCTGAAGGACGGCAGCAGGATGCCCCCGGCGCCGTCGACGACCTCGAGGTCGGATGCCCCGGCGGGAGCATCCGTCGCGGGTGCGGCCGCCTCCGCGGCGGGCGCCACCTCGAGGATGCCCGTCTCGTCGACGAGCACGTCGGCGGGCGCGCCGCCCCACGGGCGGACGTTGCGGAGGAGGGTGCGGGTCATGGAGTCGGCCTTTCGCGGGTCGGGGCGGGAGGGAGCAGCGGGAAACGGGGTCTGGATGGTGCGGAGCAACGGAGCAACGGAGCAACGGAGCGGCGGAGCGGCGGAGCGGCGGAGCGGCGGAGCAGCGGCGCGGAACCGGGGGCGCCCGCCGCGGCGGACGCCCCCGGTCGGCTCACCCGGCGAACGTCGTGTCGCCGAGGAAGTACTCGCCGTCGACGCGGGGCGTCCACTCGACGCCCGGCGCCACCGCGTAGTCGGCCTGCGGGGTGAACAGCGGGATGAGGTAGGCCGCCGCGAAGTTCGCGTCGGCGAGCCGGCCGAACACGTCGATGCGGTCCTGGCCTGCCACCGTGCGCTGCTCGGCGACCAGGGCCGCCGTCTCCGGGCTCTTCGCGTAGTCGTTCTGCCCGCCCGAGAACAGGTTCGTGACCGGCATGTCGCCGTCCATCGTCGACGGCGCCCAGGTGTTCAGGAAGATGCCGTCCATGTTCACGGTGCCGTAGATCTTGTTCGACAGGCTCGCCTGGTCCATACCGACCAGCTTCACCTCGATGCCGACCGCGCCGAGGTAGCCGGCGACCGCCTGGGCGATCTCCGCGCTCATCGGGATGCGGCCGTCGGTCGCGTACTCCAGCGGGATCGGGGTGCCGTCGTACCCGGCCTCGGCGAGGAGCGCCTCGGCGGCGTCGGGGTCGTAGGCCGGGCCCTCTGCGCCCTTGACGAAGCCCGCGACGTTCGGGGCGACGACCTGGTCGTTCGGCACGCCGCGCCCGTCGAGCACGGCCGTCACGAGCTCCTCGCGGTCGATCGCGTGCCACACGGCCTCGCGGATGCGAGCGTCGGCGAGCGGGCCGGCGGTCGAGTTCATGCCGAGGAAGGTGACGCCGTTCGCGGCCCGCGAGGCCACCTCGGCGCTGCTGCCCTCGACCGACGAGACCTGGTTCGGCGAGATCAGGGCGATGTCGAGCGAGCCGGAGATGACGCCGTTCAGGCGCGCCTCCTCGTCGGCGACGGTCTGGAAGGTCAGGGTCTCGACCTCGGGCACCTCGCCCCAGTAGTCCTCGTTGCGCTCGAGCACGTAGTCGAACGCCGCGGGTCCAGCTCACGAAGCGGAACGGCCCCGAGCCGACGGGCGCCTTCGCGAAGCCCTCCGGGCCGAGCTCGGAGTACACCGCCTCCGGCACGATCGACTGGGCGGTCGTGATCGACGGCCACGGCGAGAACGGCGAGTTCAGCGTGAACACGACGGTCGTGGCATCCGGCGCCGTCACCGACTCGAGCATGCCCATGTAGCCGAGGTTGTCGGAGTCGGGCGTGGCGAGCACGGTCTCGTAGGTGAAGACGACGTCGCCCGCGGTGAGCGGGGTGCCGTCGTGGAACGTCACGTCGTCGCGCAGCGTGAACGTCCACTCGGTGAAGTCGTCGTTCGAGGTCCACTCCGTCGCGAGCGAGGGCTGGATCGCCCCGTCGGCATCGAGGCGGGTGAGCTGGTCGAACAGGTTGTAGTAGATGTTGTAGCCGGCCAGCGACCCGTCGCCGATGGGCTCGGGCGACTTCTCGGGCTCGGTGACGACGCCGACGGTGAGGTCGTGGTCGGTGGCGGATGCCCCGGCGGTGCCGGTGGCGCAGGCGGTCAGCAGCAGGCCGCCCGAGGCGAGCAGGGCGAGCGCGGCGGCGGTGCGGGTCCGGCGGAGGCTGCGGGATCGTGACATGCGGGGGTTCCTCGTTCTCTCAGCGGGTGGCGGCGGTGGCTGGGTGGTGCGGCTGGTGCGGCTGGTGCGGGTGGGTCGGTGGTGCGTCCGCCCGCGTGCGCGGGTCGGGGGTCGGGATGGCGGCCAGCAGCGACCGCGTGTACGGATGCCTCGGCGCGTCGAACACCTGGTCGCGGTCGCCGAGCTCGACGATGCGGCCCTGGCGCATGACGGCGACGCGGTCCGACAGGTAGCGCACGACCGACAGGTCGTGGGCGATGAACAGGTACGACAGGGCGTGCTTGTCCTGCAGGTCGATGAGCAGGTTGATCACCTGCGCCTGCACCGACACGTCGAGCGCCGACACGGGCTCGTCGAGCACGAGGATCTCGGGCCGCAGCGCGAGCGCCCGGGCGATGCCGATGCGCTGCCGCTGCCCGCCGGAGAACTGCGCGGGGGTGCGGCGCAGCGACTCGGCGCCGATGCCGACGTCGG
Source organism: Agromyces sp. MMS24-K17 (assembly GCF_043950245.1). GTDB lineage: Bacteria > Actinomycetota > Actinomycetes > Actinomycetales > Microbacteriaceae > Agromyces. The sequence goes on along the minus strand of NZ_CP171640.1, from coordinate 4,021,604 downwards.
CGAGGAGCTCGACGACGCGGTCCTTCGAGTAGGTGCCGGCGATCTGCAGCGGCTCGGCGACGATGTCGTGCACGCTGAGGCGCGGGTCGAGCGACGAGTACGGGTCCTGGAACACGAGCTGCACCCGGTTCTGGAGCGCGCGGCGACGGCGCGGCGGCAGGTCAGCGAGGCGCTCGCCGAGCACGCGGATGTCGCCCGCGACCGGGGTGTTCAGTCCGAACACGCTGCGCACGAGGGTCGACTTGCCGCAACCCGACTCGCCGACGAGGCCGAGGGTCTCGCCGCGCCCGAGCGACAGGCTGACCCCGTCGACGGCGCGCACGACGTGCTTCGAGCGCCAGCCGGTGCGGCGCGTGAACTGCACGTGCAGGTCCTCGATCTCGAGCACCGGGTCGCCCACGGCCCGAAGCGCGCTCACGAGGCCACCGCCTCGACGAAGGCGCCGACGGCCTCGGCGTGGTGGCAGGTCGACTCGTGCGCGGTTCCCACGACCCGGAGCGCGGGCCGCTCGGCGACGCACGCCTCGGACTTCGCGACGAGCTCGCAACGCGGTGCGAAGGGGCAGCCGGCGGGCCGGGCCGCGGGCGGCGGCGGCGAACCCGGGATCGCGTAGGCGCGTCCGCCGGTGCGGTCGGCGCTCAGCAGGCTGCCCAGCAGGCCCGCGGTGTACGGATGCCTCGGCCGGTCGAACACGTCCCACACGGTGCCCTGCTCGACGATGCGGCCCGCGTACATGATGCAGATCTGGTCGGCGGTCTGCGCGACGAGGCCGAGGTCGTGGGTGATGAGCACCATCGCGGCGCCGGTGCGCGAGCGGGCGTCGGCGAGGAGGTGCATGATCTGCGCCTGGATGGTGACGTCGAGGGCGGTCGTCGGTTCGTCGGCCACGAGCAGCGACGGGTCGTGCGCGATCGCCATGGCGATGACGGCGCGCTGGCGCATGCCGCCCGACCACTGGTGCGGGTAGGCGCGGGCGCGGTCGGCCGGCTCGGGGACCCCGACCGACTCGAGCAGCTCGACCACCCGCCGCTCGACGTCGTCGCCCGACATCCGGCCGCCGTGCAGCTTCACCGCGCGCCCGACCTGGGCGCCGACGCGCTTGACCGGGTTGAGGGCGGTCATCGGGTCCTGGAAGACCATCGCGAGCTCGTTCCCGCGGAGCGCCCGGAGCTCCCGGGTCGGCATGGCCAGCAGGTCGCGGCCGCGGTACTCGACGCGGCCGCCGAGTACCTCGACGCCGGGCGGCAGGAGGCCGAGCACCGCCGACATGGTGAGGCTCTTGCCCGAGCCGGACTCGCCGACCAAGCAGAGCACCTCGCCCTCGTGGACGGTGAAGCCGACGCCGTCGACGAGGCGCACCTCGCGGCCGTCGGCGTCGCGGGTGCCGACGACGAGGTCCTCGACGCGGAGCAGTGCGGGGGTGGTCATCGGGCCGCCTTCCTGCGACGGCGGAGCGTGGAGAGGTCGCGCTCCGCGGTGAACCGCTGGCTGATCAGGTTGGTGCCGATCACGACGAGGAAGATCGCCGCGCCGGGCAGGAGTGCGAGGAACGGCGCCTCGCGCACGTACTTCTGGCCCTCGCTGATGAGCAGGCCCCACGACGGCGTCGGCGCCTGCACGCCGAGGCCGAGGTAGTCGAACGACGACGTGAGCAGCAGCACGCCGCCGATGTCGGAGGACGCGAGGATGAGCATCTGCACGCCGACGTGCGGGGCGATGTGCGTGCTCACGGTCCAGTAGCCGGTCGCGCCCTGGATGCGCGGCGCGACCACGAAGTCGCGGTCGCGGAGGGTCATCGCCGTGCTGCGGGCGACGCGGGCGTAGCCGACCCAGTAGGTGGCGGCGAGGGTGATGATCATGAGCCAGACGCTCGGGCCGAACGAGGCCGACATGGCGATGAGCACGAGGATGACCGGCATCGCCAGCTGCACGTCGGCCCAGCCCATGAGCACGTTGTCGAGGCGTCCGCCGGCATAGCCGGCGAGCATCCCGGTGACCATGCCGATGATGCCGTTCACGACCACGACGAGCAGCACGATGCCGAGCGACACCTGCCCGCCGAGGGCGAGCCGGCTGCCGAGGTCGCGGCCGAGCATGTCGGTGCCGAAGAGGTGCGCCGGGTCGGTGAACGGCGGCACGAGGGTGGCCGAGAGGTCCTGGCCGTAGGGGTCGTAGCCGGGCAGCAGCGGGCGGATCAGCAGGAACCCGGCGACGAGGGCGAGCAGGGCGATGCCGGTCCACTCGAGCCCGGCGAGCCGGGGGAGCCGGATGCGGGCGGCGGTGTCGGCGTCGGGGACGGCGAGGACGGCGTCGGTCGTGGTGCGGGTGCCGGGGTCGGTGGTGGTCATGCGGCCTGCCTCACTCGCGGGTCGATGGCCGCGCTCACCAGGTCGACGAGCGCGTTGGACAGGATGAACAGCACCGCCACGACGATGAGCCCCGACTGCACGACCGGGAAGTCGCGGGAGTACACGGCGCTCAGCATGAGCTGGCCCATGCCCGGCCACGCGAACACGTTCTCGACGATGACCAGCCCGCCGAGGAAGGTGCCGAGGCTGATGCCGGCGATGGTCAGCACGGGCAGGGCGGCGTTCGGCAGGAGTTCGGAGGTGACGACCCGGAACCGGTGCTCGCCGCGCGCGAACGCGGTGCGGGCGTAGTCGAGCCGGAACTGCTCGCCGAGGGAGTTGTCGAGCAGTCGCAGGTAGACCACGAACTGCCCGGTCGCGATGGTGAGGGCGGGCATGACGATCGCGAGCGGGTCGCGGTTGCCGAGCGAGGGCAGCAGGCCGAGCGAGACGGAGAAGACGAGCACGAGCAGCAGGCCGAAGAAGAAGTCGGGCACGGCCTGGCGCGCGGCGCCGAGGCCGAGGAAGGCGGTGCGGATGCCCCGGCTGCCGGTGAGTTGCACGATCACCGCGGCGACGACGGCGAACAGGATGCCGAGGAGCAGCCCGACGGCGCCGAGCTGGAGCGACGCGGGCACCCGTTCGAGCACGAGCTCCATCGAGGAGACTCCGGCCTGCCGGTACGAGTCGCCGAAGTCGCCCGTGAGGATGCCGGCGAGGTAGTCGACGTACTGCTGCCAGATCGGCTGGTCGAACCCGAGCCGGGCGTTCAGGGCGTCGATCTGCTCGGTGGTCGCGGTGTCGCTGAGCAGGAGCGCGGCGGGGCTGCCGCTCAGGCGGCCGAGCAGGAACGCGACGGTGACGACGACGAACACCGTGGTGAGCGCCTGCAGCAGCCTCCTGACGAGGAGTCGGGCCATCGGGCACCTCCGGGCTTCGGATGCGGGGGATCGGAACGGTATACAGAATCGGCGATGGATGTTTCGCCAGCATGTCGGCCCGTTTCGTTCGGGTGAACTTCCGCGCAGTGGCCGGATGCCTCATATGACGTCACGCGTGGCGGAATTACAAGGATCTCGATCCCGGGTTGGCTGCTCCAGCGTGGGAGCACCGGATGCGCGATCTGCTTGCGGTGACGTACTGTCGTGCCACAAGAACCCGATTTGGGATACCGAATGCGAAAAGGAGGGGCCTTGGCCACTCGCACCCTCACGTCCGGCGAGGTGGAGCGCCTCGTCGACTGGGACGGCCTGCTCGACGCCCTCGAGCGCGCGCACCGAGGCCTCGCCACCGGCCTCGCCGTGCAGCCCGCGCCGTCGCCGCTGCGCGATCCCGCCGACCGCACGGTCGACGGCCCGGCCGTCGTGCCCATGACCTCGTTCGCGCCGGCGCTCGGCCTCTTCGCGATGAAGCTCCTCGCCGATGCCCCGCGCAACCGCGAGCTCGGCCTGCCGGCGCAGCGCTCCACCGTGTCGGTGTTCTCCGCCGACACCGGCGAGTGCGTCGGCCTCGTCGACGGGCGCTCGCTCACCCGCATCCGCACCGCCGCCGCGACCGCGCTCGCGACCCGGGCGCTCGCCCGCCCCGACGCGCGCGTGCTCGCGCTCCTCGGCGCCGGCGCGCTCGCCGTCGAGCACGCCGCGGCGATCGCCCGCGTGCTCGACCTCGACGCGGTGCCGGTGTGGTCGCGCTCGCCCGAGCGGGCCGCGCAGACCGTCGCTGCCCTCCGCGATGCCGGCCTGCCCGCCCGCGTCGCCGCTTCGGCCGAGGCCGCGGTGCGCGACGCCGATGTGCTCTGCACGCTGACCCCGTCGGCCGCTCCGATCGTGGAGCCCGACTGGATCCGCCGCGGCCTGCACGTGAACGCGGTCGGCTCGCCGCCCCGCCCGATCTACAGCGAGCTGCCGCCGGCGGTGTTCGCCGCGGCCGACCGGGTCGTCGTCGACAGCCGCGCCGTCGCGCTCGCCGACTCCGGCAACGTGCGCAACGCACTGGCCGCCGGGGCCGTCGCGGAGGGCGACCTCGTCGAGCTCGGCGAGGTGCTGGAGGGCCTGGTGCCCGGCCGCACCGCGCCGGGCGACGTGACCGTGTTCAACTCGGTCGGCATCGGCCTGCAGGACCTCGCCGCCGCCGACCACGTGTTGCGCCGCGCCGCCGAGGCCGGGGCTGGCACGATGGTCACGATCCGCGAGTGAGGCGGGGCCGCCAGCGCGTCGCGCGGGAACGGAGGACGAGATGGCCCAGGCCGTGCCGGTGAACGACGAGTCGCTGTCGGCGCAGACCTACCACGCCCTCCGCACCGGCATCATCGTCGGTCGCTACGAACCGGGCTCCGCGCTGAAGGAGCACCGGCTCGCCGAGGAGCTCGAGGTCTCGCGCATCCCGATCCGCTCGGCGATCATGCAGCTCGACCACGACGGCTTCCTCGTCACCGCGCCGCGCCGCAGCGCCCGCGTGGCGGCCTGGACCGAGCGCTCGATCAACGAGCTGTTCGACGTGCGGCTCAGCCTCGAGGGCCTCGCCGCCCGGCTCGCCGCGCAGAACGCCGCCGACGGGGCGTCGGCCGACGTGCTCGCCGAGGCGCTCGCCGAGGCGCATCGCGCCGTCGACGGCGGCGACCGGCTCGCGATCGCCGAGGCGCACGCGCGGTTCCACCAGACGATCGTCGAACTCGCCGACAGCGGCCTGCTGAGCACCCTGATGCGGGCGGTCGGCGGCCGGATGACGTGGATGTTCTACCTGACCGGCACCGACCGCGACCCGGGCGTGCAGTCGCACGAGCACGACGAACTGCTCGACGCGATCGCCGCGGGCAACGCCCGGCTCGCCGAGAGCCTGGCGTTCTCGCACATCGAGAAGGGTCGCGCCCCGTCGCTCGGGATCATCCTCGGCGACGGGTAGGCGCGGGGCGGGTCATCCGTTCGGGTTCGTCGCCGCGCCGTCGAGCCAGAGCGTGTCGCTCGGGTCGCTGTGCGCGGTGCCGCTGTCGACGTGCTTCGCGCTGATCTGCGGGCCCTTGGTGATGACGTGCACGAGGGCCATCGCGTGCCCGCGGCCGAGGCCGTAGTCGGCGGCGAGCCACTCGACGATCGGCGTCGCCTTGGTGCCGGGGCCGAAGCCGCGCTCGGTCGCGAGGTCGACGAACTGGCGGGGCGTGAGGCCGGTCTTCTGCTCGATGTTGTCGAGGTAGGACTGGAACGACATGGATGCTCCTTCGGGGTGGTGGGGTCGGCGGGATGCTACTCGTCGGCCCACGTCTGCACGATCACCGGCGACGCGTGGATGCACAGCACCTTGAGCCGCCCCTCGCCGAGGTTGCGGAACCCGTGCCAGACGCCGGCGGGCACGGTCGCGGTGTCGCCCTCGCGGGCGGTGATCGTGCGGTCGCCCATCGTGATGGTCGCGACGCCCTCGATCACGACCCAGGTCTCGGGGTAGGGGTGCCAATGCAGGCCCGGGCCCTCGCCGGTCTCGTAGTCGACGGAGAAGTACGAGATGCCCGAGCCGTGCTCGATGCCGACGAACCGGCGGGTTCGCCCGGCGCCGAGGCGCAGCGACTCGCCGGTCACGACCTCGACGTCCGGTGCCGAGAGGGTCGGGGACAGGGTGATCTCGGCCCCCGTGGAGGCCGTCGGTGCAGTGGTGGTGGTCATGGAGGACAGGCTCCCGCGCGGGGCATCCGGCCGTTAGTGTTTCGATGTGGATCGAAACGTCGTCGACTTCCGGCTCGCGCCCGACGACCTCTCGGCGATCCGCTTCGGCGTCTCGCCCGGGCACGAGCTGTGCCACGCGGTGCGCGTGCTGCAGCGCCCGGCGGAGCATCCGCTGCAGTGGGGGTGGCTGCGCACCGTGCGCGACCGCGTGCCCCGCGAGCCGTTCGACCTGCTCGCGCTGCTCATCGGCGTCGACGGCTACTTCCCCGACTTCCTCACCGCGACCCCCGGCTGGGACCTGACGCCCGCCGACGAGGGCGCGCGACTCCGCGAGGTGCCGCTCGGGCCCCTGGGCGTCGACCTCGGCAAGATGGTCGACCGGTCGGAGGGCGCGCGCCGCGCCGCGCTCCTCCGCATGCGGGAGCAGCCCGCGCGCACGCGCGCGCTCGTCGCCGACGCGTGGACCGACGTGTGGGACGCGCTCCTCGCGCCCGTCTGGCCGCAGCTCGAACGGCTGCTGCGGGCCGACATCGCCGTGCGCGCCCGGCGGGTCACCAGCGAGGGCCTCGCCGGCATGGCGCGCGGCCTGCACCCGGCCGTCACCTGGCACGGCGACGGCGTGCGGGTGCTGCTGCGCAAGCACGGCGAGGTGCTCGACTGCCGGGGGAGCGGCCTCGTGCTCGTGCCGTCGGTCATGAACGGGCACGGATGCTCCGTGCTCACCGAACCGCCCGCCCAGCCGACGCTGTTCTACCCGGCGCTCGGGGTGACCGCGGCCTGGGCGCGCGACCCCGGCTCGTCCGCCGACGCGCTCGGCGCCCTCGTCGGCCCGGCCCGCGCGGGCATCCTGCTCGCCGCCCACCACCCGCGGACGACGTCGCAGGTCGCGGCCGACCACGCGCTCGCCGCGTCGACCGCGTCGCACCACCTCCGCGTGCTGCGGGAGGCCGGGCTCGTCGCGAGCACGCGCGACGGCGCCCGCGTGCTGCACGTGCGCACGCCCCTCGGCGAAGCGGTGGTCGGCGGGTCGCTGTAGCGGCGCAGCGCTGCGCCGCGCGATCCAGCGCGGGTCAGGCGGCGACCCGCGCGACGAGCGCGTCGCGACTCCACGCCATGACCCGCTCGTGGTCGGCGGCGCTCACGGGGCGTGCTCGCCGACGAACCCGTGGGCCTCGACGGCGAGCGCGGCCCACCGCTCGACCCCGTCGTCGTACGGCACGGCGGCCCACTCGCGCATCGGGCGCCCGCGCATCACCATGTGGTCGAGCCCGAGCGCGTCCACCCGCTCCTCGGGGAGCTTCACCACGAGGCGCCCCTCGCGGTCGACGAACGCGAAGAGCTTGCCGCGCACCGTGTAGCCCTCCGAGCCGAACATCGTCCCGACGGCGACGTCGGGGGCCTGCTGGAGGTCGGCGGTCGCCTCGTCGAGTCGGGCGCGGCCTCGCGTGCGTGCGTCCATGGGTCGACGCTAGCCCCGGCCCGCGCTCGACCGCGAGCCCCGGCCCGCGCTCGACCGCGAGCCCCGCGATCGGTAAGGTAAGCCTCACCTGACTTCTCCGGAGGAGCCCCGTGGTCGCGAGCAACATCACCGTCACCCCCGCCGACACCGGCCTCGTCACCGCCGAGGTCGTGCGCGCCGAGCGCATCTCGCCGCACTTCGTGCGCCTGACCCTCGGCGGCGAGGAGTTCGCCGGCTGGCGCCACGTCGGGTTCGACCAGTGGTTCCGGCTCGCCGTGCCGACGAACGACCACAACCGGTTCGACACCCTCCCCGACTCGTTCGACACCGCCGCGTACCTGCGGTACCTCATGCTGCCGAAGGCGACCCGGCCGGTGATCCGCAACTACACGGTCCGCGAGTTCCGGCCCGAGGTGCGCGAGCTCGACATCGACTTCGTCGTCCACGGCGACGCCGGCGTCGCGGGCCCGTGGGCCGAGAGCCTGCCGGTCGGCGCGCCCGTCGCCCTCATCGACCAGGGCTGCGGCTACCGGCCCGTCGCCACCGCCGAGCGGGTGCTCCTCGTCGGCGACGAGAGCGCGCTGCCGGCCGTCGTCGGCATCCTCCGCGACCTGCCCCGGGAGGCCCGCGGCCACGCCGTCATCGAGGTGCCCGACCTCGACGACCGCCAGCCGGTCGACGCGCCCGCCGGCGTCGAGGTGCACTGGATCGCGCGCGGGCACGGCGCCCACGCGGGTGCGGCCGCGCTCGAGCGGGTCCGCGAGCTGGGGGCGGATGCCTCGACCGACGCCTTCGCCGCCGGCGAGTCGAAGCTCGCCACGGGCGTGCGCCGCCACCTCGTGAACGAGCGCGGCGTGCCCAAGGCCAACGTCGACTTCTGCGGGTACTGGCGCCACCGCTGAGCACGGCCCGACGCCGACCCGGCAGCCTGTGCGAGGGTGGACGGGTGCCCGCCACCACCCGACTCATCCGTCTCGAGGACGCCGCGCGGCTCGCCGAGCTGCAGCGCGCCGGCCGCGAGTTCCTGGCGCCGTGGGAGCCCGCCCGCACCGAGCACGACTTCACCGAGGACGGCCAGCGCCGCTTCGTCGCCGATGCGCTCGCCCAGCACCGGCGGGGCGACGCGCTGCCCCACGTCGTGCTCGACGACGACGGCGAGGTCGTCGGGCGCATGACCCTGAGCGGCATCGTGCTGGGCGTGTGGTGCTCGGCCAACCTCGGCTACTGGATCGCGGAGCACGCCAACGGCCGCGGCTACGCGACCGACGGGGTGCGCGCCATGGCCGCGATCGGGTTCGGCGAGCTCGGGCTGCACCGCATCCAGGCCGTCACCCTGCGGCACAACGCCCGCTCCCAGCGAGTGCTCGAGAAGGCCGGGTTCGAGCACATCGGGATGGCGCCGAAGTACCTCCGCATCGCCGGCCGCTGGCAGGACCACGAGATGTTCCAGCTGCTCGCGCACGACCGCGACGTCGAGTGACGCGGGGCGGGGCATCCGCCCGGGCCGGCCGCTCGACCCGCGACGTCAGGCGCCCGCGCCGCCGCTCGCGTTCCAGAGCCGCAGCTTCTCCGGGTTCCGCATGCTCCAGATGCGCGTGATGCGCCCGCCCTCGACCTCGAAGACCATCACGGTGTCGATGACGCCGTCGACGCCCGCCGCGAGCGTGAGGCCGTCGGGCGTCTCGCGCAGGTCGACGTGCAGGTCGGGCCGCTTCGCGACCGTGCCGGCGAGGAACCGCAGCACGTCGTCGGCGCCCACGAGCGGACGGCGCACGGCCGACGCCAGCCCGCCGCCGTCGCCGTGCAGCTGCACCGCGGGGTCGAGCAGCCCGACCAGCGTCTCGAGGTCGCCGCCCGCCGACGCCGCCATGAACGCCCGCACCACCTCGGCATGCCTGGCGCCCGTGTCGAGGTGCCGGCGCCGGTCGCGCACGTGCCGGCGCGCCGACGACGCGAGCTGCCGGCACGCCTCGGGCGACCGCCCGACCGCGTCGGCCACCTCGGCGAACGGCACCGCGAACACGTCGTGCAGCACGAACGCGACCCGCTCGGCGGGGGTCAGCGACTCCAGCAGGATCAGCAGGGCCGTGCTCACCGACTCGTCGAGCGTGACCCGGTCGAGCGGGTCGGGTGGGGCGGAGCCCAGCAGGCTCGCCGTCGCGCCGAACCGGCCGGCCGCGCCCGACGGCAGCGGCTCGGGCAGCCACTCGCCGACGTACCGCTCGCGCCGGGCGCGCGCCGACCCGAGCAGGTCGAGGCAGATGCGGCTCGCCGCCGTCGTCAGCCACGCCGCCACGTTCTCGACGGCGTCCTGGTCGGCCCGGGGCATCCGGTACCAGCGCACGTACGTCTCCTGCACGGCGTCCTCGGCGTCGGCGACGGTGCCGAGCATGCGGAACGCGAGGCTCAGGAGCCGCGAGCGCTCGGCCTCGAGGGCGGCGGGATCGAAGCGCGCGTCGGCCGGGTCGGCAGGGCTCATGGCCCCAGCCTCCCACCGCCGGCCGCCTTCTAGGACCCGCCCCGGGCGACCCCGCGCGTGGCTCCCTCACCCGATGAGGAGAAATCCGCCGCCGTGCGGCGTGTCGGGCCGCGACGCGCCGGGAGCCGCCGGATTCCTCCTCATCCGGCGGAGCTCATCCGGCGGAACCGGCGACGGAGATCCCGCGCCCACGTCACATTCCGGCGGGCTGCTCCGTCAGAGCAGGTGAGGGCGAGCGGATGCCTCGCCGAGAAGGGACCCCCACATGAAGATCGCCGTCGCCGGAGGCACCGGACTCCTCGGCCGCCACGTCGTCGAGGTCGCCCGCGCCCGCGGGCACGAGGTTGTCGTCATCGCCAGGTCGGCCGGCGTGAACGTGGCCACCGGCGCCGGACTCGAGCCCGCGCTCGCCGGGGTCGACGCCGTGATCGACGTCAGCAACCTGAACTCCACGAAGGCCGCCGCGGCCGAGGCGTTCTTCACCGCGTCGACCCGGCACCTCCTCGCCGCGGAGCGGGCGAACGGCGTCGGCCACCACGTGGCGCTGTCGATCGTCGGCGTCGACCGGGCGCCCTACGGGTACTACGCCGGCAAGGTCGCGCAGGAACGCGAGGTCGCGGCGGGCGACGTGCCCTGGACGATCCTGCGGGCCATGCAGTTCCACGAGTTCGCGGGGCAGATGCTCGACGGCCTGACGGTCGCCGGGGTCCACCTCGCGCCGAAGCTGCCGACGCAGCCCGTCGCGGCACACGAGGTCGCCGAACGCCTGCTCGAGCTCGCCGAGCAGGGCCCCTCGGGTCGTGTGGCCGACCTCGCCGGGCCGAAGGAGGAGCAGCTCGACCGCATGGTCCGCACGCTCGCGAAGGCCCGCGGCCTGCGCGGTCCGGTGATCGCGGTCAGCCTCGCCGGCAAGCAGTTCGGCGCGATGCGCCGCGGCGAGACGCTGCCCGGGCCGGACGCGGACACCGGGCGGCAGACGTTCGACGAGTGGGTCGCCGCGGAGACCGCGGGGGCCGCCGCCGGGCCGCGCACGCGCTGAGCCGGTCGGCAGGTTCGGATGCCGCGTCGCGCCCTCAGCCGAACGCCGCTGCGAGCACCCGCTCGCGGAGCGCGTTGCCCCGCTCGGCGAAGCCGCGCTGGCGGCGGACGTACTCGGCCTTGCCCTCGGCGGTCTCGATGCGCACCGGCTCGCCGCCCCAGGGCGCCATGTCGTACGGCGAGGCCTGCATGTCGAGGTAGCGGATGTCCCGCGCGAGCTCGAACGCGTCGAGCAGCAGCTCGCCCGGCACGAGCGGGCCGAGCTTCATCGCCCACTTGTAGACGTCCATGCCGGCGTGCAGGCAGCCGGGCTGCTCGAGGTCGGGCTGGGTCTCGCGGGTCGGCGCGAACCGGTTGCGCGGCACGGCGTCGTCGGTGAAGAACCGGTACGCGTCGATGTGCGTGCAGCGCAGCTCGTGCTGCTCGACCACGTCGTCGGTGGCCGCCTGCCCGAGCCGGAGCGGCACGGGGTGGCGATGCTCGGCCTGGCGGTACACCATGGCCCACTCGTGCAGCCCGAAGCATCCGAACGCCCCCGGCCGCGACGCCGTGAGCCGCAGGATCCGCTCGATCGAGCGCAGCAGCGGCGCCTTCTCGCGGCGCATCCCGTCGGCGTCGACGACGAGCGAGCCCGGGGTCGAGCCCGGCGCGTACCAGCGCCAGGCGGCGCGCGGATCGCCCCCGGCGCCCGCGAGCGCGACGCCCGGGCCGGGATGCCACCGCCGCAGCAGGCTCGGCGAGTAGGAGTAGTAGGTGAAGAGGAAGTCCTCGATCGGATGCTTCTCCCCGCGCGCCGTCCGCTCGCGATGCCCGGCGGTGAGGGCGTCGGCGCGGGCCTCGTGCGCCGCCTCGCGGGCGCGCCAGCCATCGGCGTCGAGCACGCCGTGCGGCGGCACGGGGGCGAGGTCGACGGATGGCGCGGCGGAGGTCACCCCACGATGGTAGGCGCCCCGCCTGACCCTTTCCCCGACGCATGGGCGGGGGCAGACTGTCGGTATGAGTGGCGGATTCGAGTACCAGGACGAACGCGACCCGACCCGGCACCTCTCGCGGGAGGAGTGCTGGGAGCGGCTCTCGACGGCCGTCATCGGCCGGCTCGCGACGACGGCGGGCGGCGAGGTCGACATCTTCCCCGTGAACCACGGCGTCGCCGGGCGGGCGATCTACTTCCGCACCGCGCCGGGCTCGAAGCTGCTCGAGATCCTCGTGCACGCCGCCGTCGCGTTCGAGGTCGACGGCTACGACGACGTCGAGGCGTGGAGCGTGGTCGCCAAGGGCGAGGCGGCCGAGATCACCGGCGAGAGCGACATCGCGGAGGCCGAGTCGTCGGGCGCGCGTCCGTGGGCACCCGAGGAGAAGGACCGCTGGGTGCGCATCCGCCCGTCCGAACTCCACGGGCGCGTGTTCGAGCGACCGCGCGACTGAGGCGGCCCCGCGGCCCGTTCGCCCGCCGGTGCGCCCGCCGACCCGCTCAGTCGAGCAGGGCCCTGCGCAGCGCCGACACCTGCTCCTCGTAGAACGCCCTCGACACCGGTCGCGTGCGGAAGATCGCGTCGAAGCCGTGGAAGGCGCCGTCGACGAGCACCAGTTCGGTCGGCACGCCCGCCGCGTTCAGGCGCTCGGCGTGGCGGACGTCCTCGTCGTGGAACAGGTCGAGCGTGCCCACGCCGATCCAGGCGGGCGGCAGCCCGGCCAGCTCGTCGCGGCGGGCCGGCGCGGCGTAGGGCGAGACATCCGCCCCGCCCGGCTCGCAGCCGAGGTAGCTCGTCCAGCCGTACCGGTTGAGCGCGGGCGACCAGATGCGCACGCCGGTCGTGTCGTGGTCGTCGCGCACGACGGTGCGGTCGTCGAGCATCGGGTACACGAGGAGCTGGAACGCGGGACGCACCTCCCCGCGGTCGTGCGCGAGGAGCACGAGACCCGCCGCGAGGCCGGCGCCGGCGCTCGCGCCGCCGACGGCGATCCGCTCGGCGTCGATGCCGAGGTCGCCGGCGTTGCGGAACAGCCAGGTCAGGGCGGCGTAGGCGTCCTCGAGGGCGGCCGGCGCGACGACGTCGGGGGAGAGTCGGTAGGTCGGCGCGGCGACCGTGATGCCGAGGGCGCGGACGAAGCCGATGCTGGATGCCTCGTCCTGGATGGGGGAGCCCTGCACGAAGCCGCCGCCGTGGATCCAGAGCAGGGCCGGGGCGGGGGCCGGTGCGGTCGCGTCGTCGGCGCTCGTCGTCGCAATCGGGGCCGCGACCGGGCGGTAGAGCCGCACGCGCACGTCGGGCGCGCCCGCGGGGCCGGGCACCGTGACCTCCTCGATGCGCACGTCGTCGGGCGCTGGTGGCGGTTGCATGCGCGCGCCGGCGCGGCGCATGGCACGGATGATCCGGGGGCTCGCCGGCACGTTCGGGATGAAGCGGGCCGCGCGCAGGTCGGGGTGGAAGGTGACCACGGTGTCTCCTCGGGATGCCGGCCGGGGCAGCGCCCGTCCGGAGGCGTCGGATCGGCCGGGGGCGCCGATGCCGTGCAGCGATGCTACCCGGCCGCGGCGGATCGCCCGCGTCCACGGTCGCTCCGCGTCGGCGGTTGCTGCCAGCATGGAGGGATGCCACGCATCGGAGCGATCTTCCAGCCGTCCTTCCCGCCCGAGCGGCTCCGCGCCGCCGTCGAGGCCGCCGAGTCCGCCGGGGTGCCCGAGCTCTGGCTCTGGGAGGACTGCTTCCGCGAGTCGGCGTTCGCGACCGCGGCGGCCGCGCTGGCGTGGACGGAGCACCTCAAGGTCGGCATCGGCATCGCCCCGATGCCGCTGCGCAACGTCGCCCTCACGGCGATGGAGATCGCGACGATCGAGCGGATGTTCCCCGGCCGGCTGCTGCCCGGCGTCGGCCACGGCGTGCTCGACTGGATGGGCCAGGTCGGCGCGCGCGTCGCCTCGCCGCTGACGCTCATGCGCGAGTACGTGCCGGCGCTGCGCGCCCTGCTCGCCGGCGAGGAGGTCACGACGAGCGGCCGGTACGTGAAGCTCGACCGGGTGAAGCTCGACTGGCCGCCGGCGGTCGCGCCGCGCATCCTCGCGGCGGGCGAGGGCCCGAAGACCCTGCACCTCACCGGCGAGGTCGCCGACGGCACGATCATCCCGGGCGGGGCGTCCGCCGAGCGGATCGCCGAGTCGGCCGCCGTCGTGCGCGCGGGCCGTGCGGCCGCCGGGCGCGACGGCGACTCCGAGGTGATCGTCTTCGTGCTCGCCGCCTTCGGTGGCGACGAGGCGCGCGAGCGCGCACTCGCCGACCTTCGGCACTGGGACGCGACGGCCGACCCGGGCCGCATCGCCGCGGGCTCGGTCGACGACGTCGTCGCGACGATCCGGCGGTACGAGGAGGCGGGCGCCGACGCGGTGATCCTGCAGCCGACGGGCGACGAGCCCGACCTCGAGGGGTTCTACGGCAAGGTCGGCGAGGTCGTGCGGGCGGCCGCCGCCTGATCCCCGGCGCGGGCGAGCGACTCGTCACGGGGGGGTGGGGGCGTCGGTGGCCGGTGCCAGACTGGCGACGTGCTGCTCGAAGCGCTCGTCACCACGTCGGAGGCCGTCGCCTCGACCCGCTCGCGCCTCGCGAAGGTCGACGCGCTCGCCGCGCTGCTGCGCCGGCTCGAGCCCGAGGAGATCGCGCCCGCGATCGGGTTCCTCGCGGGCAAGCCCCGGCAGGGGCGCATCGGCGTCGGCTGGCGGGGGCTCGCCGCGGCGATGGGCGACCCCGCCGCCGAGTCGACGCTCACCGTGCTCGACCTCGACGCCGCGTTCGACGCGCTCGGGTCGGTCGCCGCGGGCACCGGCTCCTCGGCCGAGCGGGCGGCGGCGCTCCGGTCGCTGACCGCACGGGCGACCGCCGCCGAGCAGGACCTCATCGGGCGGGTGCTCCTCGGCGAGTTGCGCACGGGCGCCCTCGAGGGCGTGCTGCTCGACGCGATCGCGCGCGCGGCCGACCGGCCGGGCGACGCCGTGCGGCGGGCCGCGATGCTCTCGGGCGACCTCGGCGCGACGGCCCGGCTGGCGCTCACCGGCACCGCCGCCGAGCTCGAGGCGGTCGGCCTCGTCGTCGGCCGGCCCGTGTTGCCGATGCTCGCCGCCTCCGCGCCGACCGTGGCCGAGGCGGTCGCGACGACGGGCGAGGCATCCGTGGAGTTCAAGCTCGACGGCGCGCGCATCCAGGTGCACCGCCTCGGCGACGACGTGCGCGTGTTCACGCGCAACCTCGCCGACATCACGCACCGCCTGCCCGAGGTCGTCGAGGTGGTGCGCGGGCTGCCCGTGCGCGACGTGATCCTCGACGGCGAGACGCTCTCGCTCGACGAGGACGGCGCGCCGCGCCCCTTCCAGGAGACGATGTCGCGGTTCGGGGCGGATGCCGCGCGCGAGTCGCTGCTGCACCCGTGGTTCTTCGACGTGCTGCACGTCGACGGCCGCGACCTGCTCGACGAGCCGCTGTCGGTGCGGCTCGCCGAGCTCGCGCGGATCGCGCCCGCGCACCGGATCCCGGGCGTCGTCACCGCCGATCCCGAGGTCGCCGAGGAGGTCTCGCGCGACGCGCTCGCCGCCGGCCACGAGGGCGTCGTCGTGAAGGCGATCGGTTCGCCGTACGCGGCGGGCCGGCGCGGGTCGAGCTGGATCAAGGTGAAGCCCGTGCACACCTACGACCTCGTCGTGCTCGCCTGCGAGTGGGGGTCGGGCCGGCGCACCGGATGGCTGTCGAACCTGCACCTCGGCGCGCTCGACCCGGAGGGCGAGTTCGGCGAGCCCGGCGGGTTCGTGATGGTCGGCAAGACGTTCAAGGGCCTCACCGACGAGCTGCTCCGCTGGCAGACCGAGCGGTTCCAGGAGATCGAGGTGCGGCGCACGGCGAACACGGTGTGGGTCTCGCCGATCACCGTCGTCGAGATCGCGATCGACGGCGTGCAGCGGTCGAGCCGGTACCCCGGCGGCATCGCCCTGCGCTTCGCCCGCGTGAAGCACTACCGCGACGACAAGCGGCCCGAGGAGGCCGACACCATCCGGTCGCTGCGCGCGCTGCTGCGCGGCTGACACGTCCCGAGATTCGGGGTTCCGCGTGTTGACGTCAACATGTACCCTCGTCCGAGGGGGTGTTGACGTCAACACGACGCGCGATCGCTCCCGTCACCTACCCGGGTGCACCACGTGCACCACCCACTTCCAACGGCGAAAGGGGACGACGTCGATGACGAGGTCTCAAGGCAGGCGATCGACCGGCAGGCGCGTGACCGCGCTCACCACAGGCGCCGCACTCACGGGGGCGCTGCTGGCCGTGCCCCTGGCGGCGGCTCCGGCCTCCGCGGCGGACGGCACCACCATCACCCCGAACCCCGCGTACGCGGGCGAGGCGTTCGAGGGCTGGGGCACCAGCCTGGTTTGGTTCGCCAACGCGACCGGCGGCTACCCCGAGGAGCTCCGCGAGGAGCTCTACCAGGCGGTCTTCGGCGAGGACGGCCTCGACCTGAACATCGCGCGCTACAACATCGGCGGCGGCAACGCGTCGGATGTCACGGACTACCTGCGTCCCGGCGGCGCCGTCGAGGGCTGGTGGACGCCGAACCCGACCGGTGCGGCCGGCACGTACGGCGGGGTCTCGACCAAGTACGCCGACCGCAACGCGCTGCTCTCGACCTGGAATGCCGACGACCCGGCCTCGTACGACTGGGACGCCGACGAGACCCAGCGCTGGTGGGTCGAGCGGCTCGCCGCCGACGACCAGATCACCCACTGGGAGACCTTCGCGAACTCGGCGCCGTACTTCATGACGGAGAGCGGCTACGTCTCGGGCGGGTTCAACGCGTCGTCCGAGCAGCTGAAGCCCGCCGCCCAGGCGCAGTTCGCCACCTACCTGGTGAACGTGACCGAGCACCTCGAGGACGAGTACGGCATCTCCGTCGACACGATCGACCCGTTCAACGAGCCGAACACGAACTACTGGGGCACCACCCTGAGCAACGGCAAGCCGGTCGGCGGCCGCCAGGAGGGCATGCACGTGGGCCCCGCCCGCCAGGTGTCGCTCATCGACGCCGTGCGCGCCGAGCTCGACGACCCGGCGACGACCACCGACGCCGGCCTCGCCGCGATGGACGAGACGAACCCCGGCATCTTCGCCACGAACTGGGCGGCGTACCCGGCCGCGACCCGCGACAAGGTCGACCGCCTGAACGTGCACACCTACGGCACCTCGGGCCGGCTCGTCGTGCGCGACCTCGCGAAGCAGGCCGACACCGACCTGTGGATGAGCGAGATCGAGGGCAACTGGGTCTCGGGCTACAACCCGCTCAGCATCGAGAACGGCCTCGGCATCGCGAGCCGCATCCAGGACGACCTGCGCGAGCTCGAGCCGAAGGCGTGGGTGCTCTGGCAGCCCGTCGAGGACCTCTACAACATGGAGCCGCAGGGCGAGAACCTGAACTGGGGCTCGATCTTCATCGACCTCGACTGCAAGCCGTACCCGGAGTCGGGTGAGACGGTCTGGAAGTCGGCGCGACGCGTCGCGGCGGCCGGCGGCGACTCGACGAAGGTCGCCGAGTGCGGGGTCTCGATCAACTCGAAGTTCAACACCATCCGCAACTTCACGAAGTACATCCACGAGGGCGACCACCTCATCGCGGTCGACGACACGTCGAGCACCGCAGCCCTCCGCGGCGACGGCACCGGCGCGACGATCGTGCACAGCAACACCGCGGCCTCCGAGCGCCAGGTCACGATCGACCTGTCGCACTTCGGCGACATCGCCGAGGGCGCGACGGTCACCCCGGTCACCACGACGCAGGCGAACTCGCTCGCCGACCCGACCTCGAACTCGCTCGTCGAGGGCACGCCCGTCGCGATCGACCGCGATGCGCGCACCGCGACCCTTACCGTGCCGGCCAAGTCGGTCACCACGTTCGTCATCGACGGCGTCTCCGGCGTCGCCGCCGACGCGCCCGCCTTCCGCGACGGCCACCGCTACCAGTTCGTGGGCGCGCAGAGCGGCAAGGCGCTCACCGCGGGCGTCGCGGGCGGTGCCGCGACGAGCATCCGCGACCTCGCGACCTCCGCGACGGCCGCAGCGCCCCAGGCGTGGACCGTGCACGAGGTGGCGGCAGGCGACCGCGAGGCCACCCGGCGCGTCGTGCTCGAGGCATCCGACGGCCGCGTGCTCGGCGCGACCAGCGCCGGGACCGACCTGCGGGGCATCGGCGTGGACGCCGCCGCCGGGAACCCGGCGACGCGCTGGATCGTGAACACCACCGACGGGCGCGGCTACTCGCTCGTGAACGAGCAGCTCGCGCTCTCGCTCGACGTGAACGGCCAGTCCACCGCGAACGGCGCGACCGTCGGCGTGTACGGCTCGAACGGCGGCACGAACCAGACCTGGGATCCGCGCGACCTCGCGCCGCTCGCCGACCAGGCGGTCGCCGCGCGCACGCAGGCGGGCGTCGTGCCCGTGCTGCCCGAGACGATCGTGCCGCGCTACGCGTGGGGCGCCGGCGTGCCGGTCGCGGTCGAGTGGCAGCTGCCCGACGCCGGCGCGTGGGCCGAGACCGGCCGCGTCGAGGTGCCCGGCACCGCGACCGACGTGTTCGGCCAGGCCGTGCCGGTGACCGCGCTCGTCGACGTCGGCGGCCTCACCGCGAGCGACCCGGTGTCGATCACGGTCGCGGCGGGCGCCTCGCTCGCCGGCGTGCAGGCCGCGGCGCCGACGACGGTGCCGGCGCGGGTCGGGGCATCCGAGAACGCCTTCGACGTGCCCGTCGCCTGGGACTGGACGGGCGTGGCGGATGCCTCGTTCGCCGAGCCCGGCGTCGTGACTGTGCCCGGTACCGCGACCGCCGACGGCGCGTCGCTCACCGCGAAGCTGTCGGTGCTCGTGACCACGGGCACGCTGCGCAACTTCAACCCGGACGCGGGCACCACCGCCTCGGCGAGCTCGACCGAGTCGGGCTACCCGGTCGACCGCACCCGCAACGGCGTGCTCGGCGACAAGGGCTGGTCGAACTGGGTGTCGACGAACAAGCCGACGCAGTCGACGCTGACGTACCAGTACGCGGCGGCGCACCAGGTGCAGAAGGTCGCGGTGCAGTTCTACCGCGACGGCACGACGAGCTGGGCGCAGACGATGCAGGTGCAGCTGCGCGGCACGGATGGCTCGTGGACGCCGGCTCCGGGCTGGGAGGCCTTCCAGCCGGTCGCCTCGCCCGCCGACGGCAGCGCGCCGACCGTGGTCGCCGAGTTCGCGCCGGTCACGGCGACGGGCGTGCGGGTGATCATGAACGCCTACGCGAACACGCACCTCATCGTGTCGGAGGTCGAGGTCTCCGAGTCGGTGCCCGCGGCCGCGGCCGTGGCCGACCTCGCCGTGCTGCGCCTCGACGGCGCGACGATCGACGGGTTCGACCCGGCGACGCGCGCCTACGAGGTCGACGTCGAGGGCAGCCGCCTGCCGGTGGTCGACGCGATCGCGGTCGACCGCGCCGCGACCGTGAAGGTCACCCAGCCGACGACCGCGAACGGCGGCATCGCGACGGTGGTCGTCACCTCGGCCGACGGCAGCGTGCGCACCGAGACGACGGTCACGATCCGTCGCCACGCCGTGATCGAGGGGCTCGCGCTCGCCGACCGGCCTCGCGTGGGCACGCCGGCCTCGGCGGTCGGCACGCTCAACCCGGCCGACGGCGAGATCGCCTACCAGTGGTTCCGCAACGGCCAGCCGATCGCGGGTGCCACGAAGGCGACCTACACGCCGGTGACGAACGACGCGGGCAAGCTGCTCAGCGTGCGCGTCACGGTGTCGGAGGACGGCGTCGAGCCGGCCACGGCCGAGACGGCGTCGCAGCGCATCGTCGCGGCGAACTCGGCGAAGCCGTGATCGGGCACGCCTGATCGCATCATCTGGGGGCGGTCGTCGCGGATGCGGCGGCCGCCCCTCGGCGTGCGCCCAACGGCGTGCGCCCAACGGCGTGCGCCCAGCGGCGTGCGCCCCGCGGCACGACGGCCGAGCGGATGCCCCGGGCCTCCCCGCTGCCTACCCCTGCCGCAGCGCCGAGGCGAGTTCGCGCGCGAGCGCGGCGGCCGCCGGCGCCGGTCGCGGGCGGGTGATGAGCCCGAGCGGCCAGGGCGCGTCGACGTCGAGCGGCCGGGCGACGGCGCCCTCGGCGGGCTCGAACATGTCAAGCGGGATGATGCCGACCCCGAAGCCCGCGGCCACGAACGGCGGGATGTCGCGCAGGTCGGCGACCTCGGTGCCCGCGCCGGGCCGGAGGCCGGCGTCGGCGAGCACCCGGTCGACGGCGACGCGGTTGCCGAAGCCGGCGGGGGAGCCCACCATGGGCAGCTCGGCGAGCCGGGCGAGCGGCACGCGGTCGCCCTCGCGACCGGCGAGCGGATGCCCCGCCGGCAGCACGGCCACGAGCGGCGTGGTGCGCAGCAGCGTGTACGCGAGTCCGGCGTGGTCGGCCTCGGGCAGGCCGGTGAAGGCGGCGTCGAGGCGGCCGCGCCGCACCTCCTCGGCGAGGCCGGTGGAGCCCGCGGGCGACGGCACGAGGCGCAGCTCGATGCCGGGGTATCGGTCGCGGAACCGGGCGAGCACGCCCGGCAGGTCGATGTACCCGAGGTTCGTGAACACGCCGAGCCGCACGGTGCCGGTGATGGCCCGCGGCCCCGCCGCGACCGCCGCGCGGACCTCGTCGATCGCCTCGACGGCGGCGCGGGCCCGGGGCAGCAGCGCCTCGCCGGACGCCGTGAGCGCGACCGTGCGCCGGTCGCGGTCGAACAGGCGCGCGCCGAGTTCGGCCTCGAGGGTGCGGATGCCGGCCGACACGCTCGACTGCACGGCGTAGAGCCGCTCGGCGGCGCGCGTGAAGCTCAACTCGTCGGCCACGGCGAGGAAGTACTCGAGCTGGCGGGTCTCCATCCTGTGATCGTAGAACACGATCACAGATATCCGAAGTAGTCGTTGGACGCGATGCATCCGCGCGCGCACCATGGACGCATGACCGCCACCACCTCGCCGACCGCCGTCGTCCCCGTCGTCCCGTCCGGGCGGGGCGCCCCGCGCCCGGCGCGCGCCGCCCGGTTGGGGCACGGTGCCGGCTTCGTCGTCGTCGCGCTCGCGTTCGCGACCGCCATGGCGTTCTCGACGGTGCCGACCCCGCTCTACCTGCTCTACCAGCAGCGCGACGGCCTGCCGACCCTCGCGATCACGCTCGTGTTCGCGGCCTACGCCGTCGGCGTCGCGGCGAGCCTGTACCTCGTCGGGCACGTGAGCGACTGGGTGGGGCGCCGCCGGGTCGTGCTCATCGGCCTCGCCGTCGAGCTCGCCGCCGGCCTGCTCTTCCTCGCCTGGAACGACCTCGCCGGCCTCATCGTCGCCCGCTTCGCGTCGGGCATCGGCATCGGCCTCATCACCGCGACCGCGACCGCGCACCTCGCTGAGCTCCGCTCGGTCGCGCCTGGCCGCGCCGACCCGGGTGCGATCGCCGGCCTCGCGAACATCGGCGGCCTCGCGCTCGGGCCGCTCATCGGCGGCCTCCTCGCGCAGTTCGTGCCCGCCCCGCTCGAGGTGCCGTACCTCGCGTTCGTCGTACTGCTGGCGGTCGCCGCGCTGGCCGTCTCGATCGTGCCCGAGACCGTCGAGCCGGCCGCCGAGCGCCCCGCCTACCGTCCGCAGCGCGTCGCCGTGCCGCGCGCCGGCCGGGCGACCTTCGCCGCCGCGGCGGCCGCCGCCTTCGCCGGGTTCGCGGTCTTCGGGCTGTTCACCTCGCTCACCCCGAGCGTGCTCGCGGGCGTGCTGCACGAGTCGTCGCGGATCGTCGCCGGGCTCGTCTCGGCCGCGGTGTTCGCGTCGGCGGCGATCGCGCAGCTCGCGGCCGGCCGGGTGCGGCTCCGCACGCAGCTCGTGGTCGCACTCACCCTCACCCTCACCGGGCTGGGCGTGCTCGCCTGGGCGGTGCTCGCCGGCAGCCTCGCGATGTTCGTGAACGCCGCGGTCGTGGCGGGCGCGGGCGTCGGGCTGCTGTTCCGCGGCGCGCTCGGCGTGGCCGGGTCGCTCGCTCGACCGGAGTCGCGCGGCGAGGTGCTCGCCGGCGTGTTCCTCGTCGCCTACCTCGGGCTCGCGCTGCCGGTGCTCGCGATCGGGCTCGCGCTCGCCGCACTGCCGCTCGGCGCGACCGTGGTCGGCTTCGCGCTCGTCGTCGCCGTGCTGGTGGCGATCGCGGCGCCGGTGCTCATCCGGCGGGCGGCGCGGCCAGCCTGATCATCCACAGTTCGGGGTCGGGGATCGGCTCGAAGCCGAACTTCGCGTAGAGCCCGTGGGCGTCGCCCGTCTTCAGGGTGATGCGAGGCAGGCCAAGCGGTTCGAGGTCGGCGACGACCGCCTCGATGAGTCCCACGCCGACGCCGCGCCCACGCACGCTCGGGTCGACGTACACGTCGCACAGCCACCCGAACGTCGCCCCATCGGTGATCACCCGGGCGTACGCCACCTGCGCGCCGGTCGCTTCATCGAACGCCGCGTAGTTGCGCGACGCGTCGACCGCCGCCTCCTGCGTCGCCCGCGGTCGGCCGATCGCCCAGTACGCGTCGGTGCTGAGCCACCGGTGGACCCGGTCGCGGTCGAGTTCGGCGGGATCGGTCGAGAAGCGGATGCCACGGGTCATCCGTTCATCCTCGCAGGCGGAGCGGGCCCGCGAGCCGGCCGCGGCCGCCCGGCCGGCCGGGCAGCCGGGCAGCCGGGCGGAGCTCAGTGGTAGCGGCCGGAGTACGCGTTGAGCGCGGGCTGCCCGCCGAGGTGGGCGTAGAGCACGTTCGCGTCCTTCGGGATGTCCCCGCTCGTGACGAGGTCGATGAGGCCCGCCATCGACTTGCCCTCGTACACCGGGTCGAGGATGACGCCCTCGAGCGAGCCGACGAGGTGCATCGCGGCGTCGGTCGACTCGACCGGGATGCCGTAGAGGTCGCCCGCCCAGCCCTCGAGCACGGTGACCTCGTCGTCGCGGAGCTCGCGGCCGACGCCGATGAGCTCGGCGGTGTTCCGGGCGATGCGCGCCACCTGGTCTCGGGTCTCGTCGAGCTTCGCCGACGCGTCGATGCCGATCACCCGGCGCGGCCGGCCGCCGAAGTTCTGCTCGAGGTCGGCGAAGCCGGCGATCATGCCGCCGTGCGTCGAGCCGGTGACGGCGCAGACCACGATCGTGTCGAAGAAGACGCCGAGCGCCTCCTCCTGCGCGGCGACCTCGTGGGCCCAGTTGGCGAAGCCGAGGCCGCCGAGGCGGTGGTCGGATGCGCCCGCCGGGATCGCGTACGGCGTGCCGCCCGCGGCCTCGACGTCGGCGATGGCCTCGCGCCACGAGTCCTTGAACCCGATGCCGAACCCGGCGGGGGAGAGGCGCACGTCGGCGCCCATGAGCCGCGACAGCATGATGTTGCCGACGCGGTCGTTCACCGAGTCGGGCCAGTCGACCCAGTGCTCCTGCACGAGCACGGCCTTGAGGCCGAGGTGGGCGGCGACGGCCGCGACCTGGCGGGTGTGGTTCGACTGCACGCCGCCGATCGAGACGAGCGTGTCGGCGCCCTGCGCGAGCGCGTCGGGCACGAGGTACTCGAGCTTGCGCACCTTGTTGCCGCCGTAGGCGAGGCCGCTGGAGACGTCCTCGCGCTTCATCCAGATGCGGGCGCCGCCGAGGTGGTCGCTGAGGCGGGCGACCGGATGGATCGGGCTGGGTCCGAACGTCAGCGGGTGTCGGGGGAAGTCGGCGAGGGCCATGGGTCTCCTTCGGTGGGGGCGGGGTCGTCGAGCTGGAGCAGCCGGCCGAGGGTCGACCAGTTCTCGCGCGCGGCGGCAGCGGCGTCGCCTGAGAGGCCCGCGCCGCAGAGGGCGATGATGCGGTCGTGGTCGGCGACGGAGCCGCGCCCGGCGAGCGAGCCGAACCGGGCGTGCTCGAGGCGACGGAGCAGCGGCGTGACCTGCTCGAGCAGCCCGGGCAGGAGCGGGTTCGCGCTCGCGCGCACGGCGACGGCGTGGAAGTCGTCGTCGGCGCGGATGGCGGCGTCGACGTCGCCGGCGGCGAGGGCCTCGGCGAATCGCGTGTTCGCGGCGCGCATGGCGTCGAGGTCGTCGTCGGTGAGCTGGGGCACGGCGTCTCGCACGGCGAGCTCGTGGAGTGCCGCGGCGATGCGCTGGGCGGCCAGCGCGCTGCGCGCGTCGAGCGGGGCGACGACGGTCTGCTTGGCGCGGCGGGTCTGCACGAGGCCGGCGGTCTCGAGGCGCGCGATGGCCTCGCGGATCGGGGTGCGGCTGACGCCGAGCCACGCCTCGAGCTCGGGGTCGCGCAGGCGCTCGCCGGGCGCGAGCTCACCGCTGACGATCGCGTCGCGGATCGCCGCGTAGGCGTAGTCACGCAGCGAACGCGGGCGTTCGGCCCGAGGGGTGGACAGTGGCATGCAATATATTGCAGCGGTTCCGGCCCCTCGCGTCAAGTCCGCCGAGGTCGGCCGGCGTCGTCGTCGGGCCCGGTCGTCCGGCGGGGACGGATAGCCTGAACGGATGCCCCGCTCCACGCCGTACGCCGCCTACCTGTTCGTCTCCTTCGCCGGCGAGGCCGCCGAGGACGGCGAGCGCATCCGGTTCGCCGTGAGCGACGGCGACGACCCCCGCAGCTGGGTCGACCTGAACCGCGGCGAGCCCGTACTCGCGTCGGACCTCGGCGAGGGGGGCCTCCGCGACCCGTTCATCATCCGGGCCCCGGAGGCGGACGGCGATGACGCGGGCACGCGCGCCCGGTTCTTCCTCATCGCGACCGACCTGAAGGTCTACCCCGACGTCGACTTCGCCCGCGCCCAGCAGACCGGGAGCCGGTCGATCATGGTGTGGGAGTCGACCGACCTCGTGACCTGGTCGCCGCAGCGCGCCGTCGAGGTCGCCCCGGCGAACGCCGGCAACGCGTGGGCGCCCGAGGCGACGTGGGACGACGCGGCCGGCGAGTACGTCGTGTATTGGGCCTCGGCGCTCTACCCCGACGAGCTGGACCCGGCGGAGCGGGACATCCGCACGTCGTACCAGCGCATGTTCACCGCGACCACGCGCGACTTCCGCGAGTTCTCGCCCGCGCGCCTCTGGATCGACGAGCCGCAGGGGCCGGGCCTCGGCATGATCGACTCCGCGGTCGCCTTCCACGACGGCGCCTGGCACCGGTTCACCAAGGACGAGTCGGTCATGGGGATGCGCCAGGAGACCTCGCCCGACCTGCGTCGCACGCAGGGCGTCGAGCCCGGCGACGGCTGGACGCTCCTGGCGGAGCGCATCGGGTTCGGCCAGCCCAACCCGTGGGGCGGCGAGTTCAGCGCCGGCGAGGGGCCGAGCGTGTTCCGCTCGAACGCGGGCGACCGCTGGTACCTGCTGCAGGACCAGCCCGAGTACCACGGCGGCCACGGCTACGCCCTGTTCGAGACCGCCGACCTCACCGCACCCGACTGGCGGCTCGTGCCCGACGCCGTGCTACCGGCGAGCCCGCGGCACGGCACGGTGATCCCGATCACCGAGGCGGAGCGGCAGGCGCTGCTCGCGGCGTACCCGCCGGCCTGAGCCGGGCGCGCGCCCCGCGGCCCGCGGCCCGCGCGACGCTCGCGGAGCTCGTCGCGGTTGGGGCTCGGCGGCCCGCTACGGCGCGGCCGCCGCCTCCGCAGCAGGCTCGCCCGGGGCATCCGCCTCGTCGTCGAGCGGCCGGCCGCGACCGAGCGAGATGGTCGCGAGCAGGCCCAGCGCCAGGAACCCGGCCGCCGCGATCGCGGAGTACCGCGTCGCATCGCTGAACGCCTCGCGCGCCGCATCCGCCGCCTCGGGCGAGCGCTCCTCGAGCGCGGGGATCGCCGCGCCCGCGCTGTCGACCACGACGTCGACCACCTGGTCGCGCACGTCGTCGGGCACCTGCCCGTCGAGCTTGGCCGACAGGCCGCCCGCGAGCGAGGTGAACAGGATGGTGCCGAGCACGGCGATGCCGAGCGCCGAGCCGAACTGGCGCGACGTGCTCTGCGTGCCCGACGCCTGGCCGCTCGTCTCGACGGGCACGTCGGCGAGCACGACGCCGGTGAGCTGCGCGGTGGCGAGGCCGACGCCGAAGCCGTAGACGAACAGGCCGATGACGACCTGCCACCAGGGGGTGTCGACGCCGATCACGAACGCGACGATCACGAGGCCCGCGATCTCGGCCGCGATGCCGATGCGCACGACGTGCACGGCCGGCACCCGGTGGCTGAACGCGGCGGCCGCGCCGCTCGCGACGAACGAGCCGATCGCGAGGGCGAGCAGCACGAAGCCGGTCTGCAGGGCGTCGTAGCCGAGCACGTTCTGCAGCCACAGCGGCAGCGACAGGATGAGCCCGAACTCGCCGAGCGAGACGATGAGGGCCGCGATGTTGCCGTTGCGGAACGACGCCAGCCGGAACAGCGGGAAGGGCAGCATCGTGCTCTTCCCGCGCCGCTGGCGTGCGAGGCCCCAGGCCACGAACGCGATGCCGCCGACGAGGGCGAGCGCGAACGCGAACGGGATGATCGAGACGTCGAGCGGCCACGTCCAGTCGCCGATCACGAGCGGTTCGTCCACCAGCCACCAGCCGTACGTGCGGCCCTCGATCAGCGCGAACACGAGGCTCGTGGACATGACGACGGAGAGCAGCGCGCCCACGACGTCGACGCGCACCGGATGCTCCGACCGGGACTCCGACACGGCGAACAGGGCGCCGATGATGATCAGGATGCCGAGCGGCACGTTGATGCCGAACGCCCACCGCCAGGAGTACTCGGTCGTGAGCCACCCGCCGAGCAGCGGCCCGACGGCGGCCATGCCGCCGATCGTGGAGCCCCACACCGCGAACGCGATGCCGCGGGCGCGGCCGCGGAACGTCGCGTTCAGGAGCGACAGGGTGGTCGGCAGGATCATCGCGCCGCCGAGGCCCTGCACGACCCGCGAGGCGATGAGCAGGTCGCCGCTCGTCGCGAACGCCGCCGCCACGCTCGACAGGGCGAAGATCGTCACGCCGATGAGCAGCATGCGGCGCCGGCCGAACCGGTCGGCGAGGGTGCCGAACACGAGCAGCAGCGCGGCGAAGACGAGCGTGTAGCTCTCCTGCACCCACTGGACCTGCGTCGAGGTGAGGCCGAGGTCGTCCACGATCGAGGGGATCGCGACGTTCACGATCGTGGAGTCGACGATGATCAGCGCCACGGCGATGCTGATGACGACGAGGCCGATCCAGGCGCGGCGGCTCGGGGCCGCCGTGGGGGATTGCGGGAACGAGGACGACGCTGCGGTCACCGGGGCAGCCTACTCCTCGGCGGCGTTCTCTCGCCCGGTTAGCAATCGATGGGACCGTCGAAGGGCCGAGCGCGCGGCTCAGCCGTCGCCGCGGTACCCGCGGTAGTCGCGCTCGGGCTGCTCCTCGACGCGGTCGTCGAGGTCCTCGTCGCCGATGTCGTCGGCGCGACCCGACTGGCGCCGGATCCGCCGGTTGTACGCGGCCTTCAGCTCGTTGTAGCGCGCATGGGACACGATGTGTCGATCGACGTCGCGATTCGCCATCCGTGCCCCCCCGCCGGTCGTGGCCGTCGGGTCCGAGCCTAGTCGCGCTCCGGCGCGGGGTGCGCCGATCCGGTGTCGCCGCCCGGTGCGGGCGCCGTGCTCGACCGCACGACGAGCTCGGTGAGCACCAGCGCGCTGTCGCTCCGATCGCCCGATTCGACCTCGTGCAGCAGCGCCTCCACCGAGCGGCGGCCCACCTCGTCGAAGAACTGGCGGATCGTCGTGAGCGGCGGCCAGTAGCTGCGCGACTCCTCCATGTCGTCGAAGCCGACGACGCTGACGTCGTCGGGCACCCGCCGGCCCGCCTCGTGCAGGGCGCGCAGCACGCCGAGCGCCATCTGGTCGTTCGCGGCGAACACGGCGGTGACCGTCGGGTCGGCGGCGAGGCGGGCGCCGATCTCGTGGCCCGACTCGCTCGACCAGTCGCCGACCTGCACCGGCGGCACCTCGGCGCCGCGCTCGCGCAGCGTCTCCTCCCAGGCCTCGCGGCGGTGGTTCGCCGAGTAGGAGCGTTCGGGCCCGGCGACGTGGTGCACGGTGGCGTGGCCGAGGTCGAGCAGGTGCCCGGTCGCGAGCCGTGCGCCGTGCGCCTGGTCGGTGTCGACGACGGTGTACCGGTCGCCGGCGGTCGAGTCGACGATGACCACGGGGAGCTCGGGCGGCAGGTCGATGTCGCTCTCGTCGAGCAGGTGGGCCTCGACGATGATGATGACCCCGTCGACGGCCTCCTCGGTGAGGCGGTGGAACGCGACCGACACCTCGCCCTGCGTGGGATGGGTCACGGGGATCAGCGTGATCGAGTAGCCGGCGTCGGCCGCGGCGGCGGCGATCGCGTCGAGGGTGCGCATGTTGCCGAAGCTCGACAGCGTGAACATGATCACGCCGATGCTGTGGAAGCGGCCGCTGCGCAGCGCCCGGGCGGCGCTGTTGGGGCGGTAGCCGAGGCGGCGCATCGCCTCGAGCACGCGCTCGCGGGTCTCGGCGTCGACGTTCGCGCGGCCGTTCGCGACGCGGGAGACGGTCTGGCCCGACACGTTCGCCTCGCGCGCGACATCCGCCATCGAGGGGCCCCGGCGACGGCCGGAGGCCGGGCGGGGCTCGGGTGCGACGGTGGTGGGCATCCGGCTCCTTCGTGATCGGTCCGAACAGTCTGCCCGACGATCGGACTGTCGTTCAGACTGGCGCATGTTGACGTGAACATGCTACGGTCTCGGCGATGCATGTTGACGTGAACATGCCGCCCTGATTGGAATCCGATGACAACGACGTCCCTCCCGACGCGGCCCCGAGGGGCCGCTGCCGCGGGCGACCCGCCGAAGCGGCGCCGTCCCCGTCGCGGCAATCGCAGCGAGTGGAAGGGCCTGGCCTTCACCGCCCCCTTCCTCGTCGTCTTCCTGCTGGTCTTCATCGCGCCCGTCGCGTACTCGATCTACCTCAGCCTCTTCCGCGAGCAGCTCGTCGGCGGCAACGGGTTCGTCGGCCTCGAGAACTACGCCCAGCTCCTCGGCGACCCGCAGTTCTGGGACGGCTTCGTGCGGGTGCTGGTGTTCCTGCTCATCCAGGTGCCGGTCATGCTCGTGATCGCGCTGGCCGCCGCCCTCGCCATCGACAGCGCGCGGCTGCACGCCACCGGCTTCTTCCGCATCGCGATCTTCCTGCCGTACGCGGTGCCCGCCGTCGTCGCCGTGCTCATGTGGGGCTTCATCTACGGCGACCAGTTCGGCCTCGTCGCGAACCTCAACGACTACTTCGGCGGCACGGTGTTCGAACCGTTCGCCCGCGACTGGATCCTCGCGTCGATCGGCAACATCGTCACCTGGGAGTTCGTCGGCTACAACATGCTGATCTTCTACTCGGCGCTCCGGGTCATCCCCACCGACCTGTACGAGGCCGCCGAACTCGACGGCGCCGGCGCCTTCCGCGTCGTCACCGCCATCAAGATCCCCGCCCTCCGCGGCGCGATCGTGATCGCGACGATCTTCTCGATCATCGGCAGCTTCCAGCTCTTCAACGAGCCGAACATCCTGCGCACCCTCGCGCCGAACATCATCACCACGTTCTTCACCCCGAACATGTACGCCTACAACCTGTCCTTCGCGGGCCAGCAGTACAACTACTCGGCCACCGTCGCGATCGTCATGGGCGTCATCACCGCGGTGATCGCCTACGTCGTCCAGCTCCGCGGCTCGCGCAAGGAGGAGCGATGACCACGACCGCCCCCGCCACGTCGGCCACCCGGGCCGCCACCGTCCCCGAACAGGCGCGCACCCGCAAGCGCCGCACCAACTCGGTGCTGAAGCCCCGCAAGTCGGTCGCGTTCACGATCATGATGGGCATCCTCGCCGCGTACGCGCTCGTGCCCATCCTCTGGCTCGTGATCAACGCGACGAAGACGCAGGCCGGCCTGTTCTCGAGCTTCGGCCTCTGGTTCGACGACGACTTCGTGCTCTTCCAGAACATCTGGGAGACGCTGACCTACCGCGACGGCATCTTCCTGCGCTGGCTCGGCAACACCCTGCTCTACGTCGTCGTCGGCGCCGGCGGCGCCACGCTCCTGGCCACCCTCGCCGGCTACGGGCTCGCGAAGTTCCGCTTCACCGGCCGCCGCGCGATCTTCGCCGTCGTGCTCGGCGCGATCGCCGTGCCCGGCACCGCGCTCGCCGTGCCGACCTTCCTCATGTTCAGCCAGCTCGGCCTCACGAACACGCCGTGGGCGATCATCATCCCGTCGCTGATCAGCCCCTTCGGGCTGTACCTGATCTGGGTGTACGCGGTCGACTCGGTGCCGGGCGAGCTCCTCGAGGCGGCCCGCATGGACGGCGCCGGCGAGTTCCGCACCTTCTTCACGATCTCGATCCGGCTGCTCGCGCCCGGCATCGTCACCGTGCTGCTGTTCACGGTCGTCGCGACCTGGAACAACTACTTCCTGCCGCTGATCATGCTGAGCGACCCGTCGTGGTACCCGCTCACCGTCGGCCTCAACCAGTGGAGCGCGCAGGCCACCGGCGTGAGCGCCCAGCCCATCTACAACCTGGTGATCACGGGCTCGCTCCTCACGATCATCCCCATCGTCGTCGCGTTCCTCGTGCTGCAGCGGTTCTGGCAGTCGGGGCTCAGCGCCGGAAGCGTCAAGCAGTGACCGGGCGGCACCGCAT
The DNA here is from genome assembly GCF_043950245.1 of Agromyces sp. MMS24-K17. Lineage (GTDB taxonomy): Bacteria > Actinomycetota > Actinomycetes > Actinomycetales > Microbacteriaceae > Agromyces. The sequence continues at coordinate 3,990,880 of NZ_CP171640.1, read as the reverse complement.
GACGAGCACCGCCCCGCCCGAGAACCCGGAGCGTCCTGCCCCGGAGCACATGGCACAACGAAGTGAAGGGACACCCCACATGGCCATCCACCGCACCGCCCTCCGGCGGACCCTGGCGTTCGCCGCCACCGCGGCCCTCGCCACGGCCGCGCTCGCGGCCTGCGCGCCCGCCTCCGGCGGCGACGCCGCGACCGGCGACGCCAACGACCTCGACGCCGCCCTCGAGGCCGGCGGCAAGCTCACCTACTGGAGCTGGACCCCCAGCGCCGAGGCGCAGGTCGCCGCGTTCGAGGAGGCGTACCCGAACGTCGACGTCGAGCTCGTGAACGCCGGCACCAACACCGAGGAGTACACGAAGCTCCAGAACGCGATCAAGGCCGGCTCGGGCGCGCCCGACGTCGTGCAGATCGAGTACTACGCGATCCCGCAGTTCGCCCTCTCCGACTCGCTCGTCGACCTCGGCCAGTACGGCCTCGACGACCTCGAGGACCAGTACAGCGCGTCGACCTGGGGCGCCGTGAACGTCGGCGGCAAGCTCGTCGGCCTCCCGCAGGACTCGGGCCCCATGGCCCTGTTCTACAACAAGGCCGTCTTCGACCAGTACGGCATCGCCGTGCCGACCACGTGGGACGAGTACGTCGACGCGGCCCGCCAGCTGCACGCGGCCGACCCGACCAAGTTCATCACCGCCGACACCGGCGACGCGGGCTTCACGACCAGCATGATCTGGCAGGCCGGCGGCCGTCCGTTCGAGGTCGACGGCACCGACGTGACCATCGACCTCGCCGACGAGGGCACCCAGCAGTGGACCGGCGTCTGGAACCAGCTCGTCCAGGAGGGCCTGCTCTCCACGACGCCCGGCTGGACCGACGAGTGGTACCAGGGCCTCGGCGACGGCTCGATCGCGTCGCTCGTGACCGGCGCCTGGATGCCCGGCGTGCTCGAGTCGAGCGTGCCCGACGCGGCCGGCGACTGGGCGGTCGCGCCCATGCCCACCTACGACGGCACCCCGGTGTCGGCGGAGAACGGCGGCGGCGGCCAGTCGGTCACCACGCAGTCGAAGAACCCGGCGCTCGCCGCCGCGTTCCTGCGCTGGCTGAACAGCGACCCCGAGTCGATCGCGGTGTTCCTCGAGTCGGGCGGCTTCCCGTCGACCACGGCCGAGCTGAACGACCCCGACTTCCTGGCTTCGGCGCCCGAGTACTTCGGCGGCCAGAAGATCAACGAGGTGCTCGTGCAGGCCTCGAAGGACGTCTCGACCGGCTGGCAGTACCTGCCCTACCAGGTGTACGCGAACAGCATCTTCGGCGACACCGTCGGCCAGTCCTACGCGGACGCGGGTGACCTCAACGAGGGTCTCGCGACCTGGCAGGACAAGCTGGTCGACTACGGCAACGACCAGGGCTTCAGCGTCAACAAGTAAGCGCACGGGGCTTCGACGGGCTCACCCACCGGTGGTCGAGCCGGTCGAAGCCACCCACGGGGCCGGCCTTCCAGCCGGCCCCGTCCGTTCCCACCCAGCAGGAGAACCATGAGCCGCTTCGTCATCGGCCCGACCGACTTCGAGCTCGACGGCCGCCCGCACCGCATCCTCGCGGGCGCCCTCCACTACTTCCGCGTGCACCCCGACCTGTGGGCCGATCGCATTCGCAAGGCCCGCCTGATGGGCCTGAACACGATCGAGACGTACGTCGCGTGGAACGCGCACGAGCCGCGCCGCGGCGAGTGGATCGCCGACGGCGGCCTCGACCTCGGCCGGTTCCTCGACCTCGTCGCCGCGGAGGGCATGCACGCGATCGTGCGGCCCGGTCCGTACATCTGCGCGGAGTGGGACAACGGCGGTCTCCCGGCCTGGCTCTTCCGCGACCCCGAGGTGGGCGTGCGGCGGAGCGAGCGCCGATACGTCGCGGCGGTGACCGAGTTCCTCGAGCGCGTGTACGAGATCGTCGCGCCCCGGCAGGTCGACGCCGGCGGGCCCGTGGTCCTGGTGCAGATCGAGAACGAGTACGGCGCGTACGGCGCCGACAAGGACTACCTCGCCGAGCTCGTGCGGGTGACCCGCGCGGCCGGCATCACGGTGCCGCTCACCACCATCGACCAGCCGACCCCGCAGATGCTCGCCGACGGCAGCCTGCCGGGCCTGCACCTGACCGGCTCGTTCGGCTCGCGCGCCGTCGAGCGCATGGCGACGCTGCGCGAGTTCCAGCCGACCGGGCCGCTGGTCTGCATGGAGTTCTGGTGCGGATGGTTCGACGACTGGGGCTCGCACCACCACACGACGGATGCCTCGGCCAGCGCCGCCGAGCTCGACGCGATCCTCGCCGCCGGCGGATCGGTGAACGTCTACATGTTCCACGGCGGCACGAACTTCGGCCTCACCAGCGGGGCGAACGACAAGGGGCGCTACGCGCCGATCACCACGAGCTACGACTACGACGCGCCGCTCGACGAGGCGGGGCATCCGACCGCGAAGTACTTCGCGTTCCGCGACGTGATCGCGAAGTACGCCGACGTGCCCGACGAGGTGCCGCCGCCGGCGCCCGCGGCGCCCGAGCTCGAGGTGCCGCTCCGGCCGGGCCCGGCGCTGCTCGACGTCGCCGACCGGCTGGGCGAGGCATCCGCGCACGAGGCGCTGCCCACGTTCGACGACCTCGGCCACGACCGCGGCGTGGTCGTCTTCACGACGCGCATCGACCGCGACGGGCCGGCGACGCTCGTCGTCGGCGAGGAGGTGCGCGACCGGGCCTGGGTGCTCGTCGACGGCGTTCCCGCCGGCGTGCTCGGGCGCGACGCGCACGAGCGGGCGCTGCGGCTGCCCGTCGCCCGCGGCGAGCTCGCGATCGTGGTCGAGGACCAGGGGCGCGTCAACTACGGGCAGCGCCTCGGCGAGCACAAGGGGCTCATCGGCGGGGTGCGGCTCGACGGCGAGGAACCGAGCGGATGGCTCGCCCGGCCGCTCGACCTCGACCGGGTGCCGGCGCTCGCCGGGGGGCATGCGCCGGCGGAGGGGCAGGCGGCCGCGGGCCCGGCGCTCCTGGGGGCGGAGTTCCACCTCGAGGCCCCGGCCGACCTGTTCCTCGACACCGCCGACTGGGGCAAGGGCCTGGTCTGGGTGAACGGGTTCCTGCTCGGCCGGTACTGGCGCCGCGGGCCGCAGCGCACGCTCATCGTGCCCGCGCCGGTGACCCGCGCCGGGCGCAACGAGGTCGCCGTGCTCGAGTTCGAGGCGATCGCCGACCCGGTCGTGCGCTTCGTCGCGGGCCCGCTGCTGGGCCACACGGAGGTCTGACCGGAACGGGCGTCTCACCCTCTGGCTCCGTTCGCGGATGAGGAGGAATCCGGGTCAGCCCGGCGCGTCCGGGGCATCCGCTCGGCGTGTCGTCCGATTTCTCCTGATCCGCGATGGGAAGGAGGGGATGTGAGCGAGGGGACCGGGAGGCGGGCCCGCACCAGGGGGTGGAGGGCGACGGCGGGTCGGCGTAGCGTGACCTGCGACATCGTCCAAGGGGGGATCATGGCCAACCTCGTCGTGCACTTCGAGATCCACGCGTCGGAGCCGCAGCGGCTCATCGACTTCTACTCCGAGCTGTTCGGGTGGACGTTCACCCGCTTCGGCGACGTGGAGTACTGGGTGATCCTCACCGGCGAGGGGTCGATCCAGAACGGCGGCGAGGCGGGCCACGGCATCAACGGCGGGCTCACCCGCCGGCAGGGCCCGGCGCCCGAGCCCGGAGCGCCGGTGAACGGCGCCAACTTCGTCGTCGGGGTCGACGGCGACGTCGACGCGATGTACGCGCGCGGCCTCGAGCTGGGGGCGACCGTGGCGGTGCCGATGGAGGACATGGAGGGCGTCGGCCGCGGCGGCTACCTGCTCGACCCCGACGGCAACGTCTTCGGGATCATCTCGCCGACGATGAGCGACGGCACGACCCAGATGTAGGGGCCGGCACCCCGGTGCTCAGCGCGCCGCGAGGTAGTGGCGCACCGCCTCGGCGCTCGCGGCGTGGTCGAGCACGTCGGGCTCGCCCGACATGGTGATCGTGCCGACGACCTCGCCGTCGACGAGGATCGGCACCGAGCCGCCGTGCGCGCGGAACACGTCGTGGTCGACGTCGTCGCGCTCGTCGAAGGGCGTGCCGGCCTCCTCGTGGCGGCGGCGGACGAGCAGGCTCGGCTCGCCGAAGCGCTCGGCGACGGCCGCCTTGCCGGCGAGCCAGGGGTCGTTGCCCGGCCCGGTCGAGCCGAGCTTCGCGACGAACACCGCGTCGCCGCGGAGCACCACGCGCACCGCCAGGTCGAGCCCGCGCTCGCGGATCACCTCGATGCCGAAGAGGCCCAGGGCCACGGCGTCGTCGTTCGCGAAGGCGTCGACCTCGAACCGGGGCTCCGCCTCGAGGTCGGCGACGGTGTAGACGGGCAGGTCGGTCATGTCGGTGCCTTCCGGTCGGGCGGGTCCTTCACACCCTAGACCGCGTCCTCCAGCGCCTCCGCGTCGCCCCGGGTGATCGGCGTCACGGTCGCGAGCGGCCCGGGCGTCGTGGAGCGGAAGTGGTGCTGGTACTTCGACGGCGAGAGGCCGAGCCGGGCGATGAAGGTGCGGCGGAGCGCCTCGGCGCTGCCGTACCCGGCGTCGGCCGCGGCCTGCGCCACCGAGGAGCCCGCCTCGAGGCGCATCCGGGCGAGCTCGAACCGCAGGTCGGCGACGTACTGCGCCGGGGAGGTGTCGAGCTCGTCGCGGAAGAGCCGGGTGAGGTGCCGCACGCTGACGTTCGCCTGCCGGGCGAGGTCCTGCACGCGGTGCGGCTGCGCGGGGTCGGCCTGGATCCGGTCGATGATGCCGCGCACGACGCGCGTCTGGGCGGCCGGGGCGCGCAGCGACGCGGAGAACTGCGACTGGCCGCCGGAGCGCTGCAGGTACACGAGCATGAGCTGCGCGACCTGCCGGGCCACGTCGGCGCCGTGGTCGTCCTCGACGAGCGCGAGCGCGAGGTCGATGCCGGCGGCGACCCCGGCCGACGAGTAGACGTCGCCGTCGCGCACGAAGATCGCGTCGGGGTCGACGGTGATGCGCGGGTAGCGCCGGGCGAGGTCGCCGGTGAACTTCCAGTGCGTCGTCGCCCGCCGGCCGTCGAGGGCGCCGAGCTCGGCGAGGATGAACGCGCCGCTGCAGATCGACACGAGCCGTCGGGTGCGGTCGCGGAGCGAGGCCGCCGCGTCGACGACGGCGCCGCGGGCGAACTCCGACGGCGACCGCTCGCTGCCCGGCACGATGACCGTGTCGAAGTCGCCGTCGTCGTCGACCGCGGCCTGCACGGCCACGCGGCCGCCGAGCGAGGTGGTGATGTCGTCGCCGGTGGCCGACAGGAGCACCACGTCGTAGGCGTCGACGGCCTGGTTGGCCTCGACGAACACCTCGGCTGGCCCGACGTAGTCGAGCGCCTTCACGCCGTCGAACAGCAGGAAGCCGATGCGGCGGCGGGCGGGCGGCAGGATCGTCGAGGAGAGCGCGCTCATGGGGGTCATTATTCTGGAGCGCTCGCTCCAGCAAAAGTCGGCGACGCCCGGCACCGGGTACGCTTCCCTGATGGCCCGACCACGGCAGTTCGACGAGGCCGCCGTCCTGGCGGCGGCGCTCGACGTGTTCTGGTCCAACGGCTACGAGCGCACCTCGATCGCCGACCTCGCGGCCGCGACGGGCATCGCCAACGGCAGCCTGTACGCCGCCTTCGGCAGCAAGCACGCGCTCTTCCTGCGGGTGCTCGACTGGTACTGCGCCGGCCGGGTCGAGATCGTGCGCGACGCGATGGCGACGTCCGGCTCCGCCGATGCCGCGATCGGCGCGCTCTTCGACGCGATCGTCGACGACTGCGCCGCCCAGCCCGACCGGCGCGGCTGCCTCATGCTGAACACGCTCGCCGAGTTCGGCTCGCGCGACGCCGAGGTGCTCGCCGTGTGCCGCCGGGCCAACGACGGGATGGAGCGCGCGATCGCCGACCGGCTCGCCGGCGCCGTGCCCGGGGCATCCGTCGATGTCGACGAGCTCGCCGCGCAGGTGCTCGTCGTCACGCAGGGGCTCATCCAGGCCAGCCGTCTCGAGACGCCCGCCGGCGAGCTGCGCGCCGTCGCGCGCGGCTACCGCGAGCTGCTGCCGATCGCGTAGCGGGCGCGGCCGCCGGCCGCGGCTGCGGTCCCGATTCGAGGGATACGTGGCGCGCCCGGCAGGGGCGGGGGCCCGCCGCCCGCCACCAGCATGGAAGGCGCGGATGCCACGGGGCCGCCGCCGGCCGGAGCGCCGGCCGCCACCGACCGGAGGGAATCCGATGCCCACCTTCACCACGTCCGACGGGACCGAGATCTACTACACCGACCTCGGCGAGGGCCGGCCCGTCGTGCTGAGCCACGGCTGGCCCCTCAGCTCCGACGCCTGGCAGGTCGAGCTCAAGCTGCTCGCCGACGCCGGCTACCGGGCGATCGCGCACGACCGCCGCGGCCACGGCCGGTCGTCGCAGCCCTGGCAGGGCAACGACATGGACACCTACGCGAAGGACCTCGCCGAACTCGTCGAGCACCTCGACCTCCGCGACCTCTCGCTCATCGGCCACTCGACCGGCGGCGGCGAGGTGGTCCGCTACGCGGCCCGCCACGGACAGCCGCAGGGCCGCGTCGCGAAGGTCATCACCGCCGGCGCCGTCCCGCCCGTCATGGTGAAGTCGGAGTCGAACCCCGAGGGCACGCCCATCGAGGTGTTCGACGGGATCCGCGCGGCGGTGCTGAAGGACCGTTCCCAGTTCTTCCAGGACCTCTCGGAGTCGTTCTTCGGCTTCAACCGCCCCGGCGCCGAGGTCTCGCAGGGGGCCCGCGACGACTTCTGGCGCCAGGGCATGCTCGCGGGCCTCAAGGCCGCGTACGACTGCATCGCGCAGTTCTCCGAGACCGACTTCACCGAGGACCTCCAGGCGCTCGACGTGCCGATCCTGCTGGCGCACGGCGACGACGACCAGATCGTGCCGATCGCCGCGGCCGCCGAGAAGTCGATCACGCTCGTGTCGAAGGGCACCCTCAAGGTCTACGCGGGCGCACCGCACGGCATCTTCGGCGCCTACCAGGACGAGCTCGACCGCGACATCCTGGCGTTCCTGGCCGAGTAGCGAGCGGCGGGGGAGCGCAGCGCGGGCGCGCGCTGCGCTCACCCCGCCCATGCGTCGTGATGTGTCGGATGTCCCGCCGCCATGTTGCGCCGCATGAAGCGGTTTGGCATCGTGATCGGGTGTCCGACCCCACCATCCGAACCGCGCTCGCGCGCGTGTCCTGGAAGCGCGCCGCCTGGTTCGTCCTCGCCGCGATCGTCGCGTTCGCCATCGTCGTCGTGCTCGCGAAGTGGCTGCGCACGCTGCCCGCGGTCGAGGCGTTCGTCGACGCGTACCCCGGCGAGGCGCCGCTGCCCGAGTGGGCGCCGGTCGGCATCCCGGGCTGGGTGGGGTGGCAGCACTTCTTCAACGCGTTCCTGCTCGTCATGCTCGTGCGCACCGGGCTCATCCTGCGCTCGAAGCAGCGCCCGCCCGCGTTCTGGACCCGCGACAACACCCGCCGGCCGCGCACGAAGCGCGCGCCGCGCCGGCTCGGCATCTCGCTCTGGCTGCACCTCTGGGTCGAGGCGCTCTGGGTGCTGAACGGCGTGATCTACGTCGTGCTGCTGTTCGCGACCGGCCAGTGGGTGCGGATCGTGCCGACCGACTGGAGCATCGTGCCGAGCGCGGCGTCGGTCGCCCTGCAGTACGCCTCGCTCGAGTGGCCGACCGAGAACGCGTGGGTCGTGTACAACGCCCTCCAGGTGCTCAGCTACTTCGCCGTCGTCTTCATCGCGGCACCGCTCGCGATCCTCACGGGCCTCCGGCTGTCGCCCGTGTGGCCGCCCGAGGGGCGCGTCGCGCGGCTGCTGTCGGAGCGGAGCGCACGCGCCCTGCACTTCCCGACCATGCTGTTCCTGCTCGCGTTCACGTTCGTGCACGTCGTGCTCGTGTTCTCGACGGGGGTGCTGCGCAACCTCAACGCCATGTACGCCGCGCGCGACGCCGACGACTGGGTGGGCTTCGCGATCTTCGCTCTGTCGATCGGCGTGATGGCGATCGGCTGGGTGCTCGCACGCCCGCTGCTGCTGGTCGCGGTCGCCGAGAAGTCGGGTCAGGTGCGCCGGATGCCTCCGGCGCCGCAGGCGCCGCCCGCGCGGTCCGTCGACGGGCGTGCGGGGCAGCCCCGCGGCTGACGCGGGCGCAGGCGGCTGACCGGGGCGCACGCAGGCTGGCCCCGCCCGCGCGGCGGCGCGGCCGGCGGGGTGGCGCGGCCGGCAGGGCGCCGTGGCCCGCGGGGTGGCGCGGTCAGGCGCGCAGCGCCATGCCGATCGAGGCCGGCGCGGTCGGGGCGAAGCCGAATCGGGCGTAGAGCCGGTGCGCGTCGCCGTCGGCGATGAGGGAGACGTACGCCTCGGCCGGCGCCCGGTCGCGGATCGCGTCGGTGAGCGCGGTCATGATCCGGGTGCCGAGGCCCCGGCCCTGGTGCTCGGGCGCGACCGCGACGTCGACCACCTGCAGGTGGCATCCGCCGTCGCCGACGATGCGGCCCATGCCGACGATCGGGCCACCGGACGCCGTCCGCACGAGCACGCCGAACCACGTGTTCGGCAGCCCGATACGGGCGCCCTCGGGTGAGCGCGGGCGCATCCCGGCCGCCGCCCGCAGCGCCAGGTAGGTCTCGACGTCGGGCACGCCCTCGACGACGACGTAGGCGTCATCCGACTGGTCCATGCCGTCAGCGTAGGGGGCGCCGCTCCAATAGAATTCGGCCGCGGCGGGTGTTTCCGTCGCCCGATCCCCCTGCGAGGAAGCTTGACCGACGCGACTACCCCGGCCGGCTGGTACCCCGATCCCAGCGAGGCCGGCCGCCTCCGCTACTGGGACGGACGGCAGTGGACCGAGTTCGTGCACGGCGGCGGCGCCGGTGCGGCCGCCGCGCCGCCCGTGGTGCCGTCGGCCGGAGCAGGTGCCGTCGTGGCGCCGGGTGCCGTACCGGCCGCGGCCCCGGGCGCGGCAACGGCCACGGCCCCGGCTCCGGCAGCGGTCGCGGCTCCCGCGCCGAACCCCGCCCCTGCGACCGTCGCCGCTCCCGCCACGGTCGGGACCGAGGCACTCGCCGGCCCCGACGCCTCCGCCGGCCCCGACGCCTCCGCCGGCCCCGACGCATCCGCCGGCCCAGCGGGATCCGCCGCCGCGACCCCGCCCTCCGGCCGGTCGCCCCACGGCCCGCGCCGCCGCGACGCGGCCGGCACCGCCGTCATCATCACGCTCTTCGTGCTCTCGGTCGGGGTGTTCGTCGCGGCCGTGGTGATCGCCGGCTTCGCGGTGGCGCGGCTGTTCGGCTGAGTCCGCCGCGGCGGCCAGCCGCTCCCGCCACTCCGGAGGCCCCGGCGTAGACTGCGGAAATGGAGCCACCGGTCAGCACCACGCTGGTCGTCGTCGGCGAGGAGGCGACGACCGCGATCCGCTCGCTCGAGCGCTTCCCGAACGTCCGGGCCGCGTCCTTCCCCGATGCGCGTGGCGCCTCCGACGACGAGGTGGCGCGCTGGTCGGCCGCCTCCGACCGCCCGTTCGTGGTGCACGACCGCGACCCGCTCGGCCACGTCGCCGCCGCCTGGGTCGAGTTCTTCGACGACCAGTCGAGCTACGGCGTGCTCGAGCTCGAGATCGCGCGCGCCGTGCAGGCCGCGGGCCGCAAGGCGATGAGCGTGCCCGACTACTACGTCGTGCTGCACCCCGAATCGCTGCCGACCACGTGGAAGCACTGGTGGCTCGGCGTCCTGGCCGACGCATCCCCGACGCGGGTCATCCCGTGGCCCGACGCGGACGACTCGCTCGCCCGCCTGCTGCGGAAGCTGCCGACCGGGCGCGCGTGGCCGCGCGTGGACGAGTGGCTGCCCGGCGTCGCCGGGCAGGTGCCCGACCGCGTCGGCCTGGGCGGCGGGTAGCAGCGGTACGGGCGGTGGCCGCGGGTCACGCCCGCGGCCGGTCGCGCGAGGTCGCACCGCGTCACCGCCCGTCACGCCGCCCGACGTGCTCCCAGTCGGCGCCCGTACGCTGGAGGCATGCGCATCGCCCTCGTCCGCCACGGCCAGACCGACTGGAACCTGGGCCTGCGCATGCAGGGCCGCACCGACATCCCGCTGAACGACACCGGTCGCGCCCAGGCGCGGGCGGGCGTCGCAGCCCTCGCCGCGCTCGGCGAATGGGAGGTCGCCGTGAGCTCCACCCTCGGTCGCGCGCGCGAGACCGCCGAGATCCTCGCCGCCGGGCTCGGCGTACCGGTCGGCGCCGCGTACCCCGACCTCGTCGAGCAGGAGTTCGGCGACGCCGAGGGCATGCTCGTCGCCGACGTGCGGGGGCGCTGGGCGAGCCGCACCGACATCCCGAACCTCGAGCCCGACGCCGAGGTCGGCCCGCGGGCGCTCCGCGCGCTCGAGGAGATCGCCGCCGCGTACCCCGGCGGCGACGTCGTCGCCGTCGCGCACGGCACGCTGATCCGCAACGCGCTCGCCGAGATCAGCGGCCTGCCCGCCGACGCCTACCCGAGGCTCGACAACGTCTCGTCGTCGCTCGTGCGGGCGGATGCCTCGGGCTGGACGGTGCTGACCGCCGGCGGCGTGCCGTTCGACGAGGTGTTCGCCGACTCCGAGGGCGACGTCGCCTGAGCCGGTCCCGGCGCAGCCGGCACCGCCGCGACGGGCGCGCCCGGCATCGATGCGGCCGCCGCCCGCTCGTCGAGCAGTCCGCGCGCCAGGCGCGTCGACCCCGCGACGGCGGCCGGCATCGTGATCACCGCGCCCAGCGGCAGCAGGAAGCACAGCTGCGTCGCGACGCCGAAGCCGAGCACCCGCCACGGGCGGCTCCGCAGCAGCGCGCGCCGTTCGGCGAGGTGCAGGCCGCGCGCCTCGAACGCGCGGTTGGCGAGCTCGCGAGCGAGGATCCGCCCGCCGAGGAGCACGCCGAGCACCGGAGCGACGAATCCGCCGACGACAGGGATGAGCCCGACCAACCACACCACGACGGCTGCGAGGAGGCCCTTGAGCAGCAGCTCGAGCGCATCGCCGACCGCCTGCCAGAACCCGGCGCCCCGGTCGGGCGCCTCGCCGCCGAGGTCGCGCTCGACGGCCTGCCAGATGCGTTCGTAGAAGGGGTCGCCGACGGCGAGGGTGATCGCCGTGAACGTGACGACGGCGAGCAGCACCGCCGCGGCGAACGTGACCGCCGCGATGGCCAGGCGGAACACGCTGCGCCACGCCGGGTCCCAGTCGTCGGCGAACGGGGTCGCCCACTCCGACAGCCGTGGAAGCCCGAACCCGAGCGTGACGAGCGCCACGAGGATCAGGGCGAAGACGAGGGCGGCGGGCACCAGGCCGAGCAGCATGAGCCCGGGGTGACGTCGCCACGTGCCGAACCCGTGTGCGAGCGAGGCCACGCCGGCGAGGAACTCGCGGATCACCCCGCCAGCCTATTCCGCCTCCCCGCTCTCGGGTTGACGCGACGCACGCGGCGTGCTCGCATGGCGGCATGAGCGCACGCGGGGCGGGGGTGCCCCTCATCGACGACGACGCGCTCGACGACCTCGAACGCGAGCTCGTCGGCCGCCTTCGCGGACGCGTTCTCGAGATCGGCGCCGGCGAGGGGGAGAACTTCGGCGCGATGCATCCCGACGTCGAGTGGACCGGGCTCGAGCCCGACGCGCGCCGTCGCGCCGAGCTCGCGACGCGGGCCCGCGAATGGCGGCACGAGGCGGCGCCGCTCGACGCGGTCGCCGAGGCGATCCCGCTGCCGGATGCCTCGGTCGACGCCGTCGTCGGCACCTACGTGCTGTGCTCCGTGCGCGACCCGGCGGCCGTGCTCGCCGAGGTTCGCCGCGTGCTGGTGCCCGGCGGCCGGGTCGTGTTCGTCGACCACGTCGCCGCGCCGCCGCGCACGCTCAAGCGGGCCGTGCAGGCCGTCGCGACGCCCATCGCCCGGCGGGTGTGCCACGGCTGCCACTGGAACCGCGACACCGAGGCGGCGCTCGCCGCGGCCGGGTTCACCGGGACCGACGTGCGGCGGCTGCGGGTGCGGTCGAGGCCGTTCGGCCCGGTGCCGATGCTGCTGTTCGACGGCCGGGCGTAGCGTCGGGCGTCGCGGGCGTCCCCGCTCAGTCGAGCGAGTCGAGCGCCTGCACCAGGTCGGCCGCCAGGTCGTCGGGGTGCTCGAGCCCGACCGAGAGGCGCACGAGGCCCGCGGGGATCGTGTCGGCCTCCGCCGCCCAGCGCCGCCGGCGCTCGAACGTCGACTCCACCCCGCCGAGGCTGGTCGCGTGGATCCAGAGGCTCGTGCGCAGCACGAGCGCGTCGGCAGGCTCGGCGCCGCCGCGCACCACGATCGAGACGATGGTGCCGAACCCGGGGTAGCGCACCTCCTCGAGCGCGGGATGCCCCGTCAGCCGATCGACGAGCTCGCGCGCCGTGGCCTCGGCGCGGTCGAGCCGCACGGGCAGGGTGCGCAGGCCGCGGAGGGCGAGGAACGCCTCGAACGCCGACGGGATCGCCCCGCCGAGGGAGCGACGGCCGACGAGCCGCTCGACGAGGGCGTCGTCGGTCGCCACGACCGCGCCCATCACGAGGTCGCTGTGGCCCGAGATGCCCTTCGTGGCCGAGTGCACGACGAGGTCGGCGCCGTCGGCGAGGGGGCGGCGGCGCAGCGGCGTCGCGAACGTGTTGTCGACGACGACCAGGGTGCCGTGCGCCCGCGCGCCGGCGGCCAGCGCCGCCGTGTCGGCCAACTCCAGCGCCGGGTTCGTCGGCGACTCGAACCACAGCATCGCGGCGCCCTCGCAGGCGGCGATCACGGCCGCGGTGTCGGTCACGTCGACGTAGCGAACCTCGAGGCGGCCCTCGGCGGCGCGGTCGTCGAGCTGCAGGACCGTGCCGGTGTACGAGTGGCGGGGCGCGACGACCACGCCGCCGGCCGGCACCAGGTCGAGCACGGCCGACGTCGCCGCGATGCCCGACGCGAACGACACGCACCGCCCGCCCTCGAGGGCGCCGAGCGTGTCCTCGAACGCCGTCCACGACGCGTTGCCGTACCGGCCGTACTCCAGCTCGCCGCCGGCGACGTACGTCGAGGCGAGGTGCACGGGGGTGTTCAGCGGCTGGTCGGGCACGTGCGCGGGGCGACCCGCGGTGACGGCGACGGTCTCGGGACGGAGGGCGGGGGAGGAACTCACCCGGGCAAGGTTACCCGCCGTGCCCGGGGCATCCGTTCCGGTCGGCGTCGCCGCCGGGTAGCGTCGAGGCATGCGGGTCGTCGTGCTCACCGGGGCCGGCATCTCCGCCGAGAGCGGGGTGCCGACGTTCCGCGACGTCGGCGGGCTCTGGGAGGGGTACCGGGTCGAGGACGTCGCGACCCCGGAGGCGTTCGCCCGCGACCCCGACACCGTGCTGCGGTTCTACGACGAGCGCCGGCACGCCGTGACCTTCGCCGAGCCGAACCCCGCGCACCTCGCGCTGGCGCGGCTCGAGGCATCCCTCGGCGACGACCTGCTGCTCGTGACGCAGAACATCGACGACCTCCACGAGCGGGCCGGCAGCCGCCGGGTGCTGCACCTGCACGGCGACCTCGGGAGCGCCCTCTGCGAGGTGTGCGGCACGAGGTCGCCCATCGCCGAGGACCTCGCGGGCCGGCCCGCGTGCCCGGCCTGCGGCCGGCCGACGCTGCGGCCCGACGTCGTCTGGTTCGGCGAGCTGCCGTACGGGCTCGACGAGGTCGACGTCGCGCTCGCCGAGTGCGACCGCTTCGTCGCGATCGGCACGTCGGGCGCGGTGCACCCCGCCGCCGGGTTCGTGCTCACCGCGACCGGGTTCGGCGCCGCGACCATGGAGCTCAACCTCGTCGAGAGCGACGTCTCGCTGCTGTTCGACGAGGTGCGGCACGGGCTCGCCAGCATGCTCGTGCCGGCCTGGGTCGACGAGGTGCTCGCGGCCGCGTAGGCCGGCGTCGTCGATGCGGGCGGACATGCCGGATGCCACGAGCCGGGCTCGTGGCATCCGCAGTGTGCTGCCCGGGTGCGCCGGGCCCGCGTCAGGCGGCGACGGCGTCCTCGGCGTGGGCGACCGCCCAGGAGAGGGCGTAGTCGGCGACCTCTTCCCATCCGTCCTGGCTGACGATGCGGTGGGTGCGGCCGGGGAACTCCTTGTACTCGACGACCGCCGGGCTGCCGGTCTTCGTGTACTTCTTCACGATCGCCTTGCCAATGGCAGGCGGCACGACGTGGTCGATCTCGCCGGTGAGGATGAGCAGCGGCGCGCGGTCGGCGCGGGCGTAGTCGACGTGGGTCACGCCGCCCTTCTCGTTCAGGGTCGAGCCGACGCCCTCGAAGAAGACCCGGTTGTACGAGTTCACCGCGTACTGCTCCCAGACCTTGTCGGACTCCTCGCGGGCGAGGTCGTTGCCGAAGGTGAAGTGGAAGTGCTTCTTCGAGATGGGCTTGGCGCCGTTGCGGTCGAACGGGTTCGAGAGGATCGGGGTGCCGGTCCAGACGGTCGACAGCGGGAGGGTCGTGATGCCGGCGGTCTGCCCGGGCTCGACGCCGACGTACGCCACGCCGAGGCCGCGGTCGGCGAGCATCTGCGTGATGACCCCGCCGAAGCTGTGGCCCATGATGATCGGCTTCCGGGGGAGGGTGCGGATGATGCGCTCGTAGTGGTCGGCGATCTGCTTGAGCCCGACGCCCTTGAGGGCGGCCGGGTTCGAGCGGATGTCCTCGACGGTGCGGTCGTCGATGCCGGGCCAGCCCGGGACGATGACCTCGTGGCCCTGGGCGCGGAACCGGGCGGCCCAGGTGTTCCAGCTGGTGGGGGTCATCCAGAGGCCGTGGACCAGGACGATCGGGGCCTTGTCGGTGGTGGTCATGATGCCGTCTCCCTCGTGTCGTGTCGATCGCCCTTCGTGGAGTAGAACGATCGTTCTTTCTTGATCTGCTCAGAGACTAGAACGATCGTTCTTGCTTGTCAATACCCCTTCTCGAAGTTCCTGACCGGGTTGCCGGGAGAGAGCGACTCGGCGCCGATCGCACCACGAATGGTTCGCGCGTCCGCCGGACCGCCAGCCGGCAGTCGCGCACTGGGCGCCGAGAGTCGAGCGAGACCAGGCGAGCGGTTGTGTCTCGCGTCGTCGGCGGAGCATCGATGAATGAGCCGACGACTCCGTTGCAGTTGAGGACCCCTGCGGGAATCTTCACCGGGCGGGGTTAGCGGGCACCTCGTCCGAACGTTCTGCGAGCTAACTTGAGGGATGGCGTATGTGTGAGTCCCGACCGGCTTGCGTGCACTCGCGGGCTGCGTCGAACGCGTCAGCTATGGTCATTGCCATGCCGACCGCGAGGACTGACTCAGGGGCGTCAACGTTCGACGAGACGGTCGGCGAATTGTCGTGGGACGGTGAGGTCCGGGGATACGTGTTGTTCCACGTTTCGGGTCGCGGCGGTCTTTCCTGGAGTAGTGACCGGCCCTGGCGCATCACCCGCGAAATGACTGGGTGGGTCGACGTTGAACAATGGATGGTGGATGACTCCGGAGCATTCAACTACAACCGCGATCATTCGGGCCCCGAGTCGGCGTTCCTGTGCACTGCCACAGGAAAGTATTGGCTGGCTGCCGCGCAGGTGGGCGAGAAGACACCAAATGCCGAGGATGAGGTCGAGGTCGATTTCCGCTGGCTAGTCGGAGACGAAGCGCGACGCACGCTTGCAAAGCTTGCGGGCCAGTAGGCGGCTGTTCAGGATCCTCAAGCGGATCTGCCCGGCGGATATTGATGTTGGTGTGCGGGCACCCGGGGTTCTGCGCTCGCGCATCGCTTGATGCCGATTAGTGTGGGAATCGGGTCGATGGCGGATGCCAGGAGCCCTACGGTAGATGCCGGTTAATTCGCCAGCCAAGCGGTGAGATGACGAACAGCAACAACACGCCAATCATGTTGAAGGGTTGGACGGCAACACAGTGGGGTCGGCCGCTCAGGTCTTTCGGGATTCTCCTGATCGTATTGGCCGGACTATCGGCCGTCTGTTATTTCCTCGTGGGAGGGACCGCAGAGAGCGTTCCGCTCTGGTTGTATCTGGTGTTCGGCGTCACGGGTTTGGCTTTCATCGCAGGCATGACCTTCTTCTTCTCGGGGCTCTTCAAAGCAATCCGTGAGGGGCGGGCAGGCTATACGACGACCGACCGGCTGTACCCCGAGCTACCCCAGCTCGATCACGAAGGTCGAATCTTGAGGACCCCGGCGGAGCGAGCGACCTTCCTTGCCACCAACCCACGCTGAGCCCGTGGCACCCTAACCGTGCAGACCACCCCGCCAGCCGGTGGTATCTCAAGACGATCCACCTGCGGTGCCGGATCGTTCGTGAGCGAGAAGGCGGGGAAATCAACCCTCGCGCGCGGGCCGGCGGTGTCTGAATCGTCGGAGTTCGATCGCCCCGTATGCGGCGCTGACGGTTCCGACACCAGCAATGGCTGCCAGAAGCCACCACTGCGGTTGGCCGGTGCTTACAACGGCTGCAACGCCCCAGACTACGAACACCGGAAGAATCACGAGTTGGGCGATCGTCGTGGCTACGAGCGTCCGATAGTTGCGTGACATCGTCATGCTCCACCAAGGGACGCGGTCGTACTCCATCCGCTCAGTATGCGGGATGAGTGCACGGTTGTCGCAGACGGATCCTGTGCGAACCCGTCGCTCGACCAACTGCCGGTCGCGAGCGGATCTATGCTCTCGTCATGATCCAGTCCGGACGCGCCTCGCTCACCGTCATCTCAACTGAGACTGACCCAGCACGAGTCTCGGAGATCCTTGACCTCGTTCCGACTGAGACGAAGCTCCGCGGTTGGGTTGGCCGCTCGGGGCGCCGGTTGGAGCACAACGTCTGGAAGATGGACGTGGCACGCGAGTCCAACACGCAAGCCGATCAGACAGGCACCCGAGCCCTCAGCGAGCTCGTCGCTGGGGCTCGCGCCGGAGCTGGTCGTTTTCCGCTCCTCCCGCCAGACTGCTCCGCGCGGATCTGGTGGTCCGCGAACTCTGATTCAACGCAGGGCGGGTTCGTGATTCCCGTTGAACTCGCCGCAGCCATCGCCGAACTCGGCATCGACGTCTACGCCACCGTCTACCTCGAACACGGTTAGACCAACGCCGCGTGTTCTTTCACAAGGAATTCGCTCAGGGATCGGCTTGCCGAGCAGCGGCTCGCATCCGTGGACTTACGCGGCGTACCTTCTCTCCATCGAGCAGGGTGCGCCGGCGGGCTGATCCCGGAACCTGCGGTCGGAGACGTTGGCTCGGCTATCGGGTCTGTGTCGGGAACAACACCTGCGCGTTGGGGTTCGCGAGCCCTGCCTTCAGCGTTTTGAACAGCTTCTCCTGCACCATCTCTGTGTCACCCCAGCCGAGCTTCTCGACGAAAGCGATGACGTCGTCTGGGCTCGGCTGCTCGTCCGGGCGGAGGTTTAGATAGAACCCGTTACGGCGGAACTCAGGGCTGGGGCTGCTTTCATTGACCACGACCTCCCGCCCGTCGACCGTGGCGCTTCCCGGTGCGGACACCCGGTGGCCGTGGACGTACGTGACGGAGGACAGCTCCGCCCTGTCTCTGGCCAGGAAGAAGCGCCGCAACCCGTCACCGTCCAACCGGAGGAAGCCGCTGGCCTCGGACGTGGCCCCGATGCTGTTCTGCGGGAAGGGTCTGGGCTTCGACAGCCCAGCCCCGAAGATGAACCGCTGTTCGAGCCATAGGTGCCCATCGCTATCGACCAGATACCGCGGGGAGAACCGCCATGCTTTCACGGTGGCACCGACAGGCACGATCGAAACGGAGGTGGTGCCCAGCTCGACTCGAGACTGGGTTGCGGGGTACGCGCTGCTTTCAGCGATGATCTCACCGGACGCTTCGAACTGAAAATGCAGTTCGGCTTCGCTGATGATCTCATGGTCGAATCGGCTTTCCAGGTGCGGGACCATGGTCGCGAGCTCAGCGGTGAACGTCGCCCACCATGGTTCGAGGTACGCCGCACGCTGCTCGGCGTGCTCCCGTTGCAGTCGGAGAACACGTGCGGTTTCCACCGCTCCCGCGTCTACGTACTCATCGAACCTGGGCACGTCGTTCCTTCCGTCGCCGACTCAAGCTAACCAGCCGCCCGCCCGCCGGATACCCGCGTCCAGGCGACCCCGGGCGGGCCTGGACGGTCACCACGGGTTCTTGTACGTGACCGCCGCGATCTGGCTCCAGTTCACGATCACGTC
Organism: Agromyces sp. MMS24-K17; assembly: GCF_043950245.1. Lineage (GTDB taxonomy): Bacteria > Actinomycetota > Actinomycetes > Actinomycetales > Microbacteriaceae > Agromyces. The sequence goes on along the minus strand of NZ_CP171640.1, from coordinate 3,972,527 downwards.
GCGGCCGTCCGCGGTCTTCAACCCGTTGATCGTGTCGTTCTTCAACTTGGTCGCGAGGATCGCCCAGATGGCGTTCGGGCCGGCGTCGAGATTCTCCGTGGTCATCTGCACGTCCAGCTCGCCGGAGCCGAGGTGCAACGTCACGACGAACGGTGCTTCGGTGTTCGCAGGCGGCGCCGGCTGGGCGGGCTTGCTTCCGAAGGCCATGCGGGATCCAATCCTCGAGACAACGGAGCTGATACTCCCAGGATTCGACAGAGTGGCACGACACCCCGTTCAGGGGATGGACGTCCGGGCTTGCTAACGCGGGACGAGCGTTCTCCGCGCTGCCGGGTTCGCGAGCGCTTCCTTCAACGTCTGGAACAGCATGCTGTTTACGCCGAAGAACTCACCCCAACCGCGCGGGTAGCCGAAGTAGATCTTCCCGATCGAGCTCTCCGTGTCGTTGCTGTTGATAGGCGTGCTAAAGCTGAGCTGGCGGAACTCCGGTTGTTGGCCACCGATCGTCAGGCGCGTCGTCCGCCCATCGAGGATGCTCTCCTTCTGTAGCAGCCTCGTCCCGTTCACGTAGGACGTCGGGAACACGTCGGCGTTGTATCCCGCGAAGATGAACCGGCGAATGCCCGGGCGGTCCAGTTTGACGAACGAGGAAGCCCCAACGTGCACTGGCGTGTTCTGGCGTGGGTTCGCCGGGTCAACGTTCACCAGCGACGGTTGGAGGTGGCCGTTCCGTTCCATCCACAGGTGCCCGTCGCCGTCCACGAGGAAGCCGTACGGGAAGCGCCACGCGCTCACCGTCGGCCCCCGAGGTACGATCCGGACCGAAGCGTCCCCGATCTCGTTCCGGTACACGATTCCGTCACTACGGGTGCTCGCCACCTCGTGGATCTTCCCGGAGCCGTGGACGGTGAAATGCCATTCGCTCTCGCCGACGAGCTCCGTCTCGAACCGGCCTTCCAGGTGCGGGACCATGGTCGCCACGTCCGCTGAAAAGGTGGCCCAATACGGCTCGATGTACGCCGCATCACGCTCAGCCCGCCCGCGGACGAACTGCAACCGCTGAGCGGATGCAGCAGCGTCACCGTTCAGGTATTCATCGAACCCGGGCATGTCGTCCCTTCCGTTGGCGGCTCAAGCTACCAGCCGACCTGCTTATTTCGGCGGCGCGGTCGACTGATCGGCTCGGAAGAGACGGCGCGGTCGACCTTGCTCAGCGAGGAGCCGCCCGGAAGCGGATCCCCTTGCGGGCGGGCGGTCGGCTTCTGTTCCGATTGAAGCTCGATCTGACACGGAGTCCGATCAGCACCTGGTTTGTGCGCACAACCCCGCGGAGCACCTCGCCATTCCACAACAGAAGGCCCTCGCCTGGAGATGCCAAACGCCCTGAACGCGGCGCTATTCCCGTCAGTGAGAACTGGAGTTCGGCGTGCTCCGGAACCGCTCAGAAGTAGAACAGCGGGATGGCGAAGCCGCCGGTGGCGAGCGTGGCGACGACGCCGATCAGCGTGGCGGCGAGCAGCGCGCCGTAGGCGACGCGCGACCAGGTGCGTGCGCGGGGCAGGTCGGTGAGCGGCAGGACGGCGGCGACGGACGCCAGTGCGATCACGATCACCGTCCACACCAGGGCGACGGCGAACCGGTCGTCGGCGGTCGGGCAGGCGGCGTCGCCGACCGCGGCGCAGACCACGGGAGCGCGGCCGAGCGCGAGCAGGAGGAGCGCGGCGAGGATGCCGGTCACCGCCGGGACGACGAACACCCCCGCGGAGGTCCGCGAGGGCAGTGCGCGCTGGGTGCCGGTCACCCTTCCAGTCTGGCGGGCCGCGGGGGCGGCCTGCGCCGATGGGCGGCGCTCGTTATCGACTCGATGCCCCGCCGTTACCGACTCGATACCGCCTCGTCGGCGGTAGCTCGGGCGCGCCGCGCGTCGCGGTCGGCGCGGTCGGCCTCGACGGCGACCCGGCCGAGCTCCTCCTCGGCCCCGTCGAGCGTCGATGCGGCCTCGGCGAGGTCCGATTCGGCGTCGGCGAGCCTCTCCCGCGCCTCGCGTACCCGATCGGCGGCGGCGTCGCGCGCCTCGGTGAGGCCGTCGATCCGCTCGCGCAGCTCGGCGAGCCGCGAGGCGAGGTCGGCCGCCGCGGCCTCGGCGGCCGTCGCGCGCTCGGATGCCTCGGCGGCGGCCTGCTCGGCCTTCGCGCGCGCGGCGGCGTCGCGGGCGGATGCCTCGGCGTCGTGAGGTGCCGCACCCTTCGCCTTGGGCCCGGCCTTCGCCTCGGGCGCATCGGATGCGGCCTGCGCCCCACGCGCGGCCGGCACGTCCTCAGGCACGTGCTCCGGCTCGGCGATCGCCCCGGCCCCCGGCGCCGCCCCCGCGACCGCACCGTCGAGGTCGACCTCGAGGCCGACCGCCTCGAGCGGACGCACGAGCCGGCCGCTGCGCACGGCGTCGGCGGCGGAGGCATCCGTCAGTGCCGCCTGGAGCGTCTGCGCGACCTCCTCGAGCACGGGGCCGCGCACCGGGACGCCGAGCTCGTCGGCGAGGGCGGCCGCCTCGCGGGAGGCATCCGCGATCGCCGTGCGTCGCTCCTTCGCCAGGCCGGCGAGCTCGCCCGGCTCGGGCGCCGCCTGCGCCTCGCGGAGCCGGGCGCCCAGGCGCACGAGCGCGTCGAGCGTGGCGGGGCGGTCGTGGGCGAGGAGGTTCACGAGCCAGGCCGCGGGGGAGGGGCGGCGGAGCGCCGCCACCCGTGCGGCGAGGGCGCGGTCGGTGGGGCGCAGGCCCTTCGCGCGGGCGTTGCGGGCCGCGGTGAACTCGTCGGGCGGCAGCGCGGAGAGCTCGGCGGCGATCGCGGTCAGCTCGTCGTCGCCCATGCGTCCCGCCTCCGCTCCGTCGCGCCCGGTGACATCCTCGCGTCCCGCCGTCAGCGGGCCGGGACCGCCTCGCCGTGGAGCGCGGCGACCATGGGCGCGAGCTCCGGCTGCTCGCACGCGTCGTCGAGCACGCGCTCGAGCGCCGCGTCGTGGATGGGCCGCGCCGACCGGTAGAGGTCGCGGCCCGGGCCGGTGAGCTCGGTGTAGATGCCGCGGCGGTCGTCGGCGCAGAGCACCCGGGTGAGGAGCCCGCGATCCTCCAGGCGGGTCACGAGCCGGGTGGTCGCGCTGGGGCTGAGGGCGGCGGCGCGGGCGAGCTGCTGCATGCGCATGTGCCAGCCGTCCTGCCGGTTGAGGGCGTCGAGCACGGTGTACTCGACGACCGAGAGTCCGGCGGATGCCTCGAGCTCGCGCCCGAGCTCCGATTCGATGAGCCCGTGCAGCGCGGCGAGGGCGCGCCAGCCCTGGGCGCGGACCTCGACGGCGTCGTCGGCGATGCCCATGTCGCTCCTCTCGGGGTCGGTTCGGCGTCGTTCGGCAGGATCGTTGCTTGCGCGCACTATTTGCGTGTGCAACTATTGTCACCGCACTCGCATATCCCGCGCCTGCAACTACTTCTCCCACCAGACTACCGGAGGTCTCCGCATGCCCATCGGCCTGCTCGCCCTCGCCATCGGCGGATTCGGCATCGGACTCACCGAGTTCGTCATCATGGGCCTCCTGCCCGAGGTCGCCGCCGAGTTCGGCGTCTCCGAATCCGCCGCCGGCTGGCTCATCTCGGGATACGCGCTCGCGGTCGTCGTCGGCGCCCTCGGGCTCACCGCCGCGACCACGCGACTGCCGCGCAAGCCCGTGCTCGTCGGCCTGCTCGTGCTGTTCATCGCGGGCAACGCCCTGTCGGCCGCCGCGCCGGACTACACGGTCATGATGCTCGGCCGCGTGATCGCCGCACTCTGCCACGGCGCGTTCTTCGGCATCGGCGCGGTCGTCGCCGCCGACCTCGTGCGCCCCGACCAGCGCGCCCGGGCCATCGCGATCATGTTCACCGGGCTCACGGCGGCGAACGTGCTCGGCGTGCCCCTCGGCACCCTGCTCGGCCAGCAGGCCGGCTGGCGCTCGACGTTCTGGGTGATCTCGGCGATCGGGGTCGTGGCGCTCATCGGCATCGCCGTGCTCATCCCGGCCGACCGGGTGAACCGCGCGGGCGCGGCCGCGGCCGCCGCACCGAGCCTCCGCCGCGAGCTCGGCGCGTTCCGGTCCGGGCAGGTCTGGGCGTCGCTCGCGATCACCGTGCTCGGCTTCGGCGGCATGTTCGGCGCCTTCACCTACCTCGCGTACACCTTCACCGAGGTCGGCGGCTTCGACGCGGGCGCCGTGCCGTGGCTGCTCATGCTGATGGGCGTCGGCCTGTTCCTCGGCAACTGGATCGGCGGCCGGCTCGCCGACCGCTCGATCGACGGCACGCTGGTCGGCTTCCTCGCCGCGCTGGCGGTGGCGCTCGGCCTCTACGGGTTCCTGGCATGGTCGGCCGTGGCGACGATCCCGCTCCTCGTGCTCATCGGCGGATTCGGCTTCGGCACGGTTCCGGCCCTGCAGACCCGCGTGATGCGCGCGGCGCCGGATGCCCCGACCCTCGTCTCGGGTGCCAACATCGCCGCGTTCAACCTCGGCAACGCCCTCGGCGCCTGGGCCGGCGGGCTCGCGATCTCGGCCGGGCTCGGGTTCGCCTCACCGGTGTTCGTCGGCGCCGGGTTCACCGTGGTGGCGCTCGTCATCGTGCTCGCCGCCCGGCGGCGGGAGCCGGTGGCCGGGACGACGACCGCGGCCGACCCCGCGCCGAACCGTACGGACGCGGGCGCCGCCGCACCGCGGGTCCCGGTCGTCACCGGCTCCGTGGAGGCCGCCGGCTAGCCGTTCCCCTCGGCCGGCGGGACGGCCGGCGGCCCGGCCGGCCGGCCCTCCCGCTCCGCCGGCCTCGACGACGCCCGCACCATGAGCTCGGGCAGCACCTGCACCCGCTGCACCGGCCGCCGAGCGCCCTCGTCGAGCCGGGCGACGAGCGTCTCGACCGCGAGCCGCCCGATGTGCTGCTTCGGCGGGCGGAGGGCGGTGATCGGCGGCTCGCCGTTCTCGGCGATCTCGTCGTCGTAGGCCACGATCGCGAGGTCCTCGGGGATGCGCAGCCCGCGGTCGAGGGCCCGGTGCTCCAGCATGATCGCCTGCGGGTCGGAGTGCACGAACAGCGCGGTGGTGCCGGTGGCCGCGGTGCGGTCGAGCAGGGCGTCGAGGTTGGCATCGCGCGTCTCGGACTCCGGGTCCTCCAGCGTGAAGTCGAGGCTCGCGTCGGCGTCGAGGCCGAGGTCGTCGTGGGCGCGGCGCCAGCCGCGGCGCAGGTGCTCGGTCGTCGGCGAGTTGAGCGCGACGGCGAGCCCGATGCGGCGGTGCCCCTGCCGGTAGAGGTGGTGCACCGCGAGGGCCCCGCCGAACTCGTGGTCGGTCGTGACCCATTCGAGGCGGCGCAGCGCGAGCGCCGACGGGGCTCGCCGCTCGGCGAGCACGACCGGGATGCCGAGCCCGTCGAGCCAGCCGAGGAGTGCCGCGCCGTCGGTGCCGGCCGTCTCGGGGCCCGCGATGAGGCCGTGCACGCCGCCGGTCTCGACGAGGGCGGTGATCTGCCGCCGCTGGTCGTCGATGTCGTACGACCCGCCGCGCAGCACGAGCTGGGCCTGGGCGGCGGTCGCCGCCGCCCGGGCGCCGTTCACGATCTGCGGCCAGTAGTAGCTGAGGCTCGGCACGACGAGCCCGAGCCGGTAGCGGGCGTGCGAGCCGTCGCCGAGCCGGCCGACGGTCGTGTCGAGGGTGCTGCGGAGGGTGGCGCCGCCGTGCACCCGGGTGACGAGCCCGCGGTCGGCGAGGTCGGCGATGTCGCGGCGGATCGTGATCTCGGTGACGTCGAGCGCGGCGGCGAGGTCGCGCACCGACACCGAGCCGTGCTGGCGCAGCTCGTCGAGGATGCGCTCGCGCCGCTCGATGCCGAAGCGGGGCCGTCCGGGCTCGGTCATGCCGCCCCCGCCCCCGCCCCGGCCCCGGCGGCGTCGGCGCTCGCGGCACCGGCCGCGCCCGGGGCATCCGCGTCGGCCGCCCGGAACCGCAGCTCGAGCTGCTGCGCTCCCGCGCCGGGCGCGAAGCGCAGGCGCGTGACCCGGTCGCCCCACGCGCGCCGCAGCACGGGGTCGTCGATGTCGCGGTGCTCGACCTCGACGTGCGCCGCGTCGTGGTCGATCCGCAACGCCCGCGCGCCGTCGACGTCGGGCCGCACGAGCACGGCGCCGTCGGGCGCGGTCGACACCTCGCCCCACACCACCAGGGTTGAGCGCGTGCCGGGGTGCGCGTCGAGGGTCCACTCGTCGACGAGGGTCGCCGTCGAGGTCGCCCGGTCGAGGCGGATGCCCCGCGCCCACGCCTCCCCGCCGGCGTCGTCGAGGCCCCACGCACCCGTGAGGTTGATCCGCCACGAGGCATCCGCACCGTCGTCGCCGCCCTCGAGCGGGCCGGTGCGGCGGTGGCCGCCGGCCTCCTGCACGAGGCCGCGCGGCTCGGGCACGGCGTGCCAATCGCTGCGGACCGGCCACAGGTCGTACCGGTCGGGCCCGAACGTGCGGGCGTCGTACTCGGGCCGCCCGAGGTCGATGACGACGGGCACGCCGTCGAGCGCGACCTGCACCGAGCCGAGGTCGTTGTGGTTGTGGTTCTCGTCGTTGGCGCCGCCCTTGAGCGCGATCGCGAGGCCGCGCGCGGTGCCGGCGGCCTCGCGGGCGAGTGCGAGGTCGAGCGAGTCGAAGCGCACCGAGCGGGGCAGGGGAGCGGGCCCGGCCTCGGCGTGCCGCCAGTCGGCGTCGGCGACCGCGGCGAGGGTGCGGCCGAGGCCGCCGTTCGGCGCGCTCGCGTCGGGCTCGTCGGTGCGGAACCCGGCCGCGTGCCCGGCCACGTCGGCCAAGTCGAGGCGTCGGCCCCAGTGGAACGCGATGCGCCAGGGGTGCCGCGTGCCGACCCGCGGCTCGGCGTCGGCGTACGAGAGCACCCAGCCGTCGCCGAGCTGGGCGCGCAGCGGGAACCGCAGGAGCTCGGGCAGGCCGGGCAGGGTCGACGCGTCGAAGCCGGCGGAGCCGCGTTCCAGCACCTCGAGGGCGTCGAGGGCTCGGGCGACGCCGTTCCACCAGTACGCGAAGCCCTCGTCGATGGCGCCGTCGTCGGGCAGGGCGGCGAGGTACCGGTCGATGCCGTCGACCGCGAGGTCGACGATCGCCCGCGACGCGGCGGGGTCGTCCTCGAAGGCCGCGGCGGCGACGATCACGTTGCCGTGGATCCACGGGTTCCAGTTGTTGATGCGGCTCGTGAGTCCGAGCCACGTCCAGTCGCGCCGGGTCGTGAACGGGTCGAGCACGCGCCGGCGCGCCTCGCGGCGCATCCGCTCGACGAGCCCGGGCGTGCGCGCCTCGAGCCGGTCGCCGAGGGCGAGCCGCGCCCAGGCGAGGAGGCCGACCATCTCGCCGGCGCCGAGGTCGAGGAACGGATGGTCGGGGTCGGCGGCGACGCCGCCGGTGCGGGTGAACACGTCGTCGTGGGCGGGCCAGCACCAGGTCGACTGCTCGCAGCAGAGCAGCAGCCCGTCGGATGCCTCGTCGAGGAGCCGCGGGTCGTCGTCGACGAGCGCGGCGGCGACGGCGGTCGCGACGCGCTCCATGCGGGCGAACACGGCGCCCTCCCATTCCGACCGGTCGCCGTCGCGCACGTAGCGGGCGTAGGCGGTCTGGGTCGGCGTCGGCCACGGCGTGCCGAGGGCGGCGTGCGCTCGATCGCGGAGGGCCACGGCGGTCGGATGCCCCGGGTCGAGGTCGGGGCGCCCGCGCAGTCGCCCGGGGTGCCAGTCGGCGGCGGCCCAGGCCGTGACGAGGTCGTGCCGTCGGCTGCCGGCCGTGGGGTCGTCGAGCGCCATCCGTCCTCCTTGAAGATGGTTTGCGATCAAGCATGTTCGAATCTGTTCGACCGGTTTGACCGCGATCGCAGATGAGTATTCACTGTCGATCACGCCGGACGCAAGCACCGGCCGAACCACTCGATGAGGAGCACCGATGAGTCCCGAGCACCGACCTGCCGCGTTGATCGCGATGTGGCCGGAGTCGTTCGACCAGCAGTTCGACGACACCCGGATGGCCCGCCTCGACGCCCTCGTCGACCTGCTCGTGCCAGGCCCCGTCGTGGACCTCGCCGACCCCGCCGTCGCCCCGCGCCTCGCCGAGGTCGAGGTGCTCGTCACGGGCTGGGGCGCACCCCGGCTCACGCCGGAGCTCCTCGCCGCGATGCCGGCGCTCCGCGCCGTGTTCCACGCCGCCGGCACCGTCCGCGGCATCGCCACCGACGCGTTCTGGGCCCGCGGCATCACGATCACCTCGGCGGCCGACGCCAACGCCGTGCCCGTCGCCGAGTTCACGTTCGCCTCGATCGTGCTCGCCAACAAGCGCGCCCAGTACCTGGCCGCCCGGCCCCGCGAGCACCGCGACGACTGGCGCAACCGCCTGCACACCGACGGCTACTCGAACCTGGGCCGCACGATCGGGGTGGTCGGCTTCTCCCGCATCGGCCGACGCGTCGTCGCGCTCCTCCGCCAGCTCGAGGACGTGCGCATCCTCGTCGCCGACCCGTACGTCGACCCCGCCGAGGTGATCGCCGCGGGCGCGGAGCCGGTGGCGCTGGCCGAGCTCCTGCCGCAGGTCGACGTGCTCAGCCTGCACGCCCCCGAGCTCGACGCGACGCGCGGCATGATCGGCGCCGCCGAGCTCGCGGCGCTGCCCGACGGCGCCACCGTGGTGAACACCGCCCGCGGCAGCCTGCTCGAGACGCGCGCCCTCGAACGCGAGTGCGCGTCGGGCCGCCTGCACGCCGTGCTCGACGTCACCGAGCCCGAGCCGCTGCCCGACGACTCCCCGCTCTACGACCTGCCGAACGTGACGATCACGCCGCACATCGCGGGGTCGCTCGGCAGCGAGACCACCCGGCTCGCCGACCACGCGCTCGACGAGCTCGCCCGCTGGACGATGGGCCTGCCGCTCGAGGCCGAGGTCGTCCTCGCCGACCTGGGGGTCAGCGCGTGAGCGCCGCCGCGGCCGGACTCGACCTCCGCGCGGCGCGCGGCGGGGCATCCGCCGACCCGCTCGCGCCCATCACCGGCTGGGGCCGCGCCGATTGGCTCGCCCTCGCCGACCGCATGCTCGACGCGGGCGCCGCGGTGAACAGCCCGCGGCACGCGCTCCTGCGCTTCCCGGGCACGCCCGGCGGCTACGGCGCCGACGTCGACGCCCTCGAGGGCTTCGCGCGCACGTGGATGCTCGCGTCGTTCCGCATCGCCGGCGACCCCGAGCGCACGGGTGCGCTCGCCGCACGCTACGCGGAGGGCTTCGACGCCGGCACCGACCCGGCCTCGCCCGAGCGCTGGCTGCGCCCCGACGAGGTGGACCAGGCGAAGGTCGAGGCAGCCGCCCTCGCGATCGGGCTGCACCTCACCCGCGACGTCGTGTGGGCGAACCTCGCCCCGCGCGTGCAGGCGAACATCGTCGACTACCTGTCGGCGATGATCGGCGCGACCTACCCGCCGAACAACTGGGCCTGGTTCCGCATCGTCTCGCAGCAGTTCCTCGCGAGCGTCGGCGCCGACCACTCGCGCGACGACATCGAGGCCGACCTCGACCTGCTCGACGGCTTCTTCCGCGAGGGCGGCTGGATCGCCGACGGCGCGTCCCGCTCGTTCGACCACTACACCGGCTGGGCGCTGCACCTGTACCCCGTGATCTGGGAGTCGATGCTGCCCGCCGACGACCCGTTCCGGGCCCGGCTGCCGAAGTACCGCGCCGCGCTCGACGCGTTCCTGCCCGACGCGGCCGCCCTGGTCGGCGCCGACGGCGGACCGCTCGTGCAGGGCCGCAGCCTCACCTACCGCTTCGCGGCGGCCGCGCCGTTCTGGGCCGGCGCGCTCGCCGGGTCGACCGCACTCGAGCCGGGCGTGCTGCGCCGGGCGGCGTCGGGCGTCGTCTCGCACTTCGCCGACCGCGGCGCGCCCGACGCCGACGGCCGGCTCAGCCTCGGCTGGCACCACGCGTGGCGGCCGATCGCGCAGAACTACTCGGGCACCGGCTCGCCGTACTGGGCGGCGAAGGGCATGCTCGGCATCGCGCTGCCCGAGTCGCACCCGGTCTGGCAGGCCGAGGAGCTGCCGCTGCCGGTCGAGCGCGGCGACCTCGTGCGCCGGATCGCCGCGCCCGGCTGGCTCGTCTCGGGCACGAGCGCCGACGGCATCGTCCGCGTCGTGAACCACGGCACCGATCACGCGCACGAGGGCGACCTCCAGACGGATGCCCCGCTCTACACGCGGCTCGGCTACTCGACGGCCACCGCGCCGCTGCTGGCCGGGCCGGATGCCTCGCTCCACCCCGACCAGGCCGTCGCGATCGTCGTCGACGGCGTGCCCAGCGCCCGCACCGGCTTCACGGTCGAGCCGGTCGACGTCGTCGACGGGGACGGCGCGGGCCTCGAAGCGCGCGGCTCGGCCGGCGCCACCGGCGCCACCGGCGCCGTCGTCGCCGCATCGACCGCCGTCGCCCACTGGGTCGACGACGTGCCGCCGCACCCCGACCACGGGCACCCGCTGCCCGGCGGCACCGTCCGCCGCGGGCCGCTCGTGACCGTCGTGTCGGTCGTGCGCGGGCCGTGGGAGGTGCGGCTCGTCCGCGTCGCCCCGGGCGGCGACGGCGAGCACGTCGACGCGCTCCCCGCCGGGGCGAGCCTCCGGGTGAGCGGCTGGCCCGTGTCGGGCGACGCCGTCGACCGGGAGGTCGGCGACCATGCGGCGTCGGCCACCGCCCGCGGCATCCGCTCGCGTCTCGTCGACCTCGGCGGCTTCGCCGAGGCCGGCGTGCGGGAGTCCGAGGACGCGACGTTCCTCGGCCCGCGCACCGCCACCCCGTGGCTCGCCGCGGCACTCGAGTCGACCCTCGACGACGCGACCGACGCCGCGCCCGCGTGGCGCGCCGCCGCGGTCGAGCTCTCCGGCGACGCCGTGCGCGTCGCCGTCCCATCCGTGCGGACCGCCGGCGACGGCACCGCCAGCGTCGCCTGGGGCGACGGCACCACCACCTCCGTGGGCCTTCCCGGCCCGCGCTGAGGCGCCTGCAGCACCCCAGTACCCCCGTGCCGGTTACCATCCCTGATGCAAAGGAGCACATCGGAATGAAGCGCATCATCACCGCAGCGGCCGGCCTCGCGGCCGTCGCACTCGCCCTCACGGGCTGCGCGGGGCAGGAGGCCCCCGCGGAGGAGGAGGGCCCCGTCACCCTGTCGGTCGCCGTGTGGAGCCTCGACCAGACGCCCGAGTTCCAGGCGCTGTTCGACGCGTTCGAGGCGGCCAACCCCGACATCACCATCCAGCCGGTCGACATCCTCGCCGACGACTACCCCGAGAAGGTCACGACCATGCTCGCGGGCGGCGACACGACCGACGTCATCACGATGAAGACCGTCGTCGACTACCTGAAGTACGCGCAGCGCGGCCAGCTCGCCGACGTCACCGACACCGTCGAGGGGCTCGACACCGACGCGATCGCGGGCCTCGACCCGTACGAGGTCGACGGCGCCTACTACGCCTCGCCGTACCGGCAGGACTTCTGGCTGCTGTACTACAACAAGGGCCTGTTCGACGCGGCCGGCCTGCCGTACCCCGACCACATCACGTGGGACGACTACGTCGACCTCTCGAAGCAGCTCACCGACGACTCGGTGAGCCCCAAGGTGTACGGCAGCTACCAGCACGTCTGGCGCTCCGTCGAGCAGGCGATCGCGGCGGCCCAGACCGACGGCGACCTGCTGAGCGGCGACTACGGGTTCATGGAGGACCAGTACGCGCTCACCCTCGACCTGCAGCAGTCGGGCGCCTCGCTCGACTACGCGACGGCGAAGACCCAGCAGGTGAGCTACCGCACCATGTTCGAGACCGGCCAGACCGCGATGATGCACATGGGCACCTGGTACATCTCGGGCATCAAGGCCGCGATCGACGCCGGCAACTCAACCGTCGACTGGGGCGTCGCCCCGATCCCGCAGGTGAAGGCCGGCGGCGAGACGAAGACCTTCGGGTCGCCGACGGCGTTCGCGGTGAACGCCAAGTCGAAGCACCAGGAGGCCGCGAAGAAGTTCCTGGCGTTCGCCTCCAGCGAGGAGGGCGCGCTCGCGATCGCGAAGATCGGCGTCGTGCCGGCGTTCTCGTCCGACGCCGTCACCGCGGCGTTCACCGCCCTGCCCACCGACGACCTCTCGGTCGAGACCTTCAGCGAGCCGAAGCAGGTCGCCCTCGAGATGCCGGTGAGCGACGACACCTCCGACATCTCGACGATCCTCGACGAGGAGCACGACCTGATCATGGTCGGCGAGCACTCGGTCGCCGACGGGATCGCCGCGATGGAGGAGCGCGTGAAGAACGAGGTGCTGGGCGGCTGACGCCCCGAACCAGGCCCGCCCCGGAGTCTGCCCCGGGGCGGGCCGCACCGCGGCTCCGGCCGCACCCCCGCGGCCCCGGCCGCACCCGCGGCCCCGCGCCGCACCCCGCGGCGAGGCATCCGCCCGCCCGACCGGAAGGAACCCAGATGGCCGTCACCGCCCCGGCGCGGCTCGCGCCGCCGCCGAGCCCGGCGCCCGACGCCGACCGCGTCCGCACCCGGCGCCGCCGCCGCGTCCGCGACATCGCGGTCGGCTGGAGCTTCATCCTGCCGAACTTCCTCGGCTTCGCCCTGCTCACCCTCGTGCCGATGGCGGGCGCGTTCGTGCTCGCGTTCATGGAGTGGGACGGCTTCACCCCGGCCGAGTGGGTCGGGCTCGACAACTTCCAGCGGATGCTCCGCGACCAGACCTTCTGGATCGCGCTCGGCAACACGGCCTACTACGCCGCGGGCCACATCCCGCTGACGATGGCCGCCGCCCTCGGCCTCGCGCTGCTGCTGAACCGGCGCCTGCGCGGCCTCGGCTTCTTCCGCACCGCCATGTTCTTCCCGTACGTGACGTCGCTCGTCGCGGTCGCCGTGGTCTGGAACATGCTGTTCAACCCGACGTCGGGGCCGATCAACCAGTTCCTCGAGTTCCTCGGGGTCGCCGACCCGCCCGGCTGGACCTCGAGCTCGGCGTGGGCGATGCCCGCCGTGATCATCACGAGCGTGTGGCGCGACATGGGGTACTACATGGTGCTGTACCTGACCGGCCTCCAGGCCATCCCGACCGAGTACTACGAGGCCGCCGAGGTCGACGGCGCGAACGCCTGGCAGCGGTTCCGCCACGTCACGCTGCCGTCCCTGCGGCCGACGAGCTTCTTCGTGCTGATCATGATCACCATCTCGAGCTTCAAGGTGTTCGACCTCATCGTCGTCATGACCGACGGCGGTCCGGGGCGCGCGACGACGGTGCTCAGCCAGGTCATCTACAAGCAGGGCATCGTCGAGAACCGGTTCGGCTACTCGTCGGCGGTCGCGCTCGTGCTCTTCCTGATCGTGCTCGCGTTCACGGTCGCCCAGTTCACCCTGCAGAAGCGCAAGGAGGCGTGATGACGCAGACGCACCTCGTCGAGGACGAGACCCGGCTCGGCGCCTTCGAGTCGACCCTGACCGCCGCGATGACCGCGCCCGAGGAGCGCCGCGGCCGGGGTCGCGGCCGGCGCCGGCCCTACCGCGGCGGCCGGGTGCCCGGCGCCCGCAAGGTGCTGACGTACGTGCTGCTCGCCGTGGTCGTCGCGATCGTGTTCGTGCCGTTCTTCTGGATGATCTCGTCGTCGCTGAAGCACGACAACCAGGTCTTCCAGGTGCCGACCCAGTGGATCCCGACCGACTGGGTGTGGCAGAACTACGTCGACATCTGGACGCGGATCCCGCTCGCGACCTACCTGCGGAACTCGCTGTTCCTCGCGCTCGTGATCACGTTCCTGCAGCTGCTGACCGGCAGCTTCGCGGCGTACGGCTTCGCGAAGCTGCGGTTCCCCGGCCGCGACATCCTGTTCGTCGGGTACATCGCGACCATCGCCGTGCCGTGGCAGGCCTACATGGTGCCGCAGTACATCATGATGCAGCAGGCCGGGCTCGTGAACACGCACCTCGCGATCATCCTGCTGCAGGCGTTCGGCGCCTTCGGCGTGTTCCTCATGCGGCAGTACTACCTGACCATCCCCGACGAGCTGTGCGAGGCCGCACGCATCGACGGCATGAGCGAGTACAGCATCTGGGCGCGGATCATCCTGCCGCTCTCGAAGCCCGCGCTCGCGAGCCTGGCGCTGCTCACCTTCGTCGGCGTGTGGAACGACTACATGGGGCCGTTCATCTACCTGACCAGCAACGACCTGTGGACCGTGCAGCTCGGCCTGCGCTCGTTCGTCGGCCAGTTCGACGCCCAGTACGCGATGATCATGACCGGCTCGGTGATCTCGGTCATCCCGATCGTCGTGATCTTCCTGCTCGGGCAGAAGCACTTCATCCAGGGCATCGCGACGAGCGGACTGAAGGGATGAGCACGGCGACGGGCCCGGTGCGGCGGATGCTCCGCCCCGGGCAGGCCGCGTTCGAGTCGCTGTTCGACACGGCGTACCGCGCGCTCGGCACCGGCGTCGCCGCCGCGCTCGCCGGAGGCCTGCCGCTCGCCCTCGTCGTGCCGGGGATCCCGCGCCCGCTCGAGGCCTGGCCGCTGCTGCTCGTGCTGGCGCTGCCGATCGGCCCGGCGATCGCGGCGGCGTTCGCGGTGTTCGCCGCGGCGCGCGGGGCTGACGCCGTGCGGCCGTTCCGCGACCTCTTCCGGGCCTGGCCGCGCACGGCCGTCAAGGCGCTCGCCGCCTGGGCGGCCCTGCTCGCGGTCGTGGCCGTGCTCGTGGTCGACGTCGGCGCCGTCTGGGGCACGCCGTTCGCCGGGCTGGTCGGCCCGGTGCTCGCGGTGGTCGCCCTGGTGGCGTGCCTGGCCTGCGTGAACGCCCTCGCCGTGCTCGCCGCCGAGCCCGCCCGGCCGCTTCGCGCCGCCCTGGCGGCCGGCGCCGTGGGCGCCGTGCGCCGGCCGGGTCCGTCGCTCGTCTCGCTCGTCGTGCTGGCCGCGTGGATCGTGGTCTCGCTCGCGATGCCGGTGCTCGGCATCGTCGGGCTGGGCGGCTTCGCGCTGCTCGTGCTCCAGGCCGACGCGGCGGCGTCGACCGCGGCGCGGCCGGCACCGGCCGAGCCGCCGCAGGTCGGGGCGGTGCGGCCGGGGCGCTAGGAGTCGTCGCCCGCGCCGTCGTCCCCGACCGCGTCCTCCGCGATGAGCAGCGCCAGCACCGCGTCGAGCACGGGCCGCTGCCCGGTCACGAGCAGCGGCCGAGCCTCGTCGAGCCCGCACCAGCGCACCTCGTCGACCTCGGGGAACTCGCGGCGCGTGCCCGACCGGGGCGGCCATTCCACCTCGAAGGTGTTGCTCACGAGGTCGGCCACCTCGAACCCGGGCGCCTCGAGCGCGAAGACGCGCACCACCTTGCCCGAGGAGTAGCGGAACCCGCCGAGGTCGACCGGTTCGCCGGGCGGCGGCTCGACGCCGAGCTCCTCGGCGAACTCGCGGAGCGCCGCGGCCCGCTCGTCCTCGTCGGGGTCGACCTCGCCCTTCGGGATCGACCAGGCGCCCTCCCGCTTGCCCGCCCAGAACGGGCCGCCCATGTGCGCGATCAGCACCTCGGGCGCCGGCACGCGCCGGAACAGGAGCAGGCCGGCGCTGCGCGCCCGCGCCGCCACGTCAGTACTGCTTCGGCGCCTTCAGCAGCGCCCACAGGCAGGCGAGCAGCCCGATGCCGCCCACCACCCCGATCGCGGCGAGCACCGTCCAGAGCATGGTTTCCGTCGACATCGACCCTCCCTCGCTGCGCCGTCGGCGCGTGCCGCCATTCTGCCGTCGTCGCGCCGCCACGGGAAGGGGGTGGCCGCCGACGCGGTTCAGCGCTCGCGGTGCGTCCACTCGAGCAGCCGCTCGAGCGGCCACGTCGTCACGATCCGCTCGGCGGGGATGCCGGCCGCCTCCGCGCGCTCGGCCCCGAGGCGCAGGAACCCGTAGTGACCCGGCGCGTGCCCGTCGCTGTCGATGCTGAACAGGCAGCCGGCCGCGAGGGCGATCGCGATGAGGTCGTCGGGCGGGTCCTGGCGTTCGGGTCGCGAGTTGACCTCGACCGCCACGCCGCGCTCCGCGCACGCGGCGAACACCGCCTCGGCGTCGAACTCCGACTGCGGGCGGGTGCCGCGCGATCCCTGCACGAGCCGGCCGGTGCAGTGCCCGAGCACGTCGGTGTGCGGGTCGGCGACGGCTCGGAGCATCCGCTCGGTCATCGCGGCGCGCGGCGAGCGCAGCTTGGAGTGCACGCTCGCGACGACCACGTCGAGTCGCGCGAGCATCTCGGGCGTCTGGTCGAGCGAGCCGTCCTCGAGGATGTCGACCTCGATGCCCGAGAGGATGCGCACGCCGAGGTCGCCGCCGGAGTTCAGGGCCTCGACGACCTCGAGCTGGTCGGCGAGCCGCTCGGCGGTGAGCCCGTTGGCGACCCGGAGGCTGGGGGAGTGGTCGGTGAGGGCGACGTACTCGAGGCCCGCCGCCGCGGCCGCCCGGGCCATCGCCGCGATGCTCGTCGTGCCGTCCGACCATTCGCTGTGGCTGTGCAGGTCGCCGCGGAGCTCGGCGCGGAGTCCGGTCGGCGCGACGGCGTCGGTGCCGGCCTTCGCACGGAGGTCGGCGAGGTAGTCGGGCACCCGCCCCTCGGCGGCCTGCGAGATCACCTGCCAGGTGGTGTCGCCGATGCCGGGCGCGCGCCGCAGGCTGCCGTCGGCGACCTTCGCCGCCAGCGCCTCGGGCGGCAGCTGCTCGACGACCGCGAGGGCCTTCCGGAACGCCTTCGCCTTGAACGGGTTCGCGAGCGCGCCCTCGAGCAGGAGCGCGATCTCCTCGAGCGCGGATGCCGGGTCCATGCCGCCATTCTGCTCTGCAAGCCCCGGTCAGGGCGCGGATGCCTCGCTCCACGGTGGCGGCAAGGTAAGGCTAGCCTCACCAAGAAATAGCCTGTGATCAGGAGAAAAACCGGCACGCCGCTCTTCCGGCGGCACGTCCTCGGGCGTACGATCGGCCGCAACGACCGACTCGGACGAGCCTGGAGGCCCCCATGAGCATGACGATCGACGACCTGCCCCGCGTGTCCGAGTGTTCGGTGCTGGGCTGCTCCTACAACGACCACTCCAGCTGCCACGCCGCGGCCGTCACCATCGCCGGCTCGGCGGGCGACGCCGAGTGCGCCACGTTCATCCCGCTCGGCTCGAAGGGCGGCCTCGACAAGGTCGTCTCGCACGTGGGCGCCTGCCAGCGCGCCGAGTGCGTGCACAACTCGTCGCTGGAGTGCACGGCGGCCGCGGTGCGCATCGGGCCGGGGGCCGACGCGGCGGACTGCCTCACCTACGAGCCGCGCTGAGCGCGCGACGATCATCGACCCGAGGGCGTCGGCCGTGAGGCCGGCGCCCTCCGTCGTGCGGTCGGCTCAGCCGGCGCGGCGCACCGGCCCCTCGCTGAACTGGCAGGCGCTCGCCTCGAGCCGGGCGTCGGGGTCGAGCCGGCCGAGCACGGCGCCGGCGATCTCGTAGAGCTGCTGGAGCTGCTCGGCGCTCAGCGCGTCGAGCACGGCGCTGCGTGCGGCGGCGACGTGGCCGGGCGCGGCGGCGTCGAGCAGGTCGAGGCCGGCCTCGGTGACGGTGGCGTTCGTGGCGCGGCGATCCTCGGGGCACGGGAAGCGGCGCACCAGGCCCCGTTCCTCGAGCCGGCGCATCACGTGCGAGAGCCGGGGGAGGGTCGCGTTCGTCGCCGCCGCGAGCGCGGTCATGCGCATGGTGTGGTCGGGCTGCGCGGCGAGCGAGCCGAGCGCGACGTACTCGAAGTGGGTGAGTCCGGCGTCGGCGAGGAGCTGCGCGTCGAGCGCGGTCGGGAGGAGCTCGGTCACCGCGATGAGGCGTACCCACGCGGCGGATTCCTCGGGGGAGAGCCAGTGCGGGGCATCCGTCATGCGCCCATCCTACCGCAATAGTTGACACGACAACTGATTAGGCCTATCGTATTGGTTGTTCCAACAATCAATCGCACGGCGAACCGTGCGGAAGGAGTGGTCATGACGACCGTCAGCATCATCGGCAACGGCAACATGGGTCAGGCGATCGGCGCGGTCGTCGCCGCAGGCGGGCACTCGGTCGAGGTCATCGGCCGCGACGCCGCGCAGGCCCCGACCGGCGACGTCGTCGTGCTCGCCGTGCCGTACCCGTCCCTCGCCGGGATCGCCGCCGAGCGCGCCCAGCAGCTCGCCGGCAAGGTCGTCGTCGACCTCAGCAACCCGCTCGACTTCTCGACCTTCGACTCGCTCGTCGTCGACGCCGACAGCTCCGCCGCGGCCGAGCTCCAGGCGAAGCTTCCCGAGTCGAAGGTGCTCAAGGCCTTCAACACGAACTTCGCGGGCACCCTCGCCGCGAAGACCGTCGGCGGCCTGCCGACCACCGTGCTCATCGCCGGCGACGACCAGGCCGCGAAGGACCTGCTCGCCGACGTCGTCCGCGCCGGCGGCCTCAACGCGACCGACGCCGGCGCCCTCAGCCGCGCCCGCGAGCTCGAGTCGATCGGCTTCCTCCAGCTCGTCCTTGCCGTCCGCGAGCAGGTCGGCTGGACCGGCGGCTTCGCCGTCGCGGCCTGACCCGCTGCGCGACCACGCGACCCGTCGCCCCCGCGACCCACGGCCCGTGCCGGCTCCACGCCGGCGCGGGCCGTTCGCGTCCGCCCCGCCGGGTGCCGCTCAGCCCCGCAGGTACGCCAGCTGGGCCCGCACGGATGCCTCCGCCGCGTACCTGACCGCCGGGTCGACGTCGCCGTACACGACGTCGGCCACGGCCTCGGCCGAGGCATCCGCCCCGATCTCTTCGAGCGCCGCGCGCACCTGCGCGAGGCGCTCCTCGCGGTGCGCGAGGTAGGCGTCGCAGATCGCGGCGAGGTTCGGCAGCACCGGGCCGTGCCCCGGCAGCACCGGCACCGAGCCGTCCGCGCCCACCTCGCGAAGTCGGGCGAGCGAGTCGAGGTAGGGGCCGAGCGCCCCGTCGGGGTCGGCGATGATCGTCGTGCCGCGCCCGAGCACCGAGTCGCCGGTGAGCACGCCGAGGGTGCGGTCGTCGTCGCCGACCACCCGCACGCACAGGGAATCGGCCGTGTGGCCGGGAGTCGCGAGCACCTCGAGGTCGAGCCCGACCACCTCGAGCCGCTCGCCGTCGACCAGGGGCGGGGCGCCGATGCACCACGCCGCGTCGATCGCGCGCACCGGGGCGCCCGTCAGCTCGGCGAGCGCCGCGAGCGCCTCGCTGTGGTCGGCATGGTGGTGCGTGAGCACGATCAGCTCCACCGGCGCCCCCGCGAGCCGCGCCAGGTGCGCGTCGTCGAGGGGGCCCGGGTCGACCACGACGCATCCGGATGCCCCGGGCGCGCGCAGCACGTACGAGTTCGTGCCGTCGAGGGTCATCGGGCCCGGGTTCGGCGCGAGCACGAGCTCGGCCCACGGCGCCACCTGCTCGCCCGGTCGCGGCGTGCTCGGAACGGTCTCGTCGGCGCTGCCCATGCGCGGCAGTGTAGCCCGCACCGGGGGTGGAGACCCGCGCGCGCCCGGCCTACCCTGAACACCATGAACAGCGACGTTCAGGTTCCGCCCCCTGCCATGCCCCTGACCACCACCCCCGGATCCGCCGCCACCGTCGTCCTGCTCCGCGACGGCGAGCTCGGCGTCGAGGTGCTCCTCGCCGAACGCCCCCACGACCGAGGCTCCTTCGCCGGCGCCTGGGTGTTCCCCGGCGGCGCGGTCGACCCCGACGACGTCGCGGGCGCGCCCGGCGGACCCGGCGACGAGGACGCCGTGCGCCGCGCCGCCGTCCGCGAGACCCGCGAGGAGGTCGGCCTCGCGCTCGACCCGGGCGAACTCGTGCCGTTCTCCCGCTGGACGCCGCCCGAGGGCGCGCCCAAGCCGCTCGTCACCACGTTCTTCGCCCTGCGCGTGCCCGACGGCGAGCTGCGCCCCGCGCCAGACGAGGTCGTCGCGCTCGAGTGGATCCGGCCCTGCGACGCCCTCGCACGGCACGCGCGCGGCCAGATGATCCTCTGGCCGCCGACGTGGGTCACGCTGCACGGGCTGGCCCGGGCCGAGAGCGTCGACACGGCCCTCGCCGAGCTGCGGGCCGGCACGGTGCGGCCGTACCGGTCGCGGTTCATCGACGGCCGTCGCACGATCGTGTGGGAGGAGGACGCCGCGTACCTCGACGCGGCGGCCGAGGGCGTGCCCGTCGGCCCGCCGGACGGCGGGGGTGCCGGGCGGCACCGGCTCCTGATGGACGGACTGCCCTGGCGGTACCAGGTCTCCCCGTAGCGCTCGACCCCGTCGCCGCGGTCGTCGGGCCGGACTAGCCTTGCGGCGTGGACCCGGCGGCGTGGTTCGGCTGGCTCGACGCGGACGACTACGAGATCGCCCGCCACGTGCTCCAGCGCGGGGTCGCCGCCCTCGCGGTGATCGCGTTCTGGTCCACGCTGAACCAGTTCCGGCCGCTCCTCGGCGAGCACGGGCTGCTGCCCGTGCCGGTGCTCCTCCGGGTGACGAAGGGCCTCGCCCGCGGACCGACGATCTTCCGCTGGTGGCGGTACACCGACCGGCGCCTCGTCGTCGTCGCGTGGACGGGCATGCTGCTCGGGGCATCCGTCGTCGCGGGCCTCCCGCAGCTGGGGCCGCCCGTGGTGCCGCTCGCCGTCTTCCTCGTGCTGTGGGTGCTCTACCTGTCGATCGTGCACGTCGGCCAGACGTTCTACGGGTTCGGCTGGGAGATGCTGCTCTGCGAGGCGCTGTTCACCGTCGCGTTCGTCGGGTCGGCGCACGAGCCGCCGCCGTGGCCGCTCCTCGTCGCCGTCTGGTGGCTCGTGTTCCGCCTCGAGTTCGGCGCCGGCATGATCAAGATCCGCGGCGGGCGGGAGTGGCGCGACCTCACCGCGCTCATGTACCACCACGAGACGCAGCCCATGCCGGGGCCGCTGAGCCGGCAGGCGCACCTGCTGCCGCCGTGGTTCCACCGCGTCGAGGTCGTCGGCAACCACGTCGCCCAGCTCGGCGTGCCGTTCCTGCTGTTCGTGCCCGGCCCGGTCGGGTCGGCCGCCGCGGTGGTGATCATCCTCACCCAGTTCTGGCTCATCGCCACCGGCAACTTCGCCTGGCTCAACTGGATCACCGTCGTGCTCGCGGCCTCGGCGATCACCGACTCCGCGTGGCACTGGGCGATCCCGGCCACCCCCGCCGACCTCGGCGCGGCGGCCACGGACATCCCGTGGTGGTGGGCCCTCGTCGTGCTCGGGGCATCCGTGCTCTTCCTCGTGCTCGCGTGGGAGCCGCTGCGCAACCTGCTGTCGCGGCGGCAGCTGATGAACGCGGGCTTCAACCGCTTCCTGCTCGGCAACGCCTACGGCGCGTTCGGCACGGTCACGAAGCGCCGCATCGAGATCGTCGTGGAGGGCACGCTCGACGAGCACCCCACCGGCCCAGACGCCGAGTGGCGGGAGTACGGCTTCAAGGGCAAGCCGGGCGACCTGCGCGCGATCCCGCGGCAGTGGGCGCCGTACCACCTGCGGCTGGACTGGCTGATGTGGTTCCTCCCGCTCGGCCGCATGTGGGAGCCGTGGTTCGAGCAGCTCATCGTGCGCCTCCTCGAGGCGGATGCCCCGACCCTGCGCCTGCTCGCTCACGACCCCTTCGCGGGGGAGCCGCCCCGCTACGTGCGGGCCCGCGCCTACCACTACCGGTTCGCGACCCGCGCCGAGTTCCGGCGCGACCGCCACCGCTGGGTGCGCACGCTCGAGCAGGAGGTCGTGCGGGCCGCGTCGCTCGACCGGCGCTAGCAGGCGGAACGTCGCCCCGCAAGGGCCCGATACCGCCCGACCCCGCTCCATACACTCGACCCACGCATGGTGATCTCGATGCAACGGCCGGGCGTACCCACCCGGAATGTCCGTCCCAGGAGGATCCGTGATCGACCGCGATGTTCCCGCGGGCGCCGCACTGCCGCCCACCGCTCCGTTCCGAGGCAGCGCCGACCCGGACTGGACGCCGGGCATGCCCGACCCGCGTCCCGCGCCCGTGTCCACCGGCCGGTACGACGTGAGCCGGCTCATCGGCTCCGGCGGCATGGCCGACGTGTACCTCGCCCGCGACACCCGCCTCGGCCGCGACGTCGCCGTCAAGGTCTTCCGCGCCGACCAGGAGACGGTCGCCGACCGGGCCCGCCGCGAACGCGAGCTCACCCTCCTCGCCGAACTCAACCACCCCGGCCTCGTCGCCGTGCACGACGCCGGGTTCGCCGGCGCCGACGCCATGCCCCGTCGGTTCATCGTGATGGAGTACGTGACCGGCCGGTCGCTCGCCCACCGGATCGCGCGCGGGCCGCTGAAGCCCCGCCAGGTCGCCGACGTCGGCGCGCAGATGGCCGACGCGCTCGGCTACGTGCACAGCCGCGGCGTCGTGCACCGCGACGTGAAGCCCGAGAACATCCTGCTCGGCGAGGAGCCGGCGCTCGGCTACAGCGTCGTCGCGAAGCTCGCCGACTTCGGCGTCGCGCAGTACGTCGACGGCTCCCGCCTGACCGGCGACGGCACCATCATGGGCACCGCCGCCTACATCTCGCCGGAGCAGGCGCGCGGCGACGAGGTCGGCCCGCCGAGCGACGTCTACTCGCTCGGCCTGGTGCTGCTCGAGTCGCTGAAGGGCGAGCGGGAGTACACCGGCACCCCCGTCGAGGCCGCGCTCGCGCGATTGCAGCGTGCGCCCGAGCTGCCCGAGGAGCTCAGCGAGGAGTGGTGCGAGGTACTCGGGTCGATGACCGCGGACGACCCCGCCGAGCGCCCGACGGCGCACGACGTCGCCATCGCCATGCGCGACCTGCTCGCCTCGATGGCCGACTCGAAGCGCCGCCGCCGTGACGGCGGGCGGACGGGAGCGCACGGCACTTCGGACCGCCGCGCCGGTCGGCTCTGGCGTCCGGGGGTCGGGCGCAAGTAGCGTCCTCGTATGGCCGCCATCCGCAGGACCGCCCGCATCAGGCCGCGTCGTCCGCTCCCGACCCCGCCCGAGCCTCCGCCCGCGGCGGAGCTCACCAGCGACGGCGACAGCCGCGCGCCCGAGGTGAAGGTGCGGGCCTTCCGCATCGGCTTCATCGGCACGCTCGGCGTGCTCGTCGCGCTGCTGCTCGGCGGGGTCGTCGGGCAGCTGTCGACGGTGATCCTCTACGTCGTCTTCGCCCTGTTCCTGGCCCTCGGCCTCGACCCGCTCGTCACCTGGCTCGAGCGCTGGATGCCCCGCTGGGTCGCGATCCTGCTCATCGTCGCCGGGGTGCTCGGCGTCGTCGCGCTGCTCGTGGCGACGATCGTGCCGATCATCATCGAGCAGACCCAGTACCTCATCGACCACTGGGAGGAGATCGGGGAGGACGTCGCCGGCAGCCCGATCGTGGTCTGGCTGCAGGGGCTGCTCGGCGAGGACTTCCAGCTCGAGACGCTCATCCAGGACGCCACCGACTGGCTCGGCGACCCGGCCAACCTGGCGTCCCTCGGCGGCGGCGTGCTGGCCGTCGGCGCCGGCATCGCCGGCGGGTTCACCGGCGTGGTCATCGTGCTCATCCTGATGCTGTACTTCATGGCGTCGCTGCGGTCGATGGAGCGCTACTCGGCGAAGTTCGTTCCGGCGTCGTCGCGCGCCGGCTACCTCGACCTCACCGACGACATCACCAGCTCGGTCGGCCGGTACGTCATGGGGCAGGTCTCGCTCGGCCTCATCAACGGCGCGCTGAGCTTCATCTACCTGTCGATCATCGGCGCGCCCTCGCCGATCCTGCTGGCGTTCATCGCGTTCCTGTGCTCGCTGGTGCCGCTGGTCGGCACCCTGACGGGTGCGATCATCATCTCGCTCGTCTGCCTCACCGCGTCGCCGATCACGGCGCTGGCCGCCATCATCTACTACCTCGTCTACATGCAGGTCGAGGCGTACGTGCTGAGCCCGCGCATCATGAACAAGGCGGTCGCGGTGCCCGGCGCCCTCGTGGTCATCGCGGCCGTCGCGGGCGGCACCCTCGGCGGCGTGCTCGGCGCCCTGGTCGCGATCCCGGTCGCCGCGTCGCTCATCATCATCATCGAGAAGGTCGTGTTCCCGAGGCAGGACGCGATCTAGCCGCGCAGCTCGGACGGGTACGGCGGATGCCACGGGCGCGGGCCCGTGGCATCCGTCGTGTCGTGGCATCCGTCGATCGCGCGACCGCGACCGTCGAACGGCCCGATCAGTCGTCGACCGTGACCACCGCCTCCTGCGGGGCGAAGATCAGGTTCAGGCCGGCGACGTCCTCGGGCACGCCGGCGGCGTGGAGCAAGTCGATCAGCTCCCACACCGGGCTCACGGGCTCGCCGCGGTCGGCGGCCCGCACGTCCGACACCTTGTCAGGGAACACCGGTTGCCCGTCGATGAGCTCCTTCCCGGGCGACCAGTGCGGCGCCCGGTTGAGGTACGAGAACGGGTCGCCGCGAAGGAGCCCGGAGAACACCGCGGCGACGAGGGTCGAACCCACCGCGCCGAGGCGTTCGCCGTCGTGCTGCACCTGAGCCTCCTTGAGGATGTAGACCCAGAGCGACTCCTCCATCGGGTGCTCGATCGCGAGCGGCTCGATGTGCAGCGCCGTCGCGACCTCGGTCGCAGGCGGCAGCTCCATGCGCCAGCCGCGCTTGATGTTCAGCTCGGCGAGCGGGTTCGAGGCCCCCGGCCCGGCCGGGATGTTGAACACCGACCGCGACAGGTGCGTGTCGATCTTGTGCGCCCGCTGCGGGAACGGCGTCGGCCCGCCCCGCACCGACGAGGCGAAGTCGAAGTACCAGTCCCACTGGAGCGTGTGCTTCTCCGGCAGTGCCCGCCCGCCGCGCAGGTCCGCAGGCCCCGCGGTGACCGCGTGCGCGGCCGGCACCGGGGGAGCGACGAAGATCGGCTTCCCGAACCGCAGGCCGACCCCGCCCTGGAGCGGGAAGTTGAGCTGGTACCCGGCACGGATCATCGAGTGCCCGAATCGATACGCCGCGACCGAGAACTCGACCGGGATGAACGGGTTCTCCGACCAGTCGTACACGTCCTCGAACCCGTACGAGATCGAGTACCGGGGCCCGGTGCCGTCGCCGCCGTCCTCGTCGAACGCGATCGCCTTCGCGAAGATCGCCGGGTCGGTGATCCTCGACACGAAGTCGTTCCAGACCACGTACTGGTACGACCAGACGGTGATCCGCTGCGCCTCGAGGAACAGCTTCCGGCCCGGAGTCGTCGCGCCGCTCGGCGCATCGGCGAGCTTCTGCAGGATCGCGTTGTGCAACTGGATGAACGCGAGCTGCAACTGGCTGACGATGACGTTCTCGTCGTTGCGCGGATCGCCGATCACGGCGACGCCGTCGGCGTTGCGCTGCAGGTCGGGTTCGACGAACGACGTCGCCTGCCCGCGACCGATCCGCAGGAACCCCGCGAACCCGTCGTGCAGCGTGCGCTGCTGGTCGTAGAGGTACGGCTGGTCGTCGGGCCCGCGCCCGTAGAGGCTGTCGAGGTCGAGGCGCGGCGACCGGAAGCTCTGCAGCCCGTCGGGGTCGTTGTGCCGCGTCAACGAGGACTGCGGGTCGAACGTGATGTCGTGGTCGACGAACTGCCCGAAGTAGGTGTAGCCGACGGGGGTCGCCGAGTCCGGCGGCTCGTCGTCGGTGAACATCTCGTTCACGGCGAAGTCGTGGATGGCGACCTGCTTCTCGAGGTCGCCCGGACCGGGCGGCTCCCAGGTCGTGAAGCCGCGCCCGAAGAGCCGGCCGAACCGGCCCTCGTGGCTCCGGGAATGCGGCACCGACTGCGGCACGATCGAGTGCGCGCGTGCGTGTTGCATGATGGTTCCTCCGCTGCTGAATCTGGCCTGCCGTGATGGGCGCGATTCGGGTGCGTCGGGGGAACGCATCGCCAGCCGGTCGTCGGTGGTGTTGACGGGCGCGACGCTACGCGCGCGACCGGGCGCCCTCAAGGGCTGCGGGCCATGCGGGCGGGATTTCAGTGCAGGCCCTGAGCGGTGGGGGCCTCGGGTGGTCGCAGACGACGGATGCCACGGGCGCGGGCCCGTGGCATCCGTTCGCGTCGTGCGGCGGGGTCAGGTCCTGATCGCGCCGCCCGCCCGCACTCGGGAGAGCGCGTCGACGGTCGCGGCGAGGATGAGCACGCCGCCGGTGACGGCGTAGTTCACGCCGGCCGGGAGGTTGAGCAGGCCGAGGCCGTTGGTGATGACCGCGATCACGAGCGCACCGATCGCGGCGTGGAGGAGGCGCCCGCGACCGCCGAAGAGGCTGACGCCGCCGACGACCGCGGCCGCGACGCCGGACAGGACGAGGTCGCGTCCGGCGGCGGCATCGACCGAGCCGACCTTGCTGATCGAGAACAGGCCCGCGACGACCGCCAGGCCGGAGCAGACGATGAACGCCGTCCAGCGGATGAGGACGACCTTCACGCCCGCACGGCGGGCGGCCTCGGCGTTGCCGCCGATCGCGTAGATGTAGCGGCCGTACCGCGTGCGGTCGAGCACGAACGTGCCGAGCCACAGGATCAGCAGCACGATCGGCACGACGATGGGCACGCCCTGCACGGCCTTGATCGACTGCCCGCGGTCCTGGTTCAGGATGTAGACCGCGACGCCGCCGAGCACCGCGATGACGCCGAGCTTGATCCAGACGAGCGCGATCGCCCGGTTCGGCACGCCGGCGCGGGCGCGGCGGGCGCGGTCCCAGAACGAGGTCGTCGCCGAGATCGCGATCATGATCGCGAGCATCGCCCAGCCGGCCCAGACCGGCAGGTTGGCGTTCTGGATGGCGAGGATCTCGGGGATCTGCACCCGGTACAGGCCGCCGGAGCCGATGATCATCAGCTCCAGGCCCTGGAGGCCGAGGAACAGGCCCAGGGTCACGACGAACGACGGGATGCCGACCCTCGCCACGAAGAACCCGATGAACGTGCCGATGAGCAGGCCCGTCGCGAACGCGATCGCGAGGGCGACGATCCAGTTGAAGCCCTGCACGTTGACCAGCACGATGAAGATGCACATCGTGACGCCCGCGGTCACGCCCGCAGACAGGTCGATCTCGCCGAGCAGGATCACGAACACGAGCGCCATGCCGAGCATGACGAGCGTCGCGGCCTGCGTCATCAGGTTCGCGAAGTTGCGCTCGGTGAGGAAGAACGGGCTCAGGATCGAGAACAGGATGCTGAGCACGATGAACCCGCCGATGGCGGGCAGGGCGCCCATCTCGCCGCCGCGGACCCGCTGCAGCCAGGCGCGTACCTGGTCGCCGACGCCGCCCTCGACGCCGGAGCCGATCAGGTCGCCCGAGATCGGGTCGGGGGACGCGTTCGTGCGCTGCGCTTCGCTCGTGCTCATGCCGCCGCACCCCCCTCGACCTTGGTGCCGGTGATGTAGCCGACGACCTCGTCGCGGGTGGTCTCGGCGGTCTCGAGCTGGGCGACCATCTGGCCCAGGTAGAGCACGCTGATGTGGTCGGCGACCTCGAACACGTCGGCCAGGTTGTGGCTGATGATGATGACCGCGACGCCCTGCTCGGCGAGGCGCTTCACCAGTTGGAGCACCTGCTCGGTCTGCGCGACGCCGAGGGCGGCGGTGGGCTCGTCGAGGATGACGAGGCGGGCCTTCTTCAGCACGGCACGGGCGATCGCGACGGTCTGCCGCTGGCCGCCCGACAGGCTCGACACCTTCTGGCGGACGCTCTTCACGGTGCGCACCGACAGGGAGCGGAGCGTGTCGGATGCCTCGCGCTCCATGCGGCCCTCGTCGAACGTGCCGAAGCCGGTCTCCTCGCGGCCGAGGAACATGTTCTGCACGATGTCGAGGTTGTCGCACAGGGCGAGGTCCTGGTAGACGACCTCGATCCCGAGCCGGGACGCCTCGCGGGGGGTGTGCAGCACGACCTCCTCGCCGTCGAACCGCACGACGCCGTCGTCGTACGGCTGCACGCCGGCGAGGCCCTTGATCAGGGTGGACTTGCCGGCGCCGTTGTCGCCGACGAGGGCGGTGACCTTGCCGGGGTAGGCCTTGAGGTCCACCCCCTTGAGCACGCTGACGGGGCCGAAGCTCTTGACGACCCCGCTCAGCTCGATGAGTGGCACATCCATGCCGGGTTCCTTTCAGGACGACGCTGTCGGCTCCCAGTGTGGCACCGGGGAACCGACGGTGGAACGGGCGCGGGGCCCGGACCTTGCGGCCCGAGGCCCCGCGCTGCGGATGGATCAGCCGACGCTGATGCCGTACTCCTCGCACTTCGGCGCGACGTCGCCGTCGCAGACCTCGGCGGCGTCCGCGTCACCGGCGTCGATGACCTGCGACACCTGCTCCGGGCCCACCAGGATCGGGGTGACCGCGATGTACGGGGTGCCGTCCTCGAGCTCCTGGTCGGCGGTCGGGGTCTCGCCGTTCAGCAGGCTGACGGCCAGGTCGACCGCGGCGTCCGCCTCGAGCTTGATCGGCTTGTAGACCGTGGCGGTCTGCTTGCCGAGCAGGACGTTCTGCAGGCCCGCGACCGAGGCGTCCTGGCCCGAGACCGGAACGGTGAGGCCGTTCTTGTCGAGGACCGTGATGACGCCCGCGGCGTTCGTGTCGTTGGCGACCCAGACCGCGTCGACGGTGCCGCCGAGCGAGGTCAGCGCCTGCTCGAAGTTCGTCGCGGACTTCTCGCCGTCCCAGACCCCCGGCGGCTCGGCGGCCGGGACGATGCCCGCGGCCTCCATGACCTCGACGGCGCCGTCGTGGAACATCGCGGCGTTGCCGTCGGTCGGGTCGCCGCCCATGTAGACGACCTTCGCCGTGGCCGGGTCCTTGCCGGCGGCCTTCAGGCCGTCGACGATCGACTGGCCCTCGAGCTTGCCGACCTGCACGTTGTCGAACGACACGTAGTAGTCGGCGCCCTCGATCGGACGGTCGTAGGCGATGACGGGGATGCCCTCGCCCTTCGCCTTCTCGGCGACGGCCGCGCCGGCGCCGTTGTAGTCGACGAGCAGCATCACGCCGCAGCCCTTGCTGAGCTGCTGGTCGGCGATCGTGGCGTACTTGTTCGTGTCGCCCTGCGCGTTCTGGATGTCCGTCTCGAAGCCGGCCGCGGTGAGGCCCTCCTCGAGGTACGGGCGGTCGTTGTTCTCCCAGCGCGGCGACGAGGCCGCATCGGGAAGGATCACGCACGCGCGGCCGGCAGTCGCTTCGGCGCTGCCGCCGTCGTCGGTGCCACCGGTGCTGGAACAGGCTGCGAGCAGCAGCGCCGAAACGCCGGCGAGTGCGGCAGCAGAGACCAATGAAGCCTTCTTCACGGCTCTCCCCTTCATCAGGTGAGGTCGACCCCTCAGGGTTCCGCCGTCATCATCGACAGCGGCAAGGGCAATCATGCTGCTGGGCAGGGTGAGCCGAAAGAGCCATTTGATAACGGTCACATAACTTACTTACGGGTCAGTAAGCGAAAGAGGCGCGGAAACACAGGGGAGAGGGCTTTCCCGGATGCCTCGGCGAACGAAACCGTCTGGTGGAGTTTGTTTCCGTCTCCGACAATTCAGATCGTTTCACCGGCATCGTGAGCCGGCACCGTGCCGCGCGCCCACGACGTCGCACGAACTGCGACCCGCGCTTCCCGAGGTGCGCCATATGGGCGACATCGCCCCGCGATGTCGCGGAGGTGGTGCCGCGGCGACCCCCAGGTGCGCCGAATGGGCGACATCGTGGGGCGACGGGAGGGGGTGAGGCGGACGGGCCGGCCCGCTCAGAACCAGATCGACAGCAGCGGCTCGCGCTCGGCGGCGAAGAGCCGGTCGGCGATCGCGAACGAGCCGCGCGAGTGCTCGGCGATGCGCCCGGCCCGTCCGAGCGTCGAGGGGCGCACCCCGCCGAGCAGGATCGCGCCGAGCTCCTGCACCCCGAGGGCGAGCCCGTTCGACTGGCGGCTGCGGCGCGAGCCGCCGTCGCGGCCGGAGGCCGCCCGACGGGACCCGACGGCCGGGACGTCCGCCGGCCACGGGGCATCCGCACCGCCGCCCTCGACCCGGCGCACCTCGGCGCGGCCGTCGGCCGACGCGTCGATCTCGTACGTGCCGGCCGCGTGGCCGAGCGGATCGGTGACCTCGAGCGTGAGGGTGCCGGCGCCGCCGAAGCGTCGTCCGGCGAGGGCCGCGACCGGGTCGAGCACGCGCACCCAGAGGTGGTCGGCGATCGCGTCGACCTCGACCGCGCGCGGGTCCTCGAGGAGCCAGGGCAGCGGCTCCTCGACCGAGCGGAGGTGCGCCTGCACCGCCGAGATGAAGTCGTGCTCGACGAGCGCGCGCCAGAGGCCCCGCTCGGCGTCGTCGGTCGCCGCGGCGAGGAAGCTCACGTGCAGGGTGCCGGGGCGGTCGGGCTCGCGCGTCACCCGGTAGGTCGCGAAGCCCTGCGCCTGGCCGCGCTCGTCGTCGTAGCGGAGGGCGCGCACGCCGCGCGAGTGCTCGGAGTCGGGGTCGGCGGTGCCGAGCACCCGCTCGAACAGCGACGGCCAGCGGTCGATCTCGCCGGGCGTCCGCGCCACGGCACGCCGGGCGATGGCGGGGGCCTGGTCGATCAGCGCGGCGGGATCGACGGCGTGGACGCGGCCCGGGACATCCGCCCCGCTCCAGTGCGCGCGTCGCCGGTCGATGCGGATCGACGCCGCGCGGGTGGCCGGGGCGTACCCGAAGCGGCCGTAGATGGTGGCCTCGGTCGCGGTGAGCACGGCGACCGCGGCGCCGGCCTCGATCGCGCTGCGCAGCTGCGCCTCCATGAGCGCGCGGGCGATGCCGCGGCGGCGATGAGTCGGGGCGACGGTGACGCTCGACACCGCCCAGGCGTCGATGCTGCGGCCGCCAGGCACGCTGAGGCCGGTGGGCCAGCCCGAGACGGTCGCGACGGGGATGCCGGGCGTGGCGCTCGCGCGGTCGTAGACGCCCTCGACCCGGCGGTCGCGGAAGGTGCGCTGCTCGAACTCGATCTGCTGCGGGGTCGGGCGCGGGTGGTGGAAGCCGCGGTTGTCGGCCTCGATCCAGCCGAGGAGGGCCGCGCGATCGGATGGCTCGACGAGTCGGTACTCGAGGCCGCGAGCGGCGAGTGCGTCGGTGGCGAGGCGGTCGGCAGGGGCGCGGTGGAGATCGAACGACACCGATCCAGCGTAGTCATCGAGCCTGCGGGGATGCCGTGGCGGCCGGATTGGTGGAGAATCGAACCATGAGCCGGGAAGCGCTTTCCAATGAAGCCCGCGTCGCACGCGCCATCGACGGACGGCACCCCACGCGC
Organism: Agromyces sp. MMS24-K17; assembly: GCF_043950245.1. GTDB lineage: Bacteria > Actinomycetota > Actinomycetes > Actinomycetales > Microbacteriaceae > Agromyces. The sequence continues at coordinate 3,941,154 of NZ_CP171640.1, read as the reverse complement.
TCGGTGTGGCGGCTGCTCGGGATGCATCGCCGCCGCGTCGCCGGCGCCGTCGCGTTCTTCGCCCTGAAGGACACCCCGCTGTGGCTCCTCCCGGTCATCACCGCCGGGGTCATCGACGTCGTCGTCGCCGGCGGGCCGATGTCGACGCTGTGGTTCTGGGCCGGCCTCGCGGTCGTCGCGCTCGTGCAGAACTACCCGAACCACGTCGCGTACACGCGGCTGTTCATGGGCGCCGTCCGCTCGATCGGCGCCGACCTTCGCAACGCGCTCGCCGCCCGGCTGCAGTCGCTGTCGATCGGCTTCCACTCCCGAGCGAACTCGGCGGTCGTGCAGACCAAGGTCGTCCGCGACGCCGAGAACGTCGAGGTCATGCTGCAGCAGACCGCGCACCCGCTGCTGAGCGCGACCATGGTGCTCCTCGGCGCCGTCGTGATGACCGCGATCAACGTGCCGGCGTTCCTGCCCGTGTACGCCCTGGCGATCCCGCTCGCCGTGATGCTCCGGGCCATCCTGAACCGGCGCTCGCGTGCACGGAACGAGGAGTTCCGCCGCGAGGTCGAGCAGTTCTCGGCGCGGGTCGGCGAGATGGCGACCCTGCTGCCGATCACCCGCGCGCACGGGCTCGAGGCGGTCGCGGTCGACCGCGTCGCCCGCGGCGCCGAGGGCGTGCGCAGCGCCGGGTTCCAGCTCGACCTGCTGAACGGCCGCTTCGCGTCGCTGTCGTGGGTGAGCCTGCAGCTGCTGGGCGTCGGATGCCTCGTGCTCGCCGCGTGGGTCTCGCTGACCGGGATCCTGCCCATCACCCCCGGCCAGGTCGTGCTGCTGAGCTCCTACTTCGCGCTGCTCACCGGGTCGGCGACGAACCTGCTCATGCTGCTGCCGATCGTCGCACGCGGCACCGAGTCGGTGCGCTCCATCGCCGAGGTGCTGCAGGACCCCGACCTCGAGCGCAACGCGGGCAAGCGGGCCGTCGACCGGGTCGAGGGCGCGCTCGACCTCGACGCGGTGCGGTTCCGCTACCCCGACGCCGAGGCGCCCGCGCTCGACGGCGTCGACCTCGCGATCCGGCCGGGGGAGACGGTCGCGTTCGTCGGCTCCAGCGGGTCGGGCAAGTCGACGCTGCTCAACCTCGTGCTCGGGTTCGTGCGCCCGACGGGCGGGCGGGTCCGGCTCGACGGCGTCGACATGGAGGAGCTCGACCTGCGCACCGTGCGCCGGTTCGTGTCGGTCGTGCCCCAGGAGTCGGTGCTGTTCGAGGGATCCATCCGCGACAACATCACCTACGGGCTCGGCGAGGTCGACGACGACCGCGTGCTCGCCGCCCTGCGCGACGCGAACGCGCTCGAGATCGTCGAGGCGCAGCCGCAGGGCTGGGACACGGTCGTCGGCGAACGCGGCGCGCGGCTCTCGGGCGGGCAGCGGCAGCGCCTGTCGATCGCCCGCGCGCTCGTGCGCGACCCGCGCATCCTGCTGCTCGACGAGGCCACGAGCGCGCTCGACCCCGAGAGCGAGGCGAAGATCAAGGTCGCGCTCGAGCACCTCATGCGCGGGCGCACCACGCTCGTCGTCGCGCACCGGCTGTCGACGATCCGGTCGGCCGACCGCATCGTCGTGCTGGAGCACGGCCGCGTGGTGGAGGTCGGGTCGCACGACCAGCTCATCGCCCGGGGCGGCCGGTACGCGGAGCTCGAGCGGGTGCAGTCGGCCTGAGCGGTCGAAGGCCATCGCAGCGGCCCGCGGCGGCGGCTCGGTCAGCCGCCCACGTGCGGCCCGAGGTGGCGGTGCACGGATGACACGACCGCCGACCCCTCGCCCACGGCCGCGGCGACCCGCTTGATCGAGGCCCGGCGCACGTCGCCGGCGGCGAAGCATCCGGGCAGCGAGGTCTCGAGCGGTTCGGGGACGCGCCCGTCGGGCCACGCCGCGCGCACCGCGTCGGCGATCGGCGCCACGCCGTCCAGGCCGTCGGCGAGGGCGTCCTCGCCGGTCAGCACCGAGCCCCACCGGTCGCGGCGCACGGCGTCGCCGACCCAGTCGGTACGCGGACGCGCGCCGATGGTGATGAACACGGCGGCCGCGGGCACCTCGACCCGGCTGCCGTCGTCGTGGGCGAGCACGACGGTCGCGAGCCGTCCGTCGGCGGGGTCGGCGGCGGCGTCGGCGAGGCGCGATCCGGTGACGATCGCGACGCCCGCGGCCGCCAGCTCGGCGACGAGGTACTGCGACATGCTGTCGGCCAGGTGCGCGCCGCGCACGACGAGCGACACCGAGCGGGCGAACCGGGCCAGGTGCAGCGCCGCCTGCCCCGCGGAGTTGCCCCCGCCGACCACGAGCACGTCGCGGCCCGACTGCGCCTGCGCCTCGACCGAGCTCGCGCCGTAGAACACGCTGACGCCGACGAAGGCGTCGAGGGCGGGCACCGCGAGCCGCCGGTAGTCGACGCCGGTCGCGAGCACGACCGACCGGGCGTCGACGTGCGCGTCGTCGACCGCGAGGCGGAAGGCGGCGGGGCCCGTGCCGGCGCGCGTGCCGCCGCTGCCGGCGCTGCCGCCGTCGAGGACGGCCAGCCCCGTCGCGCGGCGCGCGTGCGCGAAGCGCGCGCCGAACAGCCAGGCCTGCCGGTACGCGTTCAGCGCGAGGTCGGCGCCGGTGACGCCGTGCGCGAAGCCGAGGTAGTTGCGGATCAGCGAGCTCGAACCCGCCTGCCCGCCGATCGACGCCGGCTCGAGCACCAGCGTGTCGAGGCCCTCGCTCGCGGCGTACACCGCGGCGGCGAGCCCGGCCGGCCCCGCCCCGACGACGACGACGTCGACCACCCGATCGGGCAGGTCCGTCGTCAGGCCGCCGGCGCGCGCGAGCTCGAGGTCGTCGGGGTCGACGAGGATCGCGCCGTCGTGGGCGGCGACGACGGGCACGCGCGGCGAGCCGGCACCTGCGGCCGCCAGCAGCGCGGCCGCGGCCGGATCGTCGGGAGCGAGATCCCGCACGTGCGCGCCGGTGCGGGCGATCCGCGCGCGCAGCGCGTGCGTACGGGGCGAGGCCGGATCGGCGACGACGGTGAAGCCGGGTCGGTCGACGCCCGCGGCACGCGCCCAGCCCCGCAGCAGGTCGGTCACGCCCTTGTGGAACGACTCGTCGGGTCGCGCCGAGGGCACGACGAGGTAGCCGTCCATCGCCCCGCGCGCCATCAGGTCGAGGAGCGACGCCGCGATCCGCTCGTCGCCCCAGGCGCCCCACGCGACCACCGCGGTCCGCCGGGCGTCGGGGAAGCGCCGGCGGGCGTCGGCGAAGAGCGCCGACGGGTCGTCGTCGGCCCCGCCCGTGCCGGCGATCACGAGGGCGAGCGCGCTGCCGGATGCCTCGAGCTCGTCGAGGGCCGCCCGTGCGGCCGTGGCATCCCGCGCGGAACGCACCTCGTAGTCGGCCGCGTAGCGGCGAGCGAGTTCTGCGGCGACGACCTCCCCGTCCGTCCCCGCGACCAGGATCACCGGCCGGCGCTCCACGCGGCGAGTGTACCGCCGCCGCCTCGCGGCGTCGCGTCCCCGTCGTCCTGCGCCCCGCATTGGGGGGAGCGTGGGGGCGAGACATCCGCTTCGGCGTATTTACAGGCGACCCGCCGCGGGAACAGACTTTTCCTCATGAACCCTGCGCGGGGAGCCATCCGGACCCCCGACCAGCGCCTGCGCGTGTTCGTGAGCTCCACCCTGAAGGAGCTGGCGCCCGAACGGCGCGCGGTCCGGCGTGCGATCGAGGAGCTGCGGCTCGCTCCCGTCATGTTCGAGCTCGGCGCGCGCCCCCACCCGCCCCGCGAGCTGTACCGCGCCTACCTCGAGCAGAGCGACATCTTCGTCGGCCTCTACGCCGAGCGCTACGGCTGGGTCGCCCCGGGGAGGAGATCTCCGGCCTCGAGGACGAGTGGCGCCTCGCACGGCGCGACATGCCGAAGCTCGTGTACGTCAAGGACGTGCCCGACCGCGAACCGCGGCTCACCGAGCTCCTGGGCCGGATCCGCGACGACGACGGCGCCGCCTACGTCTACTTCTCCGACGAGGAGGAGCTCGCCGAGCTCGTCCGCGGCGACCTCGCGACCCTCCTCGCCGAACGCTTCGACCGCGGTGCCGACCAGGAGGGCGGCGCCCCCGTGGTCGCCGTCGAGGGCGGGCACATCACGCCGCCGCCCGTGCCCCTGTCGGAGATGATCGGCCGGGAGCGCGAGTTCGCCGCCGTCGTCGGCCTGCTGCGCGGCGCCGCCCGGTTCGTCACCGTCACCGGCCCGGCGGGCATCGGCAAGAGCCTCCTCGGGCTCGTCGTCGCCGTCGCGGTGCACGACGACTTCCCCGACGGCATCGCGTTCGTCGACCTCGCGGCCGTGTCCGACCCCGAGCGCGTGCCCGCCGCGATCGCCGCCGCCGTGGGCCTCCACGACTCCGGCGACGGCAGCCTCGCAGACAAGGTGCGCATCGCACTGCGCGGGCGGCGGATGCTCCTGCTCGTCGACAACTTCGAGCAGGTCGTCGGCGCGGGCACGGTGCTCCGCGACCTCCTCGAGGAGCTGCCCGAGGTCTCGGTGCTCGTCACCAGCCGGAGCCTGCTGCGCGTCTCGGGCGAGCACGGCGTCGAGCTCGGGCCGCTGCCCCTGCCCGATCCCGCGCGCATCGTCGACCGGCCCGGCGAGCTGCAGGCCGCGTCGGTGCGGCTCTTCGTCGACCGCGTGCGGGCCGTGAAGCCCGACTTCGAGCTCACCGCCGAGAACGCCGTCGACGTCGCCCGGGTGTGCGTGGCCCTCGACGGCGTGCCGCTCGCGATCGAGCTGGCCGCCGCGCGTGCCCGCGTGCTGCCGCCGGCCGAGCTGCTCGAACGGCTCCACCGGCGCCTGCCGCTGCTCACCGACGGCTCGCGCGACCTGCCCGAACGGCACCGCACCATGCGCGGCGCGATCGAGTGGAGCGTGCAGCTCGTGCCCGAGCGCGCGCAGGGCCTGTTCGCCCGGCTCGGCGTGTTCGCCGGCCCCTTCTCGCTCGAGGCCGCCGAGGCGATCGCCGCGAGCAGCAACGGCGAGGTGATCGCCGACCTCGAGGCCCTCGTCGACGCGAGCATCGTGCGGCAGGAGGAGCGCGGCGAGCGGGCCGTCTACAACCTGCTCGGCGCCGTGCGCGAGGTCGCCCACGAGCACCTCGAGCAGCTGCCCGACGCCCGCGCGGTGCACGACCGCTACGCCGCTTGGTACCTCGCCCTCGGCGAGGAGGCCGAGTTCGCCCTCGAGGGCGCCTCGCAGCTCACCTGGGTGCAGCGCCTCTCGGACGACGCCGACAACCTGCGCGCGGTCATGCGGCACCTGCTCGACACCCGGCAGTGGACGGCCGCCGCGCACTTCTGCTGGACGCTGTTCCTCTACTGGTGGGTCGGCGGGCACCTCGGCGAGGCGCGCGCGTGGATGGCCGAAGTGCTCGACTCGGGGAGGAGCTCGACGACCTCACCCTCGCGACCGCGCTCTACTTCACCCGCGCCGTCGCGTTCTGGCAGCGGCCCGACGAGACGCTCCTGCCCGACCTGCGGCGGAGCGCGGAGGGCTTCCGCCGGGCCGGCGACCTCTCCGGCGAGGGCCTCGCCTACATCTCGCTCGGGCTCGCGCAACTCGGCGCGGTCGTGCCGCCCGACCCGGTCGGGGCGCAGGAGTCGCTCGAGCGCGCGCTCGCCAGCATGCGCGAGCAGGGCGACAGCTGGGGCGAGGGCTTCGCGCTCATCACCATCGGCCGTGTCGAGCTGCTGCTCGGCCGGCTCGACTCGGCGCTCGACCGGTTCGCCTCGAGCCTCGACATCGCCAAGCGGCGCGGCGACCGGCACGCCGAGTCGATCGCGCAGTACCACATCGGCTGGGTGCGGCTCCTGCTCGGCCAGCCCGACGAGGCCCGCACCAGGTTCGGGCAGAACCTCGACCTGTCGTGCCGGCTCGCCCACGACGAGGGCATCGCCTACGGGCTGGAAGGGCTCACCGCCGTCGCCGCGGCGGACGGCGAGGCCGAGCGCGCCGGGCTGCTGTTCGGGGCATCCGAGGTGCTGCGCGAACGCACCGGCCTCTACAACATGCAGCCCTTCATCGTCACCACCCCGTTCGTCGACCGGCTCCTCGACGGGCCCGACGCGCTCACCTTCGAGGCCGCCCGCGGCCGCGGGCGCGCGCTGCCGGTCGCCGACGCCGTGTCCTTCGCGCTCGGCGGCTGACGTGGCCGCCCGTCGGGAGCGCCCGCCCCGCGATGACCGGCTGCTGCCCGCGACCCGCATCCTCGCCGCGGTCGTGATCCCCTTCCTCGCCGCGGCCGCATTCCTGCTGCTGCTCCTGCCCGGCACGACCGCGACGACGTTCGCCTGGACCATCCGGCCGCCGCTCAGCGCCATGCTGCTCGGGTCGGCGTACCTCGGCGGCATCTGGTTCTTCTCGTGGACCGTGCTCGAGACGCGATGGCACCGCGTGCACCCGGGATTCCCGGCCGTCGTCGTGTTCGCGGGGCTGCTCGGCATCGCCACGCTGCTGCACGCCGACCGCTTCCACCCGTGGCACGTGTCGTTCGTCACCTGGTCGGTGCTCTACGCCGTCACGCCGTTCGCCGTGCTCGCGGTGCTGCTCGTGAACCGCCTGCGCGACCCGCGGACGCCCGAGCCGGACGACGCCGAGGTGCCGCGGGTCTGGGCGACCTGGCTCGCGGTCGCGGGCGGCCTGGCCGCGGTCGCCGGGCTCGCGCTGTTCCTGTCGCCGGTGCCGTCGGCGCTCAGCGAGGCGTGGGGGTGGAGCCTCACCCCGCTCACCGCGAAGGTCCTTGGCGCGGTGCTGACGCTGCCCGGGGTCGTGAACCTGCAGCTGCTGCGTGACCGGCGCTGGTCGTCGTTCCGTTGGACGTTCCAGGCGCAGCTCGCGAGCCTCGCCGCCATGCTGGTCTCGGTCGCCGCGCGCGCCGGCGACCTCGAGTGGACCCGGCCGGCCGCGTGGGCGTTCGCGGCGCTGATCGCCGGGTCGGCCGTCGCGTACGCCGTGTTCTACGCGGGCATGGAACGCCGCCGCCGGGTGCTCGCGCGTGCAGCGCGAGACCCGGCGGCGGGTGCGGCGTGAGCGCGGGCGGTGCCGCGCGCCGTCAGGCGGTGCGGACCGGCAGCGCGAGGTGCGGGCCGACCGCCGCGCCGAACGTCTCGGCGGTGCGGGCGACGACCTCGTCGTAGGGCGCGTTCCAGATGTCGTCGTTGAAGATCTCGACCTCGACGTCGCCGGCGTAGCCGGTCGCCTCGACCGCGGCGGTGAGCGTCGCGAAGTCGATCACGCCGTCGCCCGGGTAGTGCCGGCTGTTCAGCACGTTCGCCGGCAGCGGCGTCTTCCAGTCGCACACCTGGTAGGTCGCGATGCGGCCGGATGCCCCGGCCCGCGCGATCTGCGGCAGCACCTCCGGATCCCACCAGATGTGGAACGTGTCGACCGTGACGCCCACGACCTCGGGCGCGAACGGCTCGGCCAGGTCGAGGGCCTGCTTGAGCGTGGTGACCACGCAGCGGTCGGACGCGAACATCGGGTGCAGCGGCTCGATCGCGAGCGTCACTCCGGCGGCCTGGGCCTCGGGGGCGAGCTCGGCGAGGGCGTCGGCCACCCGCGCGCGGGCGTCGACGACGTCGCGCGACCCCTCGGGCAGGCCGCCCGCGACGAGCACGTACACCGCCGTCGAGCCGGGGGCGCCGGCCGCGGCGAGCGTCGCGGTCTCCTCGATCGCCCGGCGGTTGTCGTCGATCGCGGCCCGGCGCTCGGGACCCTCGGGCATCGTGAAGAACCCGCCGCGACAGAGCGTCGTGAAGCGCAGTCCGCTGTCGCGGAGCCGGCGCGCCGACTCGGCGAGGCCGACCTCCTGCACGGGCTCGCGCCACAGGCCGATCGCCTCGTACCCGCCGGCGGCGACCGAGTGCAGCGCCTCGTCGAGGTTCGCGTACTTGATCGTCGCCTGGTTCATCGACAGGCGCGGGTGCGCGCCGGCCGAGGCATCCCACGCGGCGCCGGAGGTCGCGGCGCCGGCGCCCGCTGCGCCGTTGCTCACGCGAGCACCTCCTCGGCGGGCACGCCGACCGTCTCGACCGCGGGCGCGGCGACCGCCGCGTGCACGTCGACGCCGTTCAGCGTGAGCATCGAGTGCCAGCGCGCCGCCGCGAGCTCGGGCCGCTCGAGCGAGCCCGACGCGTTCGCGAGCTCGACGATGCGCGACAGGTGCGGCAGGCTGCGGGCGGCGTGCAGGCCGCCGATCATCTGGAACGCCGACTGGTGGCCGTTCAGCCACGACAGGAAGGCGACGCCGGTCTTGTAGTAGTACGTCGGCGCGGCGAACACCTGCTGCGAGAGCGCCTCGGTCGGGCCGAGGATGCGGTGGTACGCCGCCTCGTCGTCGGCGTCGAGGGCCTGGATCGCGGCCGACGCGTTCGGCGCCAGCGCGGCGAACGCCCCGAGGAGCGCGTCGGAGTGGCCGCGCTCGTCACCGGCGATGAGGCCCACGTAGTGGAAGTCGTCGCCCGTGAACATGCGCGCCGACTCGGGCAGGCGCTCGCGCACCGAGATCTCGGCGTCGGCGTCGAGCAGGCTCATCTTCACGCCCTGCACCTTGTCGCGGTTGTACTCGATCACCTGCAGCAGCGTCTGCGACGCGACCGACCAGTCGTCGGAGCCGAAGTAGCCCGCGAGCTGCGGGTCGAACGCGGTGCCGAGCCAGTGCAGCACCACCGGGGCGCCGGCCGCGGCGAGCACCTCGCGGTACACGCGGCGGTAGTCGTCGGCGGTGCGCGCGGCACGCGCCAGGTGGCGGCTCGCCATGAGCACGGCGCCGGCGCCCGCGTCCTCCGTGTGGTGCAGCTGCTCCTTGTAGGCGTCGATGACCTCGTCGAGCGAGACCTGCTCGGCCTCGAGGTGGTCGGTGTTCACGCCGACGACGAGCTTGCCGCCGACCGCGTTCGCCTCGGCGGCGCTGCGGGTGATCAGCTCGCGCGTCGCCCGGGCGTCGAGGCCCATGTTGCGCTGCGCGGTGTCCATGGCGTCGGCCACGCCGAGTCCCCACGACCAGACGTGGTGGCGGAAGGCGAGCGTGGCGTCCCAGTCGATCTCCGCGGGCTCGCCCGGCGTGTTGTCGGCGTGCGTCTTCGGCACCACGTGCGCCGCGGCGTACGCGACGCGGCTCCGCAGCGGCTGCCGCGGCTTCTGGAACGCCGGCGCCTCGGCGAGCGGCACGGCCGTGAGGCCGCCGTCGCGGTCGAGGAGGGTGAGGTCGGTCATGGTCAGCGGGCTCCGGCCAGCTCGGAGGCGGATGCCTCGGCGTCGGATGCCTCGGCCGGCGTGCCCGAGGCGTCCGCGGGCGAGGCGTCCGACGTGCCCTCGAGCGTGACGACGGGGATGTCGATGCGACGGCCCTCGGCCGACGAGCGCAGGCCCTCCTCGGCGACGAGCACGCCGCGGGCGCCGGCGAGGAAGTCGTAGTGGTTCGGCGCGTCCTCGACGACGTGGCGGATGAACTCCTCCCACTGGGTCTTGAAGCCGTTCTCGAACACGTCGTTCGTCGGCACCTCGATCCAGTCGGCGTCGTAGTCATGCGCGTCGGCCAGGTCGGGGTTCCAGACCGGCTTCGGGGTCGCGTTGCGCGGCTGGATCTTGCAGCCGAACAGGCCCACCACGGCCGAGCCGTGCGTGCCGTCGACCTGGAACTCGACGAGCTCGTCGCGGTTCACGCGCACCGTCCAGCTCGAGTTGAGCTGGGCGACGACGCCGCCCTCGAGCTCGAAGATGCCGTACGCGGCGTCGTCGGCGGTGGCGACGTACTCGTCGCCGCGCTCGTCGACGCGGCTCGGGATGTGGGTCGCGGCCTTCGCGTAGACCGACTCGACGCGGCCGAAGAGGTTCTCGAGCAGGTAGTTCCAGTGCGGGAACATGTCGACGATGATGCCGCCGCCGTCCTCGGCGCGGTAGTTCCAGCTGGGGCGCTGGGCGGGCTGCCAGTCGCCCTCGAACACCCAGTAGCCGAACTCGCCGCGCACCGAGAGGATGCGGCCGAAGAAGCCGGAGTCGATGAGGCGGCGGAGCTTCTGGAAGCCGGGCAGGTAGAGCTTGTCGTGCACGACGCCGTTCTTGATGCCGGCCTCCAGGGCGAGGCGGGCGAGCTCGAGGGCCTCCTCGAAGCTCTCGGCGGTCGGCTTCTCGGTGTAGATCGCCTTGCCGGCGGCGATCGCCTTCTTGATGGCGGCGGCGCGGGCCTTGGTCACGAGGAAGTCGGCGTAGACCTCCCAGCGCGGGTCGGCGAGGGCCTCGTCGAGGTTCGTCGTCCAGTGCTCGATGCCGTGCTTGGCGGCGAGGTCGGCGAGCTTCTTCTCGCTGCGGCCGACGAGGATCGGCTCGACCTGGACGCGGGTCTCGCCGTCGGCGAGGAGCACGCCGCCCTGCTCGCGGATCGCGAGGATCGAGCGCACGAGGTGCTGGCGGTAGCCCATCCGACCGGACACGCCGTTCATGATGATGCCGAGGGTGCGGGTGGTGTTCTCTGCCACGGGATCGTTCCTGTTCGAGCCGGGAGCGGGTCGGAGGCCGAGGCCGCCGCGCCGCTGCGGGAAAGCGTTTACCCGAGTGTGCCACAGGTGGCGCGCTCGCGCAACACCCCGGTGGTGGGGAGGGCCGAGCGTCCCGTGAGGCGCGCTGGCTCAGGAGATTCGACGCCATGCCGGCCCAGGGGATGGGATGCGGTCGAATCTCCTGAATTGCGTGCGTGCGTGCGTGCGGCCCGGCCTTCAGGGCTGGGGCGGGCACGTTCGCAGGATGCGCCGGCGTTCGCCGGCGGTAGGCCGGCCGCGGCGTCAGGCCGAGCGCGGCCCCGGCGTCGAGGCGCGCAGCACGACCTCGGTGCTCACCGGCTCGCCCGGGGCATCCGCGTCGTCGAGCGCGAGGCGCAGCGCGCGCCGTCCGAGCTCCTCGAGCGGGACGCGCACCGTGGTCAGCGGCGGCGTGACGTCGCGCACGGTCGTGATGTCGTCGAAGCCGGCGACGGCGAGGTCGACACCGGGCTCGAGGCCGGCGTCGCGGATCGCCGAGAGCGCGCCGACCGCCATGACGTCGTTCGCCGCGAAGACGACCTCGATGCCGTCGAGCCCGCGGTCGATGAGCGCGCGGGTGCCGTCGTAGCCGCCGTCGCGGGTGAACTCGACGCGGACGACGTCGCGCTCGGCGAGCTCGATCCCGGCGGCGGCGAGCCCCTCGCGGAACCCGTCGAGGCGGTCGCCCGCGGTGCGGAGGCCCTCGGCGCCGGTGACGACGGCGAACCGGCGGTAGCCGAGTCCGGCGAGGGCGGTCGCGAGCGCGGCGGCGCCGGCGCGGTTGTCGAGGAGCACGGTGCGGAAGTCGAACTCGTTGCGGCTGATCAGCACGACGCGTCCGCCGGCGCGCTCGTACGCCGCGAGCTCCTCGGCGAGGGCTCCGCCGGTCGGGTCGTCGGTGCGGCGGGAGCCGGCGAGGATCATCGCGCGGGGGCGCTGGCCGCGGAGCGCGCGGACGAGCTCGAGCTCCCGCTCGGGGTCTCGCTCGGTGGCGGCCATCGTGACGATGAGGTGCTCGTGGTCGGCCTCGGCGACGACGCCGGAGGCCATCGAGGAGAAGTAAGGGTCGGCGATGTCGGCCACGAGCAGCGCCACGGTCGTGGTGGTGCCGCGGGCGACGGCCTGGGCCGACAGGTTGGGGGAGTAGTCGAGGCGTGCGGCGGCCTCGAGCACGCGCTTGCGGTACTCCTCGTTGACCTTGCGGGTCGAGCCGTTGAGCGAGCGCGAGGCCGTGGCGAGCGACACCCCCGCCTCGCGGGCCACGTCGTGGAGCGTGGCCGGGCTGTGGCGCGTGCTGTCGGTCATGGTTCCTCCCGCTGGGGGCCCGCCGGGGACGGGGCCTGCGCCCGCCGGGGCGCGGGCGCCTGAATGCTACCGCGGGCCGATGCGGGCGGGTTGCCCGCCACGGCCCGAGGCGTGCAAGAATGGTAGCGGCACGAGATAGCGCTTTCCCAACGTCGTGCGGCAGGTCGCCGATTCGGCCGGGATGTCGCGAGGAAGCGCTTTCTCCCACCCGACCCCACGTCACACGTCACGGAGGACGCCTTGGCCCGCGAACGCTACGCACTCATCGGCACCGGCAGTCGCGCCGGCATGTACCTCGGCGCGATGACGGGCACCGTGCTCGGTGCCGAGCACGTGCCCGACCTGGCCGAGCTCGTCGCCTGGAGCGACGCGAACCCCGGCCGCCTCGACGTCTACGAGCGCGAGGTCGTCGTCGCCGGGTACCCCGTGCCGAAGCGCTACGCGCCCGACGACCTCGAGCGCATGATCGTCGACGAGCGCATCGACCGCGTCGTCATCACGACCCCCGACTTCACCCACGCCGACTACATCGTGCGATCGCTCCGCGCGGGCGCCGACGTCGTCGTCGAGAAGCCGCTCACGATCGACGCCGAGAGCGTTCGGCGCATCGGCGCGGCCATCGCCGAGACCGGCCGCGACGTCATCACGACGTTCAACTACCGCTACAGCCCGCGCAACGCGACCCTCCGCCGCGTCATCGCCGACGGCCGGATCGGCAAGGTCACGAGCGTCCACTTCGAGTGGGCCCTCGACACCGTGCACGGCGCCGACTACTTCCGCCGCTGGCATCGCGACAAGGCCAACTCGGGCGGCCTCTTCATCCACAAGGCGTCGCACCACTTCGACCTCGTGAACTGGTGGATCCAGGCGACCCCGGTGCGCGTGTTCGCGAGCGGCGGCCTCCGGTTCTACGGCGCCGAGAACGCCGCAGCGCGCGGCCTCGGCGAGCGCCCCGGACGCGGGACCGGGGCATCCGGCGACCCCTTCGCCCTCGACCTCGCGGCCGACGCGCGCCTGAAGGAGCTCTACCTCGACCAGGAGCACCACGACGGCTACCTGCGCGACCGCGACGTGTTCGACCCGGGCATCACCATCGAGGACAACCTCGCCGCCCTCGTCGACTACGACTCCGGCGCGACGATGAGCTACTCGCTGAACGCGCATGCGCCCTGGGAGGGCTACCGCGTCACGGTCAACGGCACCGAGGGCCGCGCCGAGCTCGAGGTCGTCGAGCGCGGGGCGGTGCTGATCGGCGAGGACGGCCGGGTCGTCGTCGACCCGTCGATGCATCCGGATGCCTCGCAGGTCGACCTGCTCCGTCCCGACGGCGAGCGGCTCGTCGTGCAGCGGCACTGGGAGTCGGCGCAGGAGGTCGAGATCCCAGAGGGCATCGGCAGCCACGGCGGCGGCGACGCGTACCTGCTCGACCACGTCTTCAACCGGGTGGCCGTCGACGAGCCGCTCGACCGCGTCGCCGGCTACGCCGACGGCGTGAAGGCGGTGTCGGTCGGCATCGCGGGCAACCGGTCGCTCGAGACCGGCCTGCCGGTGACGATCGCGGAGCTGCAGCTCGGCATCTGACGGGTGCGCTGCCGGCGGTCGAGTAGGGCGCGCAGCGCGCGTATCGACACCTGTGCGCTCCGTGTCCCCTTCGCCGATGAGGAGGAATTCCGGAGCGCTCGGCGTGTCGGATGCCCCGGTCCCGCGTGTCGGCGAATTCCTCCTCATCCGCGCGAGCGGGGGTCCCGATACGGTCGCTTCGCTCCCTACTCGACCGGCGGCGGCACCGGCGCCGCGGGGCCGTCGATGGGCGGGGCGTCGCGCGGGTAGGCGAGGAGCATGGCGCCGGAGCCGATCCAGATCACGCCGATGACCACGAGCAGGGGACCCGCGCCGATGCCCGACGCGAGGCCCGCGACCGCGGCACCGGCGGCAGCGGCCGCGGCGCGGAGCCCGGCGCCGACGGTGAACACCTGCGAGCGCAGCGCCGGCGGGCTCTGCTGCTTGCGGATGAGCAGCAGCGCCGCCGCGCTCGGGGCGGTGAACAAGCCGGAGGCGCCGATCGCGACGACCGTCCACCACAGGCCGAGGTCGACGGCGGCGACGACGGTGAGCACGCCGGTCGCGGCGAAGCCGAGGCCCATGGTCGCCTCGGGGCGCAGCCGGCTGCGGTGGCCCGAGTTCCAGAGCGCGCCGAGCAGGCCGCCGATCGCGAACGCCGTCACGACGAGCGCGCCCTGGCTCGCATCGCCGGTGCGCTGCATCGACAGGGCGACCGCGGCGATCGCGAGGCCACCGGCCCCGAACTGGCTGACGGTGCCGCTCGTCGTGATGACCGCGAGCGGCCGGTGGAGCGCGATGTGGCGGATGCCCCGCCCCATCGTCCGCCACATCGACGCACGTGCCGGGCCGCCGGCGGGGCGCAGTCGCAGCGGCACGGTGCCGATCGCGCCGACGACCGCGCTCGCCGCCATGAGGAGCGTCGCGATCCGAGCCGACCCGAGCGCGGCGGCGGCGGCCACGACGGCCGGGCCGATCACCGAGCCCAGGTTGTAGGCGAGCGCGTCGATCGCGTACGCGCGACGCTCGTCGGGGATGCTCTCGGTGACGAAGCTCGAGATGCCGCCCATGACGAAGGGCGTCGCGGCGCCGCCCGCGAGGAGCACGATCGCGACGATCCACGCCGGCACCGGCCCGAGGAACGCGGCGACGGCGAACGAGGCCGCCATCAGGAGCCCGGCCGCGGCGATGAGTGCGCCGGGCCGGCGGCTGCGGTCGAGCATCGCCCCGGCGAACGGCGCGGCGACGATGCTCGGCCCGAGCGTGGCGGCGGCGAGGAGGCCGCCGAGCGCGACATCCCCCGTCTGCTCGACCGCGAGCACCGGGATCGCGACCGTGATGCCGCCGACCGCGAGCCGCGGCGGGGTCGCCGCGGCGAGGTACGACGCGACGGGCATGCGTTCGATCGTACGGGCCGCGGAGACGGGGCGGTGGTCGAGCCGGTCGAAACCACCGGTGGGTGGGTGGGGTGGTTTCGACGGGCTCAACCACCGGTGGCGGGTCAGGAAGCCGGGGGCACCTCGAGCACGCCGTCGACGCGGCGCGGGATGCCGAGCGGGTTGTGCTCCTTCAGCTCGTCGGGCAGCGCGTGCTCCGGGGCAGCCTGGAACGCGACCGGGCGGAGGAACCGGCGCATCGCGGTCATGCCCACCGACGTGTGGATCGTCGTGGTCGACGGCCACGGGCCGCCGTGCTGCTGCGCCCAGCTCACGGCGACGCCCGTCGGCCAGCCGGCGAACAGCACGCGTCCGGCGACCTCGGCGAGCACGGCGACGATCGCGTCGACGGGCTCGTCGGGTTGCGCGTGCACGGTCGCGGTGAGGCTGCCGCCCACGCGGGCGATGGCCGCGAGCGCCTCGTCGACGTCGGCGTACTCGACGACCAGGGTCGACGGGCCGAAGCACTCGGTGAACAGCGCCTGCGGGTCGGCGAGGACGGCCGAGGCATCCGTGGCGAGCACGACCGCCGAACCGGTGCCGGCCTGCTGGGCGAGGTCGCCGGCGACGACCCGCACGCCCGGGCGGCCGCCGAGGGCGGCGAGCCCGCCGGCGAACGCGTCGGCGATGCCGTCGGTGAGCATCGGCACCGCGGCGGGCTCCGCGCCGACCGCCGCCGCCACGCGCTCGGCGAAGCCCGAGCCGGCCGGCGCGAACACGACGCCCGGGTTCGTGCAGAACTGCCCGGCGCCGAGGGTGAACGACCCGGCGAGGCCGGCGGCGAGCTCCTCGGCGCGCGCCTCGATCGCGGCGGGAGTGATGAGCACCGGGTTCACGGCGCTGAGCTCGCCGTAGAAGGGGATGGGGTCGGGGCGGCCGTTTGCGAGGTCGAACAGCGCCCGCCCGCCGTGCAGCGAACCGGTGAACCCGACGGCGCGGATCTCGGGGTGCTGCACGAGCGCGACGCCCGCCGCGCGGCCGGTGACGTGCCCGAAGATCCCGTCGGGGGCGCCGGCGCCGGCGAGGGCCCCGGCGACGAGCTCGGCGGTGCGCGCCGAGAGGCGCGGGTGGGCCGAGTGGCCCTTCACGATGACGGGGCATCCGGCCGCGAGCGCCGACGCGGTGTCGCCGCCCGCGACCGAGAACGCGAACGGGAAGTTCGACGCGCTGAACACGGCGACCGGGCCCAGCGGGCGGAGGATGCGGCGGAGGTCGGGCCGCGGCGGGATCGCGGCCGGGTCGACGTGGTCGATCGTCGCCTCGAGGTACGAGCCCTCCAGCACGGCGCCGGCGAAGAGGCGGAGCTGGTTCGTGGTGCGCGCGAGCTCGCCGGTGAGGCGGGCCGGGCCGAGGTGCGACTCCTCGTCGGCGAGGGCGATGAGCTCGGCGGCGTTCGCGTCGAGCGCGTCGGCGGCGGCGCGGAGCCAGGCGGCTCGCTCGGCGGCGGTCGAGGCGACGGTCGTCGCGAACGCGCGGCGGGCGGCGCCGGCGACGGCGTCGAGGTCGGCGGCGGTGGTCGCGGCGGTCGCGGCGGTCGCGGCGGGCGCGGCGGATGCGGCGGATGCGGCGGGCGCGGCGCTGGCGGCGGTGAGGGTCTGGTCGGTCATCTGGTCCTCCGGTCGGCGGTGGAGTGGAAGCGGTGGAAGGCGGCGGTTCGGTGGGCGGATGGCCCGGGTCAGGCCGGCACGGGTCAGGCGGGAACGGGCGCCGCGGCGAGCTCGATGCCGAGGCCCGGTCGCCCGGTGTCGCGGACCCGCCCCTGCTCGACGACGACGGGCGGGTCGCCCGCGAGGATGCCGAGGTCGGCGAACGAGGCATCCTCGACCGACTCGACCAGCGTCTCGTGCGGCAGGGTCAGCGCGAGCTGCGCCGAGAGCTCGAGCAGCAGGTGCGGGGCGACCTCGACGCCGTGCCGGTCGGCGAGGGCGGCGATGCCGCGGAACGGCGTGATGCCGCCGACCCGCACGACGTTCGGCTGCACGACGTCGACGACGCCGGCATCGAGGAACTCGGCGAACCGGTACCTCGTGTGCACGTTCTCGCCGAGGGCGATCGGCACGTCCACGCCGCCCGCGCGGAGGCGGTCGCGGAGCGCGACGTGCCCGGGCAGGTCGTCGGCGCGCAGCGGCTCCTCGATCCAGCGCAGGTCGAACGGCGCGAGCTCGCCGATCGCGCGCTCGGCGCGGTCGAGGGTCCAGCGCTGGTTCGCGTCGATCGCGAGGAAGCGGTCGGGCCCGAGCACCTCGCGCACGGCCGCGATTCGCCGCACGTCGTCGGCGAGGTCGGGCGAGCCGACCTTCACCTTCACGCCGGTGAACCCGGCGGCGACCCAGCGCTCGGCCTGCGCGACGAGCTCGTCGAGCGGGTAGTGCAGGTTCACGCCGCTGCCGTAGGCGACGGTGTCGGTGCGGGCCCGGCCGAGCAGGTCGACGAGCCCCAGCCCGGCGCGGCGCCCGGCGAGGTCCCACAGGGCGAGGTCGAGCCCGGCCATCGCGATGGTCGTGATGCCGCCGCCGCCCGCCTCGTGCAGTCGCGCCCAGAGCGCCGGCCACAGCGTCTCGGCGTCGGCGGGGCGGCCGAGCGCGAAGTCGCGGATGTCGTGGTCGAGCAGCGCCTGCACGGCGTGCCCGCCGATGGTCGGCGTCCACGAGAGGCCGCGGCCGACCGCCCCGTCGCTGTCCTCGACGAGCACCTCGATCAGGGTCAGGTCGAGCACGTCCGGCCCCCAGGGGCGCGCCAGCGGCGCGCGGAGCATCCGCGTGTCGAGCCGGGCGATCGCGGCCGTCATCGCGCGGTCGCCGCCTCGGGGGCGAGGGCGGCGGCGGATGCCTCGCTCGAGGCACCTGCCTCGCGCGAGGCATCCGCAGTCGGGGTGCCGCCGAGCTCGGCGGCGAGCTCGAGCCCGCGGTCGAGGATCGCGCCGAGGCGCGCCTCCTGCGCGGCCGTCGGATCGACGAGCGGCGGGCGCACCGATCCGACGGGCAGCCCGCGCAGGCGCAGGCCGGCCTTGATCAGCGAGACGCCGAACCCGGGCGTCTCGTCGCGCAGGTTCACGAGCGGCGTGTAGAACTCGCGGAGCAGGCGCAGCCGCACGCCCTCGTCGCCGTCGACGTAGGCCCGGTAGTGCAGCGCGGCGAGCTCGGGCAGCATCGCGAACGCGGCCGAGGAGTACAGCGGGATGCCGATGCCGCGGTAGGCGCCCTGGCTGAGCTCGGCGGTGAGCAGCCCGTTGAAGAACGCGAAGTCGCGACCGGTCGCCTCGGCGGCGAGCACGATCTCCTGCGCGAGGCCGATGTCGCCGATGCCGTCCTTGAAGCCGACGACCTTCGGGTTCGCCGCGAGGCGGGCGATCGCGCCCGGCGTGTAGCGGGCGGTGCCGCGGTGGTACACGATCACGGGCAGGTCGGTGGCCGCGGCGACCGCCTCGACCCAGGCGACGAGCCCGTCGGTGGTGCCCGTCACGAGGTACGGCGGAAGGAGCAGCAGGCCGTCGGCGCCGGCCGCCGCCGCCGAACGGGCCGTCTCGATCGCGTGGCCGAGCGGGCCGCCGGCGCCGGCGATGACCGGCACCCGGCTGCCCGTCGCGGCGACCGCGTCGACGGTCGTGGCCACGACCTCGTCGACCTCGCGCGCCGACAGGGCGTGGAACTCGCCGGTGCCGCACGCGGGGAACACGCCGCCCGGGCCGAACGGAAGCCGGCTCGTGACGTGCTCGGCGAGGAGGTCGCGGTCGACGCGGCCCTGCGCGTCGAACGGGGTGACGGGGAAGAACAGGACCCCGTCGAAGTCGGGGGTCGCGGGCGCGGTCGTGGTCATCGTGTGCTCGTCTCGGTGAGGTGGAGGTCGTCGGAGTCGATGTGCTGCTGCTGCTCGTGCTGGTGCTGCTGCTGCTGCGCCCGCTGTTGCGCCGCGCGGACGCGATCGGTCGCTTCGGACTGCGCTGAGCGACCATTCGCGTCCGCGCCGGAGGAAGCGGGTTGCGTCTGCGCGGCGAGCTCGCCGCGCCAGTCGCGGGCGGGGCGCCAGCCGAGCACGCGCTCGGCCTTGGCGACCGAGAACACGGGGCTCGTGCCCGTGAGCGCATCGGCGCGCTCGCCGAGGGCGGGCGCGAACTCGCGCCACAGCTCGGCCACGGGCCGGGTCGCGAGGGCGTCGGATGCCCCGACGAAGAAGACCTCGCCGTCGACCGCGTCGGCCGGGGCGCGGAGCCAGGCATCCACGAACGCGGCGGCGTCGCGCGCGTCGAGGTAGTTGAACAGGCTGACGGCCGCGAGCGCCGGGTCGGCGAGCCGCTGGGCGACGGTGTGGCCCTGCTGGGTGGGCGCACCGGCCCACTCCTCGGGGGAGATGACGTAGCAGGGGCGGAACGCGCCCCACGCGCCCGGCGCCGTGCGGGCGTACATGCGCACGAGCTCCTCGATGACGACCTTCGACACCGCGTAGGCGTTCGTCGGTGCGACCGGGTGCGCCTCGTCGAGCGGCAGCGCGCTCGGCGCCCAGCCGGGCGTGCCGTACCCGATCACCGTCGGGCTGCTGGCGGCGAGCACCCGGCCGACGCCGGCGGTCGCGGCCGCCTCGAGCACGGTGTGCGCGAGCATCGTGTTGGTGCCGAGGATCCGCCGCTCGGGCGCCGAGAACGGCACGGCGATCGCGGCGAGATGCACGAGCGCGTCGGGTCGCACGTCGGCGAGCAGGGCGGCGACGGCGGATGCCTCGGCCAGGTCGAGCTCGCGCTCGTCGACGCCGGCGAGCCCGGCGGCGCGCCGGTCGGCGCCGAACACCTCGTGGCCGTGGCCGGCGAGCCCTTGGGTCAGGCTCCGGCCGAGCCGGCCGGACGAACCCGTGACGAGTACGCGCATCGCATCCCCTCTGTGGAATCGGAGCAGTGGACCGGATCGCTGGAATCCGGGGCGGTGGAGAAACCGCTTTCTCGCCGCGAGCCTAGATGATCATTGGCCTCTCCGCCACCCGTACCCGTAGGATGGGGAATCGATTTCCCGACGAAGGAGCGCCCATGGCCGATCGCGCCCGCGCCGTGACCATCGCCGACGTCGCCGCACGCGCCGGCGTGTCGCAGGCGTCCGTCTCGCGCGTGCTGAACGGCAAGGCGTCGGTCGACCCCGACATCGTCCGGCAGGTGCGCCGGGCCATCGCCGACCTCGGCTACGCGCCGAGCATGGCGGCCCGCAGCCTCGTGCACGGCCGCAACCAGACCGTCGCGATGATCGTGCCCGACCTCGAGAACCCGCTGTTCCAGGGCATCCTCAAGGGCGTCAGCGTCGCGGCCGCCGCCGACGGGTACCGGGTGCTCGTCGCCGACACGGTCGAGCGGGTCGACGAGGAGGAGGCGACGGCGCTCGAGGCCCGACAGCGCTGCGACGCGGTCGTGCTCTGCGCGCCGCGCCTGCCCGACGACCGGCTGCGCCGGCTGGTCGAGCGGATCGGCCCCGTCGTCGTGGTGAACCGGCAGTTCGACGCCCCGGGCGTGCCCCTCGTCGGGGTCGACTACGCGCGGGGCATCCGCGACGTCGTCGACCACCTGCGCGCGCTCGGGCACCGCGACCTCGCCTACCTCGCCGGGCCCGAGTCGAGCCAGTCCAACGCCGACCGGCTCCGCGGGATCGCCGAGGCGCAGCGCGACGACGCCGGCCTCCGGGTGCGCATCCTGCCGTGCGGCTCGCGGCTCGACGACGGGTTCGCCGCGGCCGAGGCCGTCGAGGCCGCCCGGCGCGACGGCGCCACCGCCGTGGTCGCGTTCAACGACCTCGTCGCCCTCGGGTTGCTGACGCGCCTGCGCCGCCTCGGCGTCGACGTGCCGGGCGACCTGTCGATCGCGGGCTTCGACGACATCCCGATGGCGGCCTTCTCGACGCCCGCGCTCACGACGCTGTCGGTGCCGCGCGCCGAGCTCGGCGCGCAGGTGTGGGGGCGGCTGCGGGCGCTCATCGCGGGCGAGCAGGCCGACCACGCGGTGTCGTTCCGGCCGCGGCTCGAGGCCAGGGAGAGCACGGCGGCGCCGCGCCACGGCCGCGAGCCGCAGACCACGGGGGAGGCCCGATGACCACCGAGACCGCCCTCGACGCCCGCGCCGCCGGCGGTGCGGCGACCCGCATCGCGCCGTCGCCGGCCGACCGGGCCGCCAAGCGCGAGCGGGTGCACGCGATCCTCGACGCCCGCGGCGCCGACGCGCTCGTGCTGCGCTCGCACGGGGCGTTGGCCTGGTACCTCGACGGCGCCCGCACGCACGTGTCGTTCGCGGGCGACCCGGTGCTCGCCGTCGTCGTGCGCCGCGACGGCGACGAGGTGCGGGCCTTCGCGAACGAGGCCGACCGGCTCGTCGCCGAGGAGCTCGACCCCGCCGACGCGGATGCGCTGGTGCGGGTGCCCTGGCATGGGCCGCTGCTGCCCGCCGACCTCGCCGCGCTTGTGGGCTCCCGCGTGGGCTCCGGGGCGGGGGCGGGCGCCGGCGCCGCGGGCGCCCGCGTGCTCGACGAGGCCGACGTCGCCGTCGACCTGCGCCGCGCGCGGGCGAGCCTGCTGCCCGCCGAGACCGACCGGTACCGCGCGCTCGGGCGCGAGTCGGCCGAGGTGCTGACCGACGCCGTGCTCGCCGCCGCGCCCGCCGACGCCGAGCGCGACGTCGCCGCCCGCGTCGCGGCCGGGCTCGTCGCGCGCGGCATCGACCCGCTCGTCGTGCTCGTCGCGGGCGCCTCCCGACTCGGCCACCGGCATCCGCTGCCGACCGCCGAGCCGATCGGCCGACGCGCGATGCTCGTCGCGTGCGGCCGGCGCCACGGGCTGATCGCGAACGTCACCCGCTGGGTGCGGTTCGGCCCGGCGGCACCGGGCGAGGCGGATGCCTCGGCGCGGATCCTCGAGGTCGAGGCCGACTTCCTCGCCGCCACCAGGCCCGGCCGGGCGCTCGACGACGTGTTCGCCGCCGGCATCGCGGGCTACGCCCGCCACGGATTCGACCCCGACGAATGGCGGCGGCACCACCAGGGCGGCGCCGCCGGGTACGTCGGGCGCGACCCGCGGGCGGTGCCCGGCGTCGACGACCCGGTGCACGTCGGGCAGGCGTTCGCGTGGAACCCGACGGCGCCGGGCGCGAAGGTGGAGGACACGGTGCTGCTCGGGGCATCCGAATCTGGCGCATCCGAACCCGGGGCATCCGAGGCGGGCGCCTCGCGGTTCGAGGTGCTCACGCGCGACCCGCGCTGGCCGACCGTGCGCGTGGGCGGGCTCGACCGGCCGCTCGAGCTCGAACGCGACGCGTAGCCCCGCGCGGCCGGGCGCCGCGCTCGCCGCTGACCGCGGAACACGGCGTGACCCCCGGACCGGGGCCGCGGCTCCGGATCGGGCGGCAGTAGCATCCAGCATGGTCCAGCCATCGGCAGTCGGCGACTCGGGGGACGGGCGCGGCGAGGCGCCGCGCGTGGACGAGTCCGGCGGGTCGCAGCCGCCCGATGGCGGACCGCGGCGGACCCGCGTCCTGCTCTGGACGGGCATCGTCGTCGGGGCCGCCGTGCTCGTGATGATCGCCGCGATCGTCTGGGCTGGCTCGGGCGGGCCCGCGTCCGGCGACGCGGCACCCGAGGCATCGGCGACGGCGACCGGCGAGCCCGAGGCATCCGGGTCGCTCGACCCCGCGCTCGTCGCCGCACTCGAGGCGGCCGTCGACGAGGGGTTCGCGGCCAGCGGCATGCCGGGCGTCATCATCGGCGTGTGGATCCCCGGCGAGGGCGAGTGGGTCACCGAGCGGGGCGAGGCCGAGGTCGGCACGGGGGAGCCGATGGGACCGGACCGCCAGCAGAAGATCGGCAGCATCACCAAGACGATCGTCAGCACGGTGATGCTGCAGGTGATCGGGGAGGGAACCTTCGGCGTGACCCTCGACGACACGCTCGATCGCTGGTACCCCGACTTCCCCGAGGCGTCGGCCATCACGGTTCGGATGCTGCTGAACCAGTCGAGCGGCATCGGCGAGTCGGGTCGGGCGCAGGTCGACCGCATCTGCGCCGACCCGCACGGCATCGCGACCCCAGACGAGCTCATCGCGATCGGTGCGGCGACGCCCCGGGCGGACTTCGCGCCCGGCGAGGGATTCGAGTACGCCAACACGAACTACTACCTGCTCGGCGCCATCCTCGAGCAGGTGACGGGCATCGACCTCGCCACCCTCATCCACGACCGCGTCACCGAACCCTTCGGCATGGAGCGCAGCCGCTTCGCGCCCGACGGCGAGGTCACGGCGCCGCTGACGCACGGCTACTCGCTCTTCTGCCCGGAGCTCGGGTCTCCGGTCGACACCGTCACCTGGTCGAACGGCCAGAGCTGGGCCGGCGGTGCCATGGTGTCGACGTTCGACGACCTGCACGCGTGGGGCGAGGCACTCGGCGACGGCGCGGGCGTGACGCCCGAACTGCAGGCCCAGCGGTGGGCGGATCGCGCTCCGGACTTCGGCCGGAGCGGGGCGAGCTACGGCCTCGGCGCCGGGGTCGAGTTCGACGAGGCCACCGGCTGCATCCTCAGCGTCGAGCACGCCGGGGCCGAGCCGGGCTACGGCTCGAACGTCGCCTACTACCCGCAGACCGGGGCGGTGTTCGTGATGCTCGGCAACGGCGATGGCGGCAACGGCGAGGCGGTGCTGGAGGTCGCGAAGGCGTTGGCGCCGATCCTGCGTCCGGTCCTCGAGGGGTCGCCGACCGGGCCGTGCGCGCCGCCCTGGGGCTGAGTCGGCGGAATCGCCGTGCGTGTCGGCCGGTCCCGGTGTACGATCGGATAACGCTTTCCCGATGCCCGCGACGACCGCGACGACGGCGCGCCAGGCGACGGGACCGACGAGGACGATGGGACGCGACGTGGCGCACGACACCCCGGCAGGCATCCGGATCGACGAGGGCGCCGACCGGCTCGCCTTCACGACCGACGACGGGCGCCCGCTCGCCGAGTACGTCTTCCGCCCCGACCACCCCACCTACGAGTCGCCGCGGCCGTACCTCAGCCCCATCCGCACGCTCGCCGGCGAGCTGGTCTCGCTGTACCGCCCGCACGACCACGTCTGGCACAAGGGCATCGCCTGGTCGCTGCCGGTCGTCGGCGACGAGAACTTCTGGGGCGGGCCGACGTTCGTGCGCGGCGAGGGCTACGTGCAACTGCCGAACAACGGCACGCAGCGCCACCTCGGGTTCGAGGCCGCGCCCGACGCGACTGCGCCCGACACGACCCCGACCGGCCGCGTCGTCGAGTCGCTCGACTGGATCGCCGAGGGCGGCGAGCACCTCTTCGCGGAGCGGCGCGTGCTGAGCGCGGCCGTCGTCGCCGACGACGCCTGGGTGCTCGGCTTCGAGACCCGCCTGCGCAACGTCGCCGACCACCCGATCCCGATCGGCTCGCCCACGACCCGCGGCCGCGAGAACGCGGGCTACGGCGGGCTCTTCTGGCGGGGGCCGCGTGCCTTCACGGGCGGCACGATCCTGGCGCCGGAGGTCTCGGGCGGCGACGAGCTGCGCGGCACGCGGCATCCGTGGATGGGCTTCACGGGCGTGCACGACGGCTCGGGCGCGCGCTCGACGCTGGTCATGGTGGACGACCCGGGCAACGTGCAGCACCCGCCGCAGTGGTTCGCCCGCACCGAGGAGTTCGCCTGCCTGTGCCCGGCGCCGTTCTTCAGCGAGGAGCACGAGGTCGCCCCGGGCGAGGACCTCGTGATCCGCGTCGCGGTGGTCGTCGCCGACGGCGGGGCCGACCCCGCACGGGCGGCCGAGCTCGCCGCGCTCGGGCGTGCGCACCTCGACGCCTCCCGCCTCGTCGCCACCGCCGCCACCGACGCGCCGGAGCCGGCGTGAGCGTCGCCTTCCCCGGCGGCACGTCCGTCTCGGAGCTCGAGGTGTACTCGGGCGTGGCGCCCGACGGCCTCGCCGGCGGCACGCCGCACCTGCACGTCGCCTCGTCGGAGGCCTACGTCGTCGTCGGCGGGCGCGGACGCCTCCAGACGGTGGATGCCTCCGGCTTCGCCGAGCGCGCCCTCGAGCCGGGGTCGGTCGTGTGGTTCTCGCCGGGCGTCGTGCACCGCGCGGTGAACGACGGCGGCCTCGCGGTGCGCGTGATCATGCAGAACGCGGGCCTGCCGGAGGCGGGCGACGCGGTCATGACCTTCGCCGACGACGTGCTCGCCGACGCCGAGGCGTACCGGGCCGCGGCGACCCTGCCCGGGTCCGAGGGATCCGATGCCGACCGCCTCGCCGCCGCCCTGCGCCGTCGCGATGCCGCCGTCGCCGGGTTCCTCGACCTGCGCCGCGCCGCCGAGGCCGGCGATCCCGAGCCGCTCGCGCGCCTGCACCGTCGCGCCGCCGCGCTCGTCGCCCCGCGGGCCGACGCGTGGACCGCCATCTGGCACGAGCGGATCGTCGCCGACGTCGAGCGCACCCGCGCCCGGCTCGCCTCGCTCGCCGCGGGCGACGCCGAAGCCGTCGCCGCCGCGCTCGCCGACGGCCGCGTCGCCGCCGGCGCCCCCGAACCCGCGTTCGGCATGTGCGGGATGCTCCGCCGCTTCCCGGCCGCCGCCGACCCGACCCCCACCCGAGAGGACCCGTCGTGACCGAACGACCCCTGCGCGCCGCCATCATCGGCACCGGCGCGATCGCCAACGCGCACGCCGAGGCGCTCGCCGCCCTCCCCGGTGCCGAGCTCGTCGCCGTCATCGACCGCGTGCCCGAGGCATCCGCCGCCTTCGCCGAGCGCTGGGGCGTGCCCGCGACGTTCGACTCCCTCGACGACCTGCTCGCCGCCGGCGCCGCCGACGTGCTGCACGTGTGCACGCCGCCCGGCGTGCACGCCGACCAGGCCGTGGCCGCGCTCGAGGCGGGCCTCGACGTGGTCTGCGAGAAGCCGCCGGCCCTCTCGCTCGACGAACTCGACCGCATGGTCGAGGCCTCCGAGCGGACCGGGCGGAAGCTCGCCGTGGTGTTCCAGCAGCGCACCGGCACCGCCGCGGCGCACGTGCGGGGGCTCCTCGAGTCGGGCGCGTTCGGCCGGCCGCTCGTGGCGACCTGCCAGACCCTGTGGTTCCGCGACCAGGCGTACTTCGACGTGCCGTGGCGCGGCAAGTGGGAGACCGAGGGCGGCGGGCCGACGCTCGGCCACGCGATCCACCAGCTCGACCTGCTGGCCTGGCTCCTCGGCGACTGGGAGAGCGTCGAGGGCCGCCTCTGGCGCCTCGCGCGCGACACGCAGACCGAGGATGTCTCGACTGCGATCGTCGCGTTCGCGAACGGCGCCGTGGCGACCGTGACGACGAGCGCCGTGTCGCCCCGCGAGGTCAGTTCGATCCGCATCGACACCGAGCGCGCGACGATCACGGTCGACCACCTCTACGGGCACGCGCACGAGCACTGGCGCATCACGCCCGCGCCCGGCGTCGACGAGGCCGAGGCCGCGACCTGGGCGCTGCCCGACGCGGAGGAGGGCAGCGGGCACGTGCCGCTGCTGCGCGAGGTGTACGCCTCGCTGCACTCGGGCGACGCGCTGCCGTCGGTGGCGGCCGACCCTGCCCGCTCGTTCGAGATCGTCACGGCGATCTACTCCTCGGCCGCGACCGGTCGCCTGGTGACCGCGACGACCCTCCGCGACGACGCCGAGCGGCGCGCGAGCCTGCGCAGCCCGGTCACCGAGCGCCGGCCCGGTCGTGGCTGACGCCGGCCTCGCCGCCGAGCCCTTGCCGTACCACGACCCCGTCACCGGGGGCGCGACCGACCCCGCGGTGATCCGCGACCGGACGACCGGCGACTGGGTGATGTTCGCGACGCAGCGTCGCCCCGCGGCCGACGAGCCGGGCGTCTCGTGGATCCACGGCAGCCGCATCGCGCTCGCGACGAGCCCCGACGGGCTGGAATGGGCCTACGAGGGCGTGCTCGACGGGCTCGACCTGCCCGGCGACGGCCCCGGCCCGCACACGCACTGGGCTCCGGAGGTGATCTGGGACGGCGAGCGGTACCGCATGTACCTCACCTGGATCGCGGGCATCCCCGACCGGTGGCCGGGCTTCGCCCGGGTCATCCGCGAGTACTGGAGCGACGACCTGCGGGCGTGGACCTACCGGCGCGACCTCGACCTGTCGAGCGACCGCGTGATCGACGCGTGCGTCGCGCACGGCCCCGACGGGCGGTGGCGGCTCTGGGTCAAGGACGAGGCGGATGACTCGACCACGTGGGTCGCCGCGAGCGACGACCTCGAGACGTGGTCGGTGGAGGGCCGGGCGATCGGCGGCCGGCCGCACGAGGGGCCGAACGTGTTCGAGCTCGGCGGGGCCTGGTGGATGGTCGTCGACGAGTGGCGCGGCATGGGCGTGTACCGCTCGGACGACACGGTGACCTGGGTTCGTCAGGGCGGTCCCGACGAGGTGATCCTCGCCGAGCCGGGGCCGCATCCGGAGGACCGCGGCATCGGCAACCACGGCGACGTGGTCGTCGACGGCGACCGCGGCGTGCTGTACTACTTCACGGCACCGTGGCCCGACGGGGGAGCGCCCGACCCGGGGCATCCGTTCCCCGACCGGTTGACCGCCGTGCACGCCGCGGAGCTCCGCGTGGTGGACGGACGGCTCGTCTGCTCGCGAGGCGGAGTCATCGCCCCGCTTTCTCGAAACGCGGTCTGACCGGCGATTGTGCGCGCTCCCAGCGAGCGCGCGGATCACGTCGCGATAACGGATTGAAACGATTTTGCCTTTCCGGTTGCTTCACGGGGTCGCCTGCACTACCGTGAGGGAATGCGCTTTCCCAGAGTGCATCCCCAGCACCAGGCAGACAGAGACGTTTCCGGGAGGACAACGATGTTCAACATTCGCAAGCGGCGTGCAGGCATTGCCGCCGTGGCGCTCGCCGCAGGCGCAGCGCTCGCGCTGACCGGCTGCGGTGGCAGCGGCGGCAGCAGCGAAGAGGCAGCCCCCACCTTCGACCCGAACGAGAAGGTCACCCTCGACCTCGCGTTCTGGGGCAACGACATCCGCGCCGACCTGTACACCCAGGCCGTGGCCGCGTTCAACGAGGAGTACCCGAACATCACGGTGAACACCTCGTTCCTCGGCTTCCCCGAGTACTGGGAGAAGCGCCAGACCGAGGCGGCCGGCGGCGGCCTGCCCGACGTCATGCAGTTCGACTACTCGTACCTCCGCCAGTACTCCGAGAACGGGCTCCTGCTCGACCTCGACCCGTACCTCGGCAACATCATCGACACCGAGCCGCTCAGCGAGCAGATCCTCGGCATCGGCGTCGTCGACGGCACCACCACCGGCATCCCGACCTCGACCAACGCGTGGGCGCTCTTCACCAACGAGTCCCTGCTGTCGTCGGTCGGCGTCGAGCCCTTCGAGGGCGGCTCGTGGGAGGACTACGTCGACTGGCAGGCCGAGGTCTCCGCGGCCGGCGGCGGCACCGTCTACGGCGGCACCGACTACACCGGTCGCATCCAGAACTTCGAGATCCAGCAGCGCGCCAAGGGCAACGACCTCTTCACCGACGAGGGCGAGCCGAACTTCACCGAGAAGGACCTCGTGGCCTTCTGGGAGCAGGGCGTCCCGCAGCGCGAGGACGGCGCGGTCATCGGCCAGCAGAAGCTCGAGGAGATCTACCCGAAGTCGGCGTTCGACGCGGGCCTGACCACCAGCGAACTGACCTGGGACAACTTCGGCGCCGGCTACCTCGGCAACCTGGGCGAGGGCACCGAGCTCACGCTCACCGCGCCCCCCGTCACCGAGGAAGGCGCGAAGGACCTCTACCTGAAGCCCTCCATGCTGCACTCGATCTCGGCCAAGACCGAGCACCCCGAGGCCGCCGCCACCCTGGTGAACTTCCTCGTGAACAGCCCCGAGGCCGGCGCCATCTTCGGCACCAACCGTGGCCTGCCCGCCTCGACCACCATGCTCGAGGGCGCTGAGCTCGACCCGCTCGGCCAGCAGATCCGCGACTACGAGGAGTCCATCGCCGACCGCCTCGGCGACGCCCCGCCCGTGCCGATCGTCGGCTACGGCACCCTCGAGGAGAAGTTCCGCCAGCTCGGCCAGGAGCTCGGCTTCGGCACCATCACGCCGGAGGAGGCTGCGACGCAGTTCTTCAACGAGATGGACGTCGTCCTCAACCAGTAACCACTGGAGCACATCCTCGGGCCCGGTCAGGCAGGGCCGGGCCCGGGGTACGCTCAGCAGGAGCCGGGAGATCCACATGAGCACCACCACCAGCAGCACCAAGTCCATCGTGACCGCGGGCAAGAGCAGCCGGGACATCCGTCGCGAACTGAAGGCCCTCGAGAAGTCCGGCCGCAAGGTCCCCTCGAGCCCGGCTCGCCGTCAGCGCGAGCGTCGTGAGCAGGTGGCCGGCTACGGCTTCCTGCTGCCGTGGCTGATCGGGTTCCTCGGCCTCACGCTCGGGCCCATGCTCTACTCGCTGTACCTCGCGTTCACGAAGTACAACCTCTTCAAGGACCCGGAATGGGTCGGGCTCGACAACTTCGTGCGCATGTTCACGGAGGACCCGAACTACATCCAGTCCGTGCAGATCACGCTCGTCTACGTGCTGGTCGGCACCCCGATCAAGCTCGCCGCCGCGCTCGGCGTCGCGATGCTGCTGAACTACCGCGACAAGGGGTCGGGCTTCTTCCGCTCCTCGTTCTACGCCCCGTCCCTGATCGGCGCGTCGGTGTCGGTCGCGATCGTGTGGCGCGCGATGTTCTCCACCGACGGCCCCGTCGACAGCACCCTCCAGGTCTTCGGCATCGATCTCGGCGGCTGGGTCGGCAACGTGGCCCTCGTCATCCCGATGATGATCCTGCTGGCCGTGTGGCAGTTCGGCGCCCCGATGGTCATCTTCCTCGCCGGCCTGAAGCAGATCCCGCAGGAGCTGTACGAGGCGGCCGAGGTCGACGGCGCGGGCCCGTTCCGCAAGTTCAAGTCGGTCACGATCCCGATGCTCTCGAGCGTCATCTTCTTCAACCTGCTGCTCGAGACGGTCCACGCGTTCCAGGTGTTCGCGTCGGCGTACATCATCTCGAACGGCTCCGGCGGCCCCGCCGGCATGACGAACTTCTACACCCTGTACCTCTACAAGCGCGGCTTCGCCGACCTGCAGATGGGCTACGCCTCGGCGATGGCGTGGGTGCTCGTGATCGCGGTCGCGATCCTCGCCTTCATCCTCTTCAAGACCTCCAAGGGCTGGGTCCACTACGCGGGAGACAACCGATGAGTTCCACGATCGAAGTACCGCGCGAGGAACTCCTCGACGCCACCCTCCGCCCCGAGCTGAACCCGAACAACGGTCGCCGCCGCGTCAAGCGCAAGACGATCAACACGGTGATCTGGTTCATCGCACTGCTCGTGCTCGTCGCGATCGTGCTCTACCCGCTGGTCTGGCTGCTGTTCGCCACGTTCAAGCCGTCGAGCGAGTTCGGCCAGCACCTGGGCCTGCTGCCCGAGAACCCGACGATCGACAACTTCATCAAGGTGTCGGAGGGCATCGCGGGCACGCCGCTGTGGCGGTTCTTCGCGAACTCGTTCTTCATCGCGGTGATGGCCGTGATCGGCACCCTGTTCAGTGCGTCGCTGGCGGCGTACGCGTTCGCCCGCATCAAGTTCAAGGGCGTCGGCATTCTCTTCGCGGCGATGATCGGCACGCTGCTGCTGCCGTTCCACGTGATCATCATCCCGCAGTACATCCTGTTCAATAAGCTCGAACTGGTCGACACGTACTGGCCGCTGATCCTGCCGAAGTTCCTCGCCACCGAGGCGTTCTTCGTCTTCCTGATCGTGCAGTTCATCCGCAACATCCCGCGCGACATGGACGAGGCGGCCCGCATCGACGGCGCCGGGCACATCCGCATCTTCTTCTCGATCATGCTGCCCCTGATCAAGCCCGCGCTCATCACGTCGGCGATCTTCAGCTTCATCTGGACGTGGAACGACTTCCTCGGCCCGCTGCTCTACGTGAACAGCCCCGAGAAGTACCCGCTGCCGATCGCGCTGCGCCTCTACAACGACGCCACCTCGACGTCGGACTACGGCGCGACCGTCGCGGTCTCGTTCCTCGCCCTGCTGCCCATCCTCATCTTCTTCATCGTGTTCCAGCGGTTCCTCGTCGACGGCGTGGCCACCCAGGGACTCAAGGGCTAGGAGCATTCGGATGTCTCGGGGCACGCGCGCGGCCCGGCGGGCCGACCGGTCGGGCAGCGGCCCGACCGTCTCGGATGCGCCGGTCGCGCGCAACCCGGGCGCCGTGAGCTGGTTCGGGCTGCTCGGCGAGGTGCTCCTCGTCGGCATCCTGGTCACGCTCGTGTCGCTCCCCGTGGTCACCCTGCCGGCCGCCCTCGCCGCCGGCGTGCGGCATCTCGGCCGGTACGTCCGCGCCGAGGGGTCGTCGCTCGAGGCGTTCTGGCGGGATGTCTGGAAGGCGCTGCCGGGCGGCATCGGCGTCGGCGCGCTGGCGCTCGTCGCGGGCCTGCTGCTCGCGTTCGACCTGCTGCTCGTCACGTCGGGCGCGCTGCCGGGCGGATGGCTCGTCGGCGCGGTCGGCGTCGCCGTCGCCGCGGTGCTCGCGGTGGGGCTGCTGCTCGCCGCCGGCGCCTGGCGCCCGCGCACCGGCTGGCTCCTCGCCGTGCGGTCGGTGCCCCGGCGGATCACGCGCGACCCGGCGGGCGCGCTCTACCTGCTCGCGACGATCGGCTTCGCCGTCGCCGTGACCTGGCAGCTCGTGCCGCTCATCGTGCCGGCGCTCGGCTGCGTGTGCCTCGCGGTGTTCGCCGTGCCCGAGCGGCCGGCGCGCCGCCGGGCGAGGTAGCGCGGGGCATCCTGCCTTCCCTTGGTCGCCGGCTCGGTGAATAACAGGAAATCAGGCCCTATCCCGGCTGGGGGAGGGGGATAGGTCCGATGCTCCTGGAGTACGGGCGGGCGCCGCCGCGGGCCTCACGCGTCGGCGGTGACGAGGGCGTTGACGCGGCGCATCCAGTCGACGTCGGCCCACATGGGGTGGTGCGGGGCGGCGTTCGAGCAGGCGACCACGCCCCAGACGCCGACCTCGAGCGCGGTGCGGATGCCGTGCTCGGCGAGGGCGAGGCCCTCGGCGCCCTCCTCGAAGCGTCCGTCGCGCGGGGTGTAGCCGACCCAGCCCTCGCCGATGACGGCGGGGATGCCCCGCCAGCCCGCCCATTCGGCGATCGCGATGACGCGCGATTCGATCTCGCGGCGCATGACCTCGCGGTACGCGTCGAGGTGGGCGTCGAGCCAGGCGTCCCAGGCGGCGGAGTCGATCCAGTCGTAGCCGTAGACCATCTGATCGGTGATGACGGTGGCGCGCAGCTTCCAGTCGGCGGGGCGTCCGTACTCGGTGAACGACGGCGCGTCGGGGCGCAGCAGGGCGCGCAGCTCGGCGTTCGGGAACCCCTCGGTGCCCTCCGAGCGGATGTCGATGCGCTGCTGCAGCGCGTCGAGCACGCCGTAGCTGTAGACGTGGCACTGCGCGACGCCGAGCGCGGGGGAGAGGCGGTGCATCGCGAGGTGCGGCGGCTTGCCGTAGCTCACGGTGACGAGCTGGTCGGGATG
Source organism: Agromyces sp. MMS24-K17 (assembly GCF_043950245.1). Taxonomy (GTDB): domain Bacteria; phylum Actinomycetota; class Actinomycetes; order Actinomycetales; family Microbacteriaceae; genus Agromyces. The sequence continues at coordinate 3,908,682 of NZ_CP171640.1, read as the reverse complement.
CCTCGCCCGCAGCCGTTCGAGCGCGACGACGCCGCCCGCCTCGACGGGCGGCAGGATCGAGAAGTCGACCTCGTTGTGCAGTTCGGTGAACGCGACGACGTCGAGGAGGCCAGCGGTGCGGATCTCGTCGAGCAGCCGGCCGAACGCGTCGGCGAGCACGTCGTACCTGCGGTCGAGCGGCACCGCGTCGATCGCCTCGAACCAGCGCGGGTCGGCGGCGAACGACGGCGACTGCTGGTACTCCCAGCTCGCGAGGATCACGACGAGCCCGTGCCGCTTCGCCGCGGCGAGGAGCTCGAACAGGCGGGCGCGGACGTCGAGGCGGTACCCGCCCGGGGTGTCGTACCAGCGGGTGCGCTGTCCGTAGTACCCGCCGGTCGGCGCCGGGCCGAGGCCCTCGACCGCCAGGTCGGCGGCGAGGTCGTCGAGCCCGAGGGAGCCGGCGACGAGCAGCGGCGCCGCGCAGATGCGGACGGCGTTGAAGCCCCGGTCGACGGTCTCGCGCATGGCCAGGTCGACGTCGGCGAAGGGCTCGCCGGCGCCGGCGCGCGTGTACCAGGAGAAGTCCCACAGGCAGATGGCGAGCCGCTGCGGGAGGTGCGCCGGCACCGGGCCGGTCAGGCTGCCGTCGGTGGCGGGCATCGCGGGGGTGCCGAGGTAGCGGTCGGTCATGCCGGCACCTCCTCGGCAGCGGCGACGCCGGCGGCGGCAGTCGCCGGGCGCGCCTCGCGCCGCCCCCACCACGCGAGGTCCCGCAACCGGCGCGCCTCCTCGGCGCGGCGCTCGGCGGTCTCGACGGGGAACAGCAGCAGCTCGGGTAGCGACGTGGCGAAGTAGTCGACCCGGTCGGGTGCGAGCTCCAGGGCGTCGGCCCGCGCCTCGAGCGAGGCCCAGACCGCGTCGGCGGCGTCGTGCTCGCCGAGGCGGACGTGTGCGAGGCCGATCCAGGCGTCGCGCTCGGTGACGACGTGCCCGCCGGCGGCGAGCGGCCCGTCGACCTCGCGGGCCCGCCGCCAGGCGGCCTCGGCCGCGGCGCGGTCGCCGCGGGCGAGCTCGGCGTCGCCCAGCAGCACGAACCGCTCGGCGACGACGTCGGCCGGGTGCCGCCCCTCGCCGAGACGCTCGGGCACGCGGATCCCGTCGCGGAGCAGGTCTCGCGCCGCGGTCGGATCGGCCGGGAGCAGATCTCGGGCGACGGTGGTGCTCGCGCGGTCGAACACCGCGATGACCCGCCCCTCGCCGCCCTCGAACGGCTGGAACTCCCGGCCGGCGAGCAGCGCGAGGGCGTCACCGGCACGGCCGGCGTCGACGAGGAGGTTCGCGACCTCGACGGCGAGGTCGTCGCGCACGAGTACGCCGGCGCCGGCGGCTTCGATGGCGGCGAGCCGCTCGGCGGCCGGCACCCGGCGGAGGGCGGCGAGCTGGTCGCGCTCGTACACGAGCCGGGCGTCGCCCGGGCTGAGCGCGAGCGCCCGCGCGTAGCGGGCGTCGGCGGTGCCGAGGTCGCCGCCGGCGTTCACGAGGGCGACGGCGGCGTTGCGCCACACGACGGGGTCGGTCGCGTCGCCCGTGACCGCGGCGTCCAGGGCGGCCAGCGCATCGGCGGTGCGGCCGGCGTCGAGCAGCCAGCACCCGAGGTACCCGCTCGCGCGGGCGTCGCCCGGGTCGGCCGCGAGGGCTGCCCGGAGTGCGGCGTGGTCGTCGAGGCCCGCCGGGAAGGCCAGTCGCGGGTCGGTCGTGCGGGCCGCGGCGCGAGCGGCGGCGGCGGCCGCGGCATCGCCCGCCGCATCGTGGAACATCGCCACCGCGTACCGGGCGAGCGGCGCCGGGTTGCCGAACGGCCCCGGTTCGGCACGCGCCGCCCGCTCGGCCAGCCGGATCGCCCGTGTCGCGTCGCCGAGCCGGTGCAGCTCGTGCGCGATCTCGAGCAGGGTGCGCGGGTCGGCCGGCGCGAGCAGGTCGTCGAGCGCGGCGAGGAGGAAGTCGAGCGGGTCGGCGTGGCGCGCCGACGCGAGCAGGGCGGATGCCTCGCCCGTGCGCCCGAGCGCGCGCAGCGCGACCACGCGGGCCGCCACGGCCTGGGTGCTCGAGGCATCCGCCCGCACCGCGGCATCCGCGAACCCGAGCGCCCGCCGCGCGTCGCCCACCCGGAGCGCGAGCCGCGCCCGGCCGAGCGCGGACGGCAGCGCGAGCGCGCCGTCCCACGACGCCTTGCCGAACGCGTCGGCCGCCTCGTCGAGCCGGCCGAGGCGCTCGAGCACCAGCGCGCGCAGCAGGTGCGCGTCGCCGCGCTCGGGGTTGAGGTTGCGACGGGTGAGCCGGTCGAGGGCGGCGTCGAGGTGGCCGAGCGCCGCCTCGAGCTCGCCGCGCCCGTACGCGAGCCGCGCGAGGCCGAGCCGCGCCCGGGAGTCGCCCGGGTCGCGGCGCACCGCCTCGGCGAAGTACGGCTCGGCGGCGCGCGTCGGGTGCCGGTACTGCACGAGGTGGACGCCCGTCAGCACGAGCTCGTCGACGCTCGTGAGCTCCTTGGGCGCGGGCGGCTCGGTCGCGACCCAGGGCTCGGCGGCGGGCGCCTCGTGCGCGGCCCAGCGCACGAGCTCGCGACCGTCGGCGACGGCCACGACGACCAGGTCGTCGCGCGTCGCGGCCGTATCGAGCTCGAACGCGACGGTGAACGGATGCCCCGGCCCGACCGGCTCCGTCCACGCGGCGACGGGCTCGTCGGCGCCCGGATCGCCGACACCGGCCTCCCCGGCGCCGGGCCGGGCGCGCCGCACCTCGACGCGCACCGCGGCGTGCTCGGCCGTCGCCGCGACGCCGAGCCGCACGTGCCGGCCGTCGACCTCGAGGCCCACGGCCGCGTCGAGCGTCGCCTGCACGGCCGGCCCGATGTCCTGGATCGGGTACCAGTACTGGCGGAACTCGCGCGTCTCGCCGGGCTGGAGCCAGCTGAAGTCGGGCTGGTTGTCGGTGAAGACCCCGGCCATGAGCTCGACGTACGGGCCGTCGGCGTCGGTGAGGTGGCGATCCCAGGCACGGCCGACCTCGCCGTCGCCCCACGTCCACTGCTTCTTGCCGGGCGCGATCGCGCGGTCGGCCCAGTGCACGAACCCGGCGCCCGCGTCGTGGTCGTAGCCGCCGAAGAAGTCGTCGGCGGTATCGGTGACCATGTACGAGGTCGGCACGGGGATGTTCTCGTACCGGTCGAGTCGGTCGGCGCCCGGGCGGCCCTGGGCGAGGGCCGGGTAGTCGACGCCGTAGTACGGGCGGTCGGCCTCGGGGAACGCGGTGATCGCGCGGCGGGCGTGGTCGGCGACGAAGCGCACGTCGGTCGGGAAGAACGACTGGTAGCCGGCGTGCGCCCGCGCGGCGACGTTCGCCCACCAGAGGAACGTCTGCGGCACCTCGGTGCGGTTCACGAGCCGGGCCTCGAGCTCGATGAGCGCCGAGTCGCCGCGGAGGCGGATGCCGTGGCTGCCGCGCATCCGCTGGAGCGGGTCGAGGTCGGAGTGCCAGACCGTGACCGAGCCGTCGGCGTCGTCGCGCTCGATGCGGGCCTCGACCGGCAGGTAGGTCGCCGGGCGGTGGTGCTGCGGCCAGTTGAACTCGACGCCACCCGACAGCCAGGGCCCCGCGAGGCCGACGAGGGCGGGCTTGATCACGGAGTTCCGGTAGAAGAAGTCGTAGTCGCGGGTCTTGTCGTAGCCGACGTGGATGCGGCCGCCGAGCTCGGGCAGCAGCACGAGCCGCACCCACCGGTTCTCGAGGTGGATGGCCCGCCAGCTGCGCGGCGACCGGCCCGGGAGGATGCGGTCGGTGAACGGGATCGGGTACACCCGCCCGCTCGAGCCCTGGTAGACGCGGCGGTCGAGGAAGAGCGGGTAGCGGTCGGGCTCGGCGGGCTCGTAGGTGTCGATCTCGAGCGGCGCCTCCCAGCAGGCGACGCCGCCGGCCTCGATGGTGCGGCGGGCGTCGGCCGGCGGTTCCGGGAGTTCGAGGCGCGGGTTCTCGTGGGTCACGTGGTCACGGTACGCGGCGGCTGGCGCCGCCGACATGGCCGATCCCGCGCGTCACATGGACGATTCGACGGTGTGCGGATGCCTCGGGCGAGGGATGCCCGTGCCATCATGTCGGCATGGAGCGGCGCGAGGGGTTCGAGCACCAGCGGCTCTGCGTCGTGCCGCGCCCGGCTGTCGCGGAGGCGCTCGCGCAGCCGGTGACCCGCCGGCTCGTCGTCACCGACGCGGGCTGGTTCCCGCGCGCGTGGGGACACCTGCGCGCACGCCCGCACGGCGCGGAGGAGGCGGTCGTCATCGTGTGCGTCGCCGGCGTCGGCTGGGTCGACGTCGACGGGGTGCGGGTGCGGGTGACGCCCTCGACCGTCGCGCTCCTGCCGCCGCACGCGCCGCACGCGTACGGTGCGGACGTCGACGATCCATGGACGATCTGGTGGTGCCACGTCCGCGGCAGCGACCTCGCCGACCTGTGGAGCGCGATGGGCGCCGGCCGCGATCGACCCGTCGTCTCGCTGCGGGCGGTCGATCGCGCGAGTGCGCTCCTCGACGAGATCGTGTCGGCGCTCGAACGCGACCAGTCTCCCGCCCGGCTCCTGGCCGTCTCGGGGATCGCCTGGCGCCTGCTCACCCAGCTCGCCGTCGACCGGAGGCTGCCCGAGCAGGGCGCCCCGCTGGAGCGGGCGATGCGCTACCTCGAGGAGCGCGTCGACGGGGACATCCGCGTCGCCGACCTCGCCCGGCTCGTCGGCGTCTCCGCGTCGCACCTCGGCGCGCTCTTCCGGGAGGCGACGGGGGGCGGCGTGCTCGCGTACCACACGGGCCTCCGGATGGCTCGCGCGCGGGGCCTGCTCGACACGACCGCGTTGCCCGTGACGGAGGTGGCGCGGGAGGTCGGCTATCCCGATCCGCTGTACTTCTCGCGGCAGTTCCGCCGGGTGCACGGGCTGAGCCCGACCGCGTACCGCGGGCAGCGCAAGGGCTGAGCCGGCGTCCGCGACGCGCGGCGACGTCTCCGGTTGACCACCTGAAACGTTCCGGGCTAGGGTTCGGGAAGCGTTTTCCAACGTTGCAGACGAGAGTCCACCGGGAGGGACGATGAAGTTCGGAAATCGAGGGCGGCACGCGATCGCCATGGGCGCGCTGGTCGCCGCGAGCGCGCTGGCGCTCACGGGATGCGCCGGCGGCGGGGCATCCGAGGGCGAGGCCTACGACCCCGACGAGGAGGTGACGCTCACGTTCACCTGGTGGGGCAACGACGACCGCGCGCAGCGCTACCAGCAGCTCATCGACGCCTTCGAGGCGGAGCACCCCAACATCACCATCGAGGGCCAGTTCAGCGACTTCCCGTCGTACTGGGAGAAGCGCAAGACCGAGGCGGCCGGCGGCGGCCTGCCCGACGTGTGGCAGTTCTCCGACTCGTACCTCCGCGAGTACGCCGAGCCGGGCCTGCTGCTCGACCTCGAGACGGTGTCGGACTTCATCGACTTCGACACGTTCGACGACGGGCTCCGTTCGACGGGCCAGCTCGACGGCACGCAGTACTCGCTGCCGACCGGGTACAGCGCCTGGGCCCTGTTCCTCAACGACGGGCTCGTCGAGCAGGCGGGCGTCGAGCCCTACGAGGGCGGTACGTCGTACGACGAGTACACCGAGTGGGTGGCGTCGGTGACCGAGGCCACCGGCGGCGCGGTCTACGGCGGCACCGACCTGACCCAGCGCATCCAGAACTTCGAGAACGTGCTGCGCGCGGACGGCAAGAACCTCTACACCGAGGACGGCGAGCTGGGCTTCACCGAGGACGAGCTGCGCGACTTCTGGGAGTCGGGCGCCGACGCGCGCGCGGTGAGCATCCCGCAGCAGCGGCTCGAGGAGATCACCCCCAAGTCGGGCTTCGGCGCGGGCCTCACCGCGAGCGAGGCGAGCTGGAGCAACTTCCTCGGCGGCTACCTCGCCGACTCGGGCGCCGCGCACGTGTCGCTCGTCGCCCCGCCGACCACCGACCCCGACGCCAAGGACCTCTACCGCCAGGCGGGACTGCAGGTCGCCATCTCGGCGAAGACCGAGCACCCCGAGGCGGCGGCCCTCTGGCTCGACTACGTGGTCAACAGCGAGGAGGCCGGCGAGATCTTCGGCACCACGCTCGGCTTCCCGGCCTCGGAGACGAAGCTCGCCGGCACGACCCTCGAGGGCGTCGACGCGCAGGTCGCCGACTACCTCGAATCGGTCGCCGACCGCATCGGCGACGCCCCGCCCGTGCCGGTCGCCGGCTACGGCTCGCTCGAGCAGACGTTCTGGGACCTCGGCAAGGAGATCGGCCTCGGCACGCTCTCGGTCGACGACGCGGTGACGGAGTTCTTCCAGGAGGCGAACGTGATCCTCGGCTGACGCCGAGTCGACACGACGACGCGACGCGAGCGGGCGTCGGTGCGGGTGACCGCGCCGGCGCCCGCTTCGTCGTTCCCTGCGGGGGAGCCGCAGGCGGCTCCGGCCGGCGTTCCGGCCGGCGTTCCGGCCGGCTCTGCGGCGAGGCATCCGTCCCGTTATCAAATCGTTTCAATCGATCGTGTTGCGCGATCGCCGACCTCGGTGGCATGCTGTCCGAAACGTTTCAGCTAAAACGTTTCGGATGCAACAGCGAGGTTGTGCACACATGACTCTTGAAACCCCCACCCTCACCGACATCGCCCTCGATGCCCGGCACATCACCCGCCGCTACGGCGCCGTCGTGGCGCTCGCCGACGCGAGCCTCACGCTCCGCCGCGGCGAGGTCATGGGCCTCGTCGGCGACAACGGCGCCGGCAAGTCGACGCTGCTGAAGGTGCTCTCCGGCGCGGTCGTGCCGGACTCCGGCGAGATCAGCGTCGACGGCGAGCCCGTGTCGTTCCGCCGGCCCGCCGATGCGCTGCAGGCCGGCATCGAGACCGTCTACCAGGACCTCGCGCTCGTCGACACGATGTCGGCCGTGCAGAACGTGTTCCTCGGCCGCGAGAACCTCTCGACCAACCCGTTCCTGCGCGCGCTCAACGTCGTCAACGACCGCGCCATGCGCTCGCGCGCCCGCGAGGTGCTCGCCGAGCTGCAGGTCGGCATCCAGTCGGTCAAGGAGCCGGTGAAGGGGATGTCGGGCGGCCAGCGCCAGTGCCTCGCCATCGCCCGCGCCCTGCTCTGGGGGCGGCGCATCGTCATCCTCGACGAGCCGACCGCCGCGCTCGGCGTGCGCGAGTCGAAGCAGGTGCTCGACCTCATCGGGCGGCTGCGCGACCACGGCGTGAGCGTCATCCTCGTCAGCCACAACATGCAGCAGCTCGTCACCGTCGCCGACCGCATCACCGTGATGCGACTCGGCCGCTCCGTCGCCACGCGCGACGTCGCCGACGTCACCCCCGAGGGCATCGTCGGGCTCATCACCGGGGCCGTCCCGGCCGACGTGCCCACCCCCGAGGACACCGCCGCCGTCGTCGAGTGACGCGAGCTCCCCGCGCGGCGCTCCACGCGCGCGGGGCCACCGGCCGACCGGCCCTCCGCCGGCGCGCCCATCTCCATCCGCACCCCACTCCCACCCGATCCATCCCGCACCACCCCCACCTGAGGAGAACTGCAATGAAGCACTTCCACCGCTCGGCCCGCACCGCGTTCGCGGCCGTGGGCCTGACCGCGGCCGCCGTCCTGATGGCCGGCTGCTCCACCGTCGGCTCGGCCGCCCCCGCCGCCGAGGACGACGGCACCTTCACCGTCGGCTTCGCCGTCGGCGGCCAGCCCGACGCCGACTGGCAGGAGCTCCAGGGCGACGTCGCCGCCGGCCTCGCCGAGCAGCGCGGCTGGGGCTTCGTCGAGCTGAGCAACGACAACAGCGAGGCGACCGCCACGAAGAACGCCGACATCTTCATCCAGAAGGGCGTCGACGTCGTCATGATGTTCAACGGCCAGCCGTCGGCCAACCCCGTCATCGCGAAGAAGTACGAGGAGGCCGGCATCCCGGTCATCACCTTCGACATCGCGCAGGAGGGCTGGTACTTCGTCGGCATCGACAACGCCGCCGCCGGCACCGAGGGCGGCACCAAGCTCGGCGAGCTCGCGAAGTCCGAGTGGGACTGCGACGTCGACCTCGTGATCTCCGCCGAGGGCACCTCGGCCGGCCAGATCAACGAGTGGCGCACCGGCAACGCCCGCGAGGCCGTCAAGACCGTCTGCCCTGACATCCCCGAGGACGCGTACGTCTCGTACGAGGCCGACGGCAACCTGACCACGTCGCTCGCGAACGCCCCCGGCGTGTTCGCGGCGCACCCCGACGCGAAGAACATCCTCGTCGTCGGCATCAACGACCAGGCCGTCGTCGGCGCGCTCCAGGCCGCGACCCAGCTCGGCCGCGACGCCTCGATCATGGGCTGGGGCCAGGACGGCGGCCTCATCACCGGTGACAACGTCGACCCGAACCTCGTCGGCAGCGTCATGTACTTCCTCGAGGGCTACCCGGCCTTCGCGTACCAGATCGCCGACGAGATCGAGGCCGGCAACGCCCCCGCGGTGAAGGACACCGGCGCCGACCCCGCCGTCAAGGTCACCCCCTGCCCGGTCACCGCGGCCGACGCCGCCGCCATCCCCGGCATCGAGGACCGCGTGTCGCAGCTCGCCGACGCCCCCGAGGGCACCACCGAGTACGACCTCTTCTGCAAGGCCTGACCGATCGGCGCGGCCGACGAGGCACGAACGAATCCAGGGGAACCATGACCACCTCGCTCACCACGCCGGCCGCGCCGGCCGGGACCGGGAGCCGGAGCGGCGCACGCCGCTCCGGCCTCCGGCCCACCGGGTCCGCGCGCGACGCGCTCAGCATCGCCGGCGTCTGGCTGCTGCTCATCGTCGCCACGACGATCGTGCGGCCCGACTTCCTGTCGCAGCAGACGCTGCTCGCCGTCACCTTCACGATGTCCGTCTCGGGCATCCTCGCGGTCGCCCAGTCGCTCGTCGTCATCAGCGGCGGCCTGCTCGACCTCAGCCTGCCCGTCGCGCTCTCGTTCAGCGCCTGGGCGACGGTCACCTCGCTCAACCTCGGCGCGCCGAGCTGGCTCGGGGTGCTGATCGGCATCGTCACCGGCGCCGCGTGGGGGTCGCTGAACGGCATGATCGTCGTGCTCGGCAAGCTGAACCCGATCATCGTGACCCTCGCGACCGGGTTCGGCGGCCTGGCGATCATGCTCATCTTCTTCACGTCCGCGCAGATCCCGTCGACGAGCGACCTGCGACAGTTCGGCCTGGGCCGGTTCCTCGGCCTGCCGAACGCGTTCTGGCCGATGGTCGGGATCATCGTGCTCGCGGGCCTCGCGCTCGCGTACACCCGGTGGGGCCGGCACCTCGTCGCCGTCGGCGGCAACCCGAAGGCGGCGGCCGCGCGGGGCATCTCGCTCAAGCGCACCCGGTTCTTCGTGTTCCTGGGCGCCGGCGCCGTCGCCGGCCTCGCCGGCGTCGTCTTCAGCTCGGTGAACCCCTCGTTCACGCCGAACTCCGGCGCCGGGTTCCAGCTCATCGTCATCGCCGCCGTGATCCTCGCGGGCATCAGCCTGTCCGGGGGCAAGGGCAACCTGCTCGTGCTCCTGCTCAGCGTCGGCTTCCTCGCGACGATCCCCGCGTCCATCGCCTTCTTCGGCCTCGCACCCGCCTGGGCGCTGGTCTTCCAGGGCGCCCTGCTCATGCTCGCCGTCGGCATCGACGGCTACCGACTCCTGAGGAGCGCGCGATGACCGCCGCCACCGTCCTCGACGAGCGCCCGGCCCCCGGCGCCCGCCGCATCGTCGACGCCGTGAAGGGCCCGGTCGGCAGCATCGGGCTCATGCTGCTCCTGACGATCATCGTCGGGCTCGCGTGGGTCGGCCCCGCGTTCTTCGCCCCGTCGAACATCCAGATCGTCGGCGTCTCCGTCGCGGTGCCGCTGATCGTCGCCGTGATGGCGTCGTTCGCCCTGCTCGCCGGGGTCGTCGACCTGTCGATCGGCTCGATGGTCGGCTTCGGCGCGGTCATCTTCAACCAGCTGGTCGCGGCCGGCATGGACCCGTGGCTGGTCGCGGGCATCACCGTCGTCGTCGGCGCCGTGGTCGGCCTGACGAACGCGCTCGTGATCGTGAAGTTCGGCGCGGAGCCGCTGGCCGTCACGCTCGGCATGCTCACCCTGCTCCGCGGACTCAGCCAGGTGATCGTCGTGAACGCCCCGCCGAGCACGCTCATCGAGCCGCTCTACAACGTCACCCAGGGCGCCGTCGCCGGCGTGCCGGTGCTGCTCCTCATCGGCATCGGCGTCACGCTCGTCGCCGCCGGGGTCGTGTCGAAGACGCGGATGGGCCGGCACGTGCAGGCCGTCGGCGGCGACCCGCGTGCGGCGCAGCGGGCCGGCATCCCGGTCGCCCGGGTCCGGGTCGTCGCGCTCGTCGTGAGCGCGGTCGGCGCGGCCATCGGCGGCATCCTCTACGTCGGCCAGCTCGGCTCGGCGTCGAACATCCTCGGCACGGGCCTCGAGTTCCAGATCTACGCGGCCCTGATGATCGGCGGGTACTCGATCACGCGCGGCGGCGTCGGCAACCCGATCGGCGGCCTGTTCGGCCTGCTCGTCGTCGCCGGCATCACGAACATCCTGAACGTGCAGTTCTTCGACCCCGACTACCTCGACCTCATCGTCGCCTTCATCCTGCTCGCGGCGGTCCTCGTCGACCGGTTCCGCGGTGGGGACGTGTTCGAATGAGCGCCGTCCGCGCCGCCGACCGCGTCGTGCTCGGCCGCACCGGCCTCGAGGTGGCGCCGGTCACGATCGGCACCGCCGCGTGGGGGACGTCCTCCCCGGTGCACGGGCTCGTCGTGCCGGAGGCCGACGCGATCGCCACCGTGCGCGCCGCGTTCGACGGCCCGCTCAACCTCGTCGACACGTCGAACAACTACGGCGACGGCGAGAGCGAGCGGCGGATCGGGGCCGCGCTCGCCGGGGTCTCGGTGCCCGAGGGCTTCCTCGTGCAGACCAAGCTCGACCGCGATCCCGAGACGGGCTCGTTCGACGGCGATCGGATGCGCCGGTCGCTGGAGGAGAGCCTCGAGCGGCTCGGCCTGGAGCGCGTGCCGCTGCTGTTCCTGCACGACCCGGAGCACATCTCGTTCGAGGAGGCCGTCGCGCCCGGCGGTGCGGTCGACACCCTCGTCGCGCTCCGCGACGCGGGGTGGGCCGACGCCATCGGCATCTCTGGGGGGCCGACCCGGCTGCTGCGCCGGTTCGTCGACCTCGGGGTGTTCGACGCGCTCATCACGCACAACCGGTTCACGCTCGTCGACCGCACCGCCGACGACCTGATCGACGCGGCGTACGCGGCCGGGCTCGGGGTGCAGAACGCCGCCGTCTACGGCGGGGGCATCCTGTCGACCTGGCCGCGGCGCTCCGACACGTACCACTACGCACCCGCGCCGGCGCCCGTGCTCGCGGCGGTCGACGCGATGGGCGCGGCGTGCGCGCGGCACGGCGTGCCGCTCATCGCCGCGGCGCTGCAGTCGTCGACCCGCGACCCGCGGATCCACACGACGATCTGCGGCATGGTGAATCCCGCCCAGGTCGCCGACACGGTCGCGATGCTCGATATCGTCGTCCCAGACGAGCTCTGGGACGAGCTCGACCGGCTGCGGCCGGACCGCTCGACCTGGATCGACGATTGACCGGGTCGCCCGCGGCCGGATCCCGCCCAGGAGGAGGTGCACGATGACCGAACGCATCGTCGTGCTCTCCGGCGAGGGGCCGCACGCCGATCCGTGGCACGCGTTCGAGGCGACGTCGGCCGCGGTCGCCGGGGTGCTCGGGGACGCCGGCGACGTCGAGGTGATCGGCACGGACGCGGTGGTCGCCGACGCGAGCGCCGCAGCGACCGCCGCCGAAGCGAGCGCCGACGCGAGCGCCGCCCCGACCGCCGCAGCGACCGCCGCCGACGCGATCCGCGACGCCGACCTGCTCGTCGTGAACGCGAGCGCCGACCTGGCGCTGCCGCCCGGCGACTCCGCGTCGCTCGTCGACCTGCTCGTCGCCCGGCACGCGGCCGGTCGGCCGATCCTCGCGCTCCACTCGTCGTCGCTCGCGTTCGGCGACGACCCGCGCTGGGCCCGGCTGCTCGGCGGTCGGTGGGTGCCCGGCACGAGCGGGCACCCGCAGATCGGCCACGCGCTCGTGCAGGCCGCGGGGTCGGCCGCCGACCTCGCGCCCGCCGCCGCGCCGCCGTGCCCGGGCGACTTCGTGCTGTACGACGAGCGCTACACCGCGCTCGAGTGCGACGCGGCGAACCTCGTGCTCGCCGTGCACACCGAGGACGGCCTCGCGCACCCGATCATCTGGTGGCGCGACGTCGCGGAGGGCGCCGGCGCCGTGGCCTACGACGCGCTCGGCCACGGCGTCGAGTCGTACGAGTCGGCGCCGCACGCGCACTGGCTGCGGCGCGCCGCCCGGCGGCTGCTCGCGACGGCGCCGGCGGCGGCGGCCTCGGTCGCGCCGCCCGGCTCGCGGGATGCCGGCCTCGCGTCGGATGCCTCGCAGGAGGTCGCATGAGGACCACCGCGGGCCCCGTCGCCTTCGACGCGGTCGACCACGAACTCGTGCGGGTGCACGAGCGGGCGGATGCCCCGCGCCCGGCGTTCGCCGACGCGTACGTGTCGACCGAGCCGACCTGGCGCCTGGTCGCCGGCTACCTGATGGTCGCCGCGCGCGACGGCGTGGCCGCACGGGATGCCCCGGCGCGCCTCGGCGTGCACAGCCACGGACGACGGGTCGCCGACCTCGTGGTCGAGGACGACGTCGTGCGCGTGGCATCCGACCGGCCCTTCTCGCTCGTCGGCGGTGCGATCCACGGCGACGGCATCGCGCTCGCGCCCGGCGAGGGCACCGCGTGGCGCCTCGCCGCCGACGGCCGCGAGGTCGAGGTGACGCGGGCGGCCGGCTGGTCGTTCGCGATCGTGCACGGCCCGGCCGAGGTGAAGGTCGCGAACCGGCTGCGGCTCCTGGCGAGCCTCGATCGCGTGGGGGGCCGCCGTGGCTGAGGTGGGCATCCGCGACGTCGCCGCGCTCGCCGGCGTCTCGATCACGACCGTGTCGAACGCGCTGAACCGGCCCGAGCTGGTTTCGAGGGCGGCGGCGCAGCGCGTCGAGGAGGCGGCCCGCACGCTCGGCTACGTGCCGAACATCGCCGCCCGGCAGCTGCGCGCCGGCCGTTCGACCGTCATCGGCATGGCCGTCATCAACATCACCAACCCGTTCTTCTCCGAGGTCGTGCTCGGCGCGGAGGAGTCGGCCGAGGCGGCCGGGTACTCGGTGTTCGTCGGCAACAGCTACGACTCGCAGGACCGCGAGACCCGGTACCTCGATCTCTTCGACCGGCAGCGCCTCGACGGCGTGCTGCTCGCGCCGCTCAGCGACGACCTCAGCGCCCTCGACCGGTTCGCCAAGCGCGACGTGCCGGTCGTGCTCGTCGACCGGGTCGACCCGACCGGCCGGCACCCGTCGGTCTCGCTCGACGACGTGCACGGCGGGCGGCTCGCGACGGAGCACGTGCTCGCCGGCGGGGCCCGCCGGGTCGCCTTCGTCGGAGGCCCGACCGGGGTCGCGCAGATGCGGGACCGCCTGGCGGGCTGCCGGGCGGCGGTCGAGGCATCCGACGCGTCGTTGCAGGTGATCGAGACGAGCACGCTGAGCGTGCGGCTCGGCCGCGAGATCGGCATGCGCATCGCCGCGATGCCGCCCGGCGAACGCCCCGACGCCGTCGTCGGCGGCAACGACGAGGTCGCGCTCGGCATCCTGCACAGCCTCGTCAGCGAGGGCATCGACGTGCCCGGCGAGGTCGCCATCATCGGGTACGACGACATCGACTTCGCCGCCGCGTCGATCGTGCCGCTCACCTCGATCCGCCAGCCCAGCCACGAGATGGGGCGGCGGGCCGCGCAACTGCTGCTCGACGCGATGGCGAGCGGCGAGCCGGCGTCGTCGGTGCGGTTCGAGCCGGCGCTCATGCCGAGGCAGTCCACCCGGCCGGCCTGACCCGCGGGCACGCGAGCGGCACCACCGCGCCCCGGCACGCGCGCGTCCCCGCACCCCGCACCCGCCCGTCCCCGCACCCCGCACCGGTCCCCGCGCGTGCCGGCCGGGCCCGCCCTCGCCGCGCCGCCGCGTCCTCCGACCCAGACCCCCTCCACCCACGAAGGAGCCCCCCATGCAGTACACCCGCCTCGGCCGCGCCGGCGCCACCGTCAGCCGCATCGCCCTCGGCACCATGAACTTCGGGCCGGTGATCGACGCCGACGCCTCCGCCGAGATCCTCGATGCGGCCGTCGAGCACGGCGTCACGTTCATCGACACCGCCGACGTGTACGGCGGCCGCCCGTGGGGCGACGAGCCCGGCCAGTCCGAGCGCATCCTCGGCGAGTGGATGGCCGCGCGCGGCAACCGCGACGACCTGGTGCTCGCGACGAAGGTGCACGAGCCGATGGGCGACGGGCCGAACGAGCGCGGGCTGTCGTCGGTGCACATCCGCCGTGCGGTCGAGGCGTCGCTGCAGCGGCTCGGCACCGACCGGATCGACCTGTACCAGATGCACCACATCGACCGGGCGGTGCCCGTCGACGAGGTGCTCGACGCCTTCACGCGCCTGCGCGACCAGGGCAAGATCCTCTACCTGGGCTCGTCGAACTTCGCCGGCTGGCACCTCGCCCGGTACACCGAGATCGCCGAGGCGACCGGGCGTGCGCTGATCGTGACCGAGCAGTCGCGGTACAACCTCGCCGAGCGCACCGTCGAGCTCGAGGTCGCGCCCGCAGCCGAGCACTACGGCATCGGGCTGCTGCCCTGGTCGCCGCTCGCGGGCGGCATGCTCGGGGGCGTGCTGCGCAAGTCGGATCGCGCCCGCAGCGACGTCGGGCAGCTCGGCGCCGACCGGCCGAAGGTGGAGGCGTACGAGCGGTTCGCCGACGACCTCGGCGTGCCGCCGGCCGAGTTCGGGCTCGCGTGGCTGCTGCACCAGCCGGCGGTCACGGCGCCCGTCGTCGGGCCGCGACGGCTCGAGCACCTGCTCAGCGCGGTGCGCGCGCTCGACGCGGTGCTCGGGGAGGCCGAGCTCGCCGAGCTCGACCGCATCTGGCCGGGCCCCGGGGGAGCGGCGCCGGAGGCGTACGCGTGGTGACCGCCGCCCGGTCGACCGGGCCGGCCACCCCGTCGACGGACGCGGCCGCCCCGCCGGTCGACGTCCGCGCCTTCCTCGACGCCGTGGAGGCACGCCTCGCGGGCGCGCGCCGCGGCGGGGGCTGGACGCGCGGCGACGCGGCGTACCCCGACCTGTACGGCACGGCCGCGGCGGCCGGCATCCGCGCCGCGCTGGGCTCGCCGCTGGCCGGCGACGAGGCGGCCCGCGCGGCGGCGGCCATCCGCGCGTTCCGGCGGCCCGACGGCGCGTTCGACGACCTGACCCACGGGCCGATGCATCGCACGGCGACCGCGACGGCGACGCTGCGGCTCCTCGGCCGGCCCGATGCGCCGCCGGCGTTCGTCGCCGACCTCCTCCGCCCCGAGGCGGTCGGCCCGTTCCTCGACGGACTCGACTGGGATGCCCCGTGGCCGGCGTCGCACGAGTTCGCGGGGCTCCTCGCCGTCGCGCTCGCGACCGGGGTCGACGAGCCGGCCTGGCTCGAGGCGTACCTCGGCTGGTTCGACGCGCACGTCGAGGAGGCCACCGGGCTCTGGCCCCGCGGGCGGATGGGCCGGGTCGACGCCTTCCCCGGGCGGTTCGGCAACCTCGCCGGCGCGTTCCACCTGCACTTCCTGCTGGAGGCGCTCGGGCGGGACTGGCCGCACCCGGAGCGGGTGGCCGAGTCCGGCCTCGAGCTGCTCGACGCGGTGCGGCCGCTCCGGCCGGACCCGGCCGACGCCCTCGACGCGTGGGGCTTCCCCCAGCTCGACTGGGCGTACTCCACCGGGCGCGCGGCCGCCCGCGCACGGCACCGCGTCGGGGAGGTCCGCCGTGCGCTCGACGGGCTCGCGGCCGCGGCCGCCACGGCGTTCGACGACCCGGCCGCGGCCGCGGGCGACCTGCACGTCGTGCAGGCGCGCGTGGCGCTCGTGGCCGAGCTCGCCCACCAGGGCGTCCCCGTCGAGACGGGCGGCCGACCGCTTCGCGCCCTCACGGACGCTCGACCGTTCATCTGACCACCGCTAGGATGGGAATACGCTTTCCCAGCCGTCATCCGACCCCCGGAGGATCCACCGTGCACTACGGCGCCGACTACAACCCCGAGCAGTGGCCCGAGGAGATCTGGCCCGACGACGTCGCCCGCATGCGCGAGGCCGGCGTCACGATGGTGAGCCTCGGCATCTTCGCCTGGTCGCGCCTCCAGCCGCGCGAGGGCGAGTTCGACTTCGGCTGGCTCGACCGGGTGATCGACCTGCTCCACGAGGGAGGCATCGCCGTCGACCTCGCCACCGCCACCGCGAGCCCGCCGCCGTGGGCGAGCGCCGCGTACCCCGAGCTGCTGCCCGTCGACGCGGACGGCGCGACCTACTGGCCGGGCAGCCGGCAGCAGTACGCCCCGTCGTCGCCGGTCTACCGCCGCCTCGCGGGCGAGCTGGTCACGGCCCTCGCCGAGCGGTACGCCTCGCACCCCGCCGTCGTCATGTGGCACGTCAACAACGAGTACGGCTGCCACCTGAACGCCGACTACTCCGACGCCGCGCGCGACGCGTTCCGCCGCTGGCTCACAGGCCGCTACGGCGACGTCGACGCGCTGAACCGGGCGTGGGCGACGAACTTCTGGTCGCAGCGCTACGGCTCGTTCGACGAGGTGTTCCCGCCGCGGAAGGCGCCCTACAGCCACAACCCGGGACAGGCGCTCGACTTCCACCGGTTCACGAGCGACATGCTGCTCGAGTGCTACCTGATGGAGCGGGGCATCCTGCTCGCCCACGGCGTCACCCAGCCGATCACGACCAACTTCATGGGCGCGTTCAAGCCGGCCGACTACGCGACGTGGGCGCCGCACGTCGACCTCGTGAGCGACGACTGCTACCCCGACCCGAACGACCCCGAGTCGTTCCGCGCGGCCGCGTTCCAGCGCGACCTCGTGCGCTCGCTGAAGCCCGAGGTCCCGTGGATCCTCATGGAGCAGGCGTCGAACGCCCTGAACTGGCGGCCCTCGAACGCGCCGAAGGCGCCCGGGCAGATGGCGGCGCTCAGCGCGCAGGCGATCGGGCGCGGCGCCGACGGCATCCTGTTCTTCCAGTGGCGCCAGTCGAAGGGCGGCGCCGAGAAGTTCCACTCGGCGATGCTGCCGCACGCCGGCACCGACACCCGCACCTGGCGCGAGGTCGTCGACCTCGGCGCGAAGCTCGCGGCACTGCCCGAGCTGCCCTGGCCGGCCGAGGGCGAGCCCGACGCCGACGCGCCCGCGACCGATGCGCGGGTCGCCCTCGTGTTCGACTGGGAGAACTGGTGGGCCGTCGAGGCCTCCGACCACCCGATGAACCGCCTCGACCATGTCGCCCTCGTGCAGCGCTGGTACCGGGCGCTGCACCGCCGGCACGTGCAGGTCGACCTGGTGCGCCCCGAGCAGGTCGACGGCCGGTATGCCCTCGCGATCGCGCCCGGCCTGTACCTCCTCCGCGAAGCCGGGGCGGCCGCGCTCACGTCGTTCGTCGAGGCCGGCGGGCACCTGCTGGCCGGGCCGTTCACCGACGTCGTCGACGAATTCGACCGGTTCCGCGACGGCGGCTTCCTCACCCAGCTCGGCGGCCTGCTCGGCGTCCGGCTCGAGGACTTCGGCGCGCTCGTCGCGCCCGACGCGCCGCCGGCCGAGCCGGGCGAGCGCGAGGCGCGGTTCGCCGACGCGGCGGCCGCGGGCGGTGCGGATGCCACCCGCGAGACGGATGCCCCGGCCGAGACGGATGCCCCGGCCCTCGCCCCGCTCGGCGAGCACACGGGCACCCTCCTCGCCGAGGAGCTCCACGCGCTCGACGCCTCCGTGGAGGCCGTGTTCACCGGAGGCCGCCGCACCGGCGACCCCGCGCTGACCGTCCGCGCGGCGGGCCGCGGCACCGCGCGCTACCTCGCGACCGTCCCCGACGAGGCCGGCACGCAGGCCGTCGTCGACCGACTCCTCGCGGCGGCCGGTGTGGAGCCGGTCGTCGCGGGGCTCCCCGAGCACGTCGAGGCCGCCCGGCGCGGCACGCTCGTGACGCTCGTGAACCACGGCGGCCCCGAGGCATCCGTCGCGATCGCCGGCGTCGACGCCGTCACCGGCGAGCCCGTCGACGGCCTGACCCTCGGCGCCTGGGACTGGGCGCTCGTGCTCGACGCCCGATGACGGCGGGGCATACGATGCGGACGCGGGCGGCCGCCCGCCGGAGAGGAGGGCTCGGATGCCCCGGGCGATGATCCTGAGCGGAGCGGGCCGGTACGCCGACCCGTGGCATCCGTTCCCCGCGACCAGCGAGCGGCTCGCCGAGCTGGTGCGCGAGGCCGGGTACGACGTCGAGGTCCGCGAGGACATCGACGCGGCGCTCGCCGCGCTCGGCGACGACGTCGACCTGCTCGTCGTGAACGCCGGCAACCCCGACGGGCCCGTCGACGACGGCGAGGTCGCCGAGTACGCGGACGCGATCGACGGCGACGGCCCGCCCGTGATCGACTCCGCGCCGCTGCAGGCGGCGATCGACCGCGGCATCGGCATCCTCGCCCTGCACGCGGCGGCGTCGAGCCTGCCCGACTACCCGGCGTACCACCACGCCATCGGCGGCCGGTGGGTGCCGGGGGAGTCGTGGCACCCCGAGTTCGGCGAGGCGCACGTGCACCTCGTCGGCGACCACCCGGTGCGCGCGGGACTGCTCGACTTCGACGTGCAGGACGAGCGGTACACCGCACTGCGCCTGCACGACGTCATCGAGCCGATCGCCGAGCACCTCGAGGACGGGATCCGCCACCCGCTCATCTGGGGCCGCGAGTTCGGCCCGTCGCGGCTCGTCTACGACGGGCTCGGGCACGACACCCGGTCGTACGACTCCACGACGCATCGCGAGCTGATCACGCAGGCGATCGGATGGCTCGACCGGCGGCCCGAGCGACGGCTCGGCCGCGGCGCCGGGGCGGCCGGGCCCGAGGCAGCCGGGCCCGGGGCAGCCAGGCGCGAGGCAGCCGGGCCCGACGCCTCGTGAGCGGCCGGACCGCGGGCCGCCGCATCGTCCTCGCGCCCGACTCGTTCAAGGGCACCGCGACCGCCGCCGAGGCCGCCGACGCGCTCGCGCGCGGCTGGCGTTCGGTCGCGCCCGACGACGAGCTGGTCGAGAAGCCGATGGCCGACGGCGGCGAGGGCACGCTCGACGCGTTCGCCGTCGCCGTGCCCGGCGCCGAGCGCGTACCGGTGACCGTGACCGGTCCCGACGACCGGCCCGTCGCTGCCGAGTGGCTGCGGCTGCCCGACGGCTCGGCGGTCGTCGAGCTGGCGCTCGCGAGCGGCATCACGCTGCTCGACCCGCTGCGCCCGCTCGACGCGCACACGCTCGGGTTCGGCGAGGCGATCGCCGCCGCGCTCGACGGCGGGGCGACCCGGCTGCTGCTCGCGATCGGCGGTTCGTCGTCGACCGACGGCGGCGTCGGGGCGCTCGTCGCCCTCGGCGCCGGATTCCACGACGCGACCGGCGCGCGGCCCGGACTCGGCAATCGCGGACTCGGCGTGCTCGAGCGGGTCGACCTGGGCGCGGCCCGGGCACTGCCCGCCGGCGGCGCGCTCATCCTCAGCGACGTCACGAACCCGCTGCTCGGGCCCGACGGCGCGGCCGCCGTGTTCGGGCCCCAGAAGGGTGCGAGCACCGATCAGGTCGCCGTGCTCGAGGCGAACCTCGTGCACCTCGTGCACCTCGTGCCGGACGGTGCAGCGGTCGCGGCCGCGCCCGGCGCCGGGGCCGCCGGCGGCACCGGGTTCGGCCTCCTCGCCTGGGGCGCCCGCATGGCGGGCGGCGCGGGCGCGGTCGCCGACGCGATCGGGCTCGACGACGCGCTGGACGGCGCCGCGCTCGTGATCACCGGCGAGGGCCGGTTCGACGGGCAGTCGGCGGCCGGCAAGGTGCCGAGCGAGGTCGCCGCGCGGGCGGCCGCCGCCGGCGTGCCGGTCGGGCTGGTCGCGGGGGCGATCACGGCGGATGCCTCAGGCTTCGCGGCGTCGGCCTCGCTGAGCGAGCTCGCCGGGTCGGGAGCGGCCGCCATGGCCGATCCGCTGCGGTGGCTCGAGGCGGCCGGGGCGGAGCTGGCGCGGGCGCACGCCTGACGCGTCGGCCAACGGCCCAGCCATCTGTTCCGCTCCCTCTCCCGCGGTCGGCGTTCGGCGTTCGGCGTCGGCGTTCGCGGATGAGGAGAGATCCGCGGACACGCCGGGTCGAGGCATCCGACACGCCGCAGGCGACCGCATTCGTCCTCATCGGCGGGAGGCGGGAGGCGGGAGGCGGGAGGCGGGAGGCGGGAGGCGGGAGGCGGGAGGCGGGAGGCGGAGGCGGGAGACGGGCCACCCAGTTGGACCGGAGATTTGCATTGTTATAGCGGGAACTAGAATAATCGAGTCATGCCGACCCGCACCGAACCAGTGCTCCCCGCGTTCCCAGCGCCCGCCGCTGTGCCGCCGACGGCCGATCGCGCGAGCGCCGCCCCGGTCGTCGTCGCCGACCACCTCGCGAAGCGGTTCGGCGACCGCGAGGTCGTCTCCGAGGTCTCCCTGTCGCTCGCGCCCGGCCGCGCGTTCGGGCTCCTCGGGCCGAACGGCGCCGGCAAGACGACGACGGTCCGCATGCTCACCGGCCTCCTCGAGCCCACCTCGGGCGCCGTCCGCCTCTTCGGCGAGCGGCCCGACCGCGCGAACATCGACCGGCTCCGTGCCCGCATCGGCGTGCAGACCGACACGAACGTCTACGAGTCGCTCAGCGTGCGCGAGAACCTCCAGGTGTGGGGCGACCTCTTCGGCGTGCCGCGCCGGCGCCTGCCCGCCCGCATCGACGAGGTGCTCGGCCTCCTCGGCCTCGACGCCCGCGCCGACTCGCTCGCCGGCGAGCTCAGCAAGGGCATGCGCCAGAAGGTCGCGCTCGCCCGCGCGGTGCTGCACGAGCCCGACCTGCTCGTGCTCGACGAGCCGACGGCCGGCCTCGACCCCGAGGCCGCGGCCGACCTCATCGAGTACCTGCGCGAGCTCATCCGCACCGAGCGCACGACGCTCGTGCTCTGCACCCACCAGCTGCACGGCCTCGAGACCCTGTGCGACGAACTCGGGGTGCTCGTCGGCGGTCGCCTCGTCGCGTCCGGCGACGTGCCCTCCCTGCTCCGCGAGCGCTGGCCGAACCGTCGCTACCGGCTCGAGGTCGGCGGCGACCCGAGCACGGCACGCGGCATCATCGAGCGGGCCGCGTCGGGCGCCGTCGACGTCGAGGGCGACGGATGGCTCGGCTTCGACCTCGCCGGCGACGCCGACGTCGCCCCGCTGGTCGAGCGACTCGTCGGCGCGGCGGTGCCCGTGCGCGCGCTCGTGCCCGCCTCACGCACCGTCGAGGACCTCTACTTCGCCACCATCGCCGACCACGCCGATCGCCCCGGTCGCCCCGGCCTCACCGAAGGAGCCGCCGCATGACCTCGCTCGAGCCATCCGCCCCGCAACTCGTCGCCCCGCCGCTCGCCGCCCCGCGCCGCTTCGCCGCCTCCCGCCGCCGCGTCCTCGCGCTCGTCCGGAAGGACTGGCGCGAGCTCGCCCGCAACCGCCAGGCCCTCGCGCCGCTCGTCGCCGTGCCGCTCGTGTTCGTCGTGCTGCTGCCGACGGCGGTGATCCTGCTCGGGGCGAACCCGGCGATCACCTCGCTCGTCACGGGCCTGCAGTCGTTCCTCGACCACGTGCCCGCCGGGGCGATGCCCGCCGGGCTCGACGACGGGCAGGCCGTGGTCTACGCGGTCGTCGTGTTCTTCCTCGCGCCCCTGTTCCTCGTGATCCCCGTCATGGTCGCGAGCGTGACCGCGAGCTCGAGCTTCGTCGGCGAGAAGGAGCGGCGCACGATCGAGGGCCTGCTCTCGACGCCGCTGTCCGACCGCGAGCTCGTGCTCGGCAAGGTGCTCGCGTCGATGCTGCTCTCGGTCGGCATCGCGTGGGCGTCGTTCCTCGTCTACGCCGTGCTCGTGAACGTGCTCGCCTGGCCGAGCTTCGGTCGCGTGTTCTTCCCGACGTGGACGTGGGCCGTCGTCATCGGCCTGCTCGTGCCGCTCGTCGCCTTCCTCGCCACGAGCCTCATCGTCGCGGTGTCGGGCCGCTCCACCACGATGCAGGGCGCGCAGGGCGTCGCCGTGCTCGTGGTGCTGCCGGTGCTGGCGCTCGTCGTCGGCCAGGCCACCGGCGTGATGCTCTTCGACGCCGGCGTCGCGCTCGCCGCGGCGGGCGGGCTCCTCGTGGTCGACCTCGCCGTCTTCCCGCTCGTCGCCCGCGGCTTCGACCGCGAGCGGATCGTGACGAGGATGTCGTGATCATCCGCATCGACCCCGCATCGGCGACGCCGATCTTCGAGCAGCTCGTGCGCGCGGTGCGCGGCGAGATCCTCGCCGGCCGGCTCGCCGCCGGCGAACGCCTGCCCGCCGCGCGCGAGCTCGCCGACTCGCTCGAGGTGAACGGCCACACCGTACTGCACGCCTACCAGACCCTGCGCGACGAGGGGCTCGTCGAGCTCCGCCGCGGACGCGGCGCCGTCGTCACGTCGGCGGCGACCGAGCTCGCCGAGCTGCGCCGCCACGCGGTCGACCTCGTCGTCGCCGCCCGCGAGCGGGGGATCACCCCCGACGCCGTCCTCGCACTCGTCCGAGAGGAGCTCTCCCGATGACCGACCGCCGCCACGAGGCATCCGCCGACGCCGCGACCGACCTCGCCGCCCGCGACCGGCACGACCGGCGCACGCTCTGGACGGTGGTCGTCTGGATCCCGGTCGCCATCACGCTCGCGGCGACCGCCGTGCTCGTCGCGTGGGCGCCCCGCCTGCCGGCCGAGGTCGTCACGAAGTGGGGCGTCGACGGGCAGCCGACGCAGACCGTCACGCCGGTCGGACTCGTGTTCGTGTACCTCGGCGTCTCGGGGCTGCTCATCGTCATCCTGGCGCTCGCCGCGTTCCTCGGCGGCCGGTCGGCGGCGCGCGCGGCCGCGCGGCAGGAGCGGGAGGTCGCAGGCTTCGCATCCGCCCCGAGCCGCCTCGCGCTCGCCCGTCCGATCGCCGTCTTCGCGCCCGCGACCACCGCGCTGATCGCGATCGTGATGCTCGGCCTCACCGGCGTGCAGCTCGACGGGACCACGTCGCCCTCGGGCTGGACCGTGGCCGGCATCATCGTCGGCGCGGTCGTCGTGGCCGGCGGCATCGCCCTCGTGACGTGGCGCGCGCTGCCCGCCCCCGAGCGTGCGGGCGCGGTGCGCGCGACGCCCGCCCTCGCGCTCGCGCCGGGGGAGCGGGCCGCGTGGACGGCGACCGCGCACGCGCCGTGGCCCGTCGTCGTGCTCGTGTTCGTCGGGCTCGGCCTCTGCCTGCTGCCCGTCGTGCTGATCCCGTCGTGGTGGCCGCTGTCGCTGCTGCTCGTCGTCGTGATCGGCTTCGCCGCCACGACGTTGTCGGTGCGGGTGACCGTCGACCGGCACGGGCTCGTCGTGCGCACGCTGGTCGGCATCCGGGTCGGGCGGGTTCGGCTCGACCAGGCCGTCGCCGCGGCCGACGTCACGATCGACCCGGCGGCGTTCGGCGGATGGGGGTTCCGGTTCGACGGGCTCGGCCGCCGCGGGATCATCCTGCGCGCGGGCTCCGCCATCGAGGTCGAGCGGCGGGATGCCCCGCCCTTCGTCGTGACCGTGCCCGACGCCCGGACGGGTGCGGCGCTCCTGAACGCGCTGGTGGCCGCCGCCGGGCGCTGACCCGGCCCCGGCCCGGCCCCGGCCCGCCCGCCCGGCCCGGGCCGGCGCCACGCCCCGCGAGGTCGCGCAAACGGTCGCTTCGCCGGGCCGATTCCGACCGTTTGCGCGACCTCGCGTGGTGAGGTCGCGGGAACGGCGGGCGGCGGACGCCGATGTGCGCCATGTGGGCGACATCGGGGGCCGGGACGACGCCGGGGACGACGCGGGGGACGGCGGGGATCACGCCGGGCATGGGCAACGGGCCGGGCATGGACAACGGGGCGGCGCCGGGCTCCACGTCCGGCGCCGCCCCGCTGGTCATGGGGGCGGTCGGTCAGGCCGCCGGGGTGCTCCCGGCGCCCGCCGCCCGCGTCGCCGCGACCGCATAGGCCGCGCGGATCTCCGGCCGCGTGTCGGGCTCGAGCTCGGCGACGAGCTCGACCGCCCAGGCCGGCCGCGACCCGGTCAGCGTCCACGCGGCCTGCCGGGCGGCGCCGTCGGCGACGTACTCGCCGGGGGCGGGCACCGCGACCGGCACGTCGAACACCTGCGCGGCGATCGCCCGCACGGCGGGGTTCTGCGCGGCCCCGCCGATGAGCAGCACCCGCCGCGCCTCGACGCCCTGCCCGCGCACGGCGTCGAGCCCGTCGGCGAGCCCGCAGAGCAGGCCCTCGACGGCGGCGCGCGCGAGGTTCGGCCGCGTCGTCGACGCGATCGTCAGGCCCGACAGCGACGCGGTCGCGTCGGGCAGGTTCGGGGTGCGCTCGCCCTCGAAGTACGGCACGAGCACGAGCCCGGATGCCCCGGGCTCCGCCTCGAGCGCGAGCCGCCCGAGCTCCTCGTGGCCGACGCCGAGCAGCCCGGCCGTCGAGTCGAGTACGCGGGCCGCGTTCAGCGTCGCGATGAGCGGCAGCCAGTCGCCGCCCGCGTCGGCGAAGCCGGCGACCGTGCCGGAGGCGTCGGCGACCGGATGCCCCGTCACCGCGAACACCGTGCCGCTGGTGCCGATCGACACGACGACGTCGCCCGGCCGGGCGTCGAGCCCGAGGGCGGCGCCCGCGTTGTCGCCCGCACCCGGGCCGACGACGGCACCGGCCGGGGTGGTGCCCGCGGACTCGGCGGGGCCGAGCACGCGGGGGAGGATCGCGTCGTGCCCGAGCGCGCGCTCCAGCAGCTCGCGGTCGTAGCCGTCGGCCCCCCAGTACGCGGTGCCCGAGGCATCCGACCGGTCGCTGACGAGCTCGTCGAGCACCGGACCGAGCGGGGCATCCGCCTCGCCGGCGGGACCGTAGCCGCGCAGCCGCCAGGTCAGCCAGTCGTGCGGGAGCGCGACGGCCGCGACGCGCGCGGCGGCCTCGGGCTCGGCGTCGCGCAACCAGCGCAGCTTCGTCGCCGTGAACGACGCGACCGGCACGACGCCGGTGCGCGCCGCGTACGCGTCGGCCCCGACCTCGTCGATCAGGTCGCGCGCGGCACCGGCCGAGCGGGTGTCGTTCCAGAGCAGGGCGGGGCGGATGACCCGGCCCTCGGCGTCGAGCACGACCATGCCGTGCTGCTGGCCCGCGATCGAGACCGCGGCGACGTCGTCGAGGCCGCCCGCGTCGGCGATGGCCGCGGTCAGCGCCGTCCACCACGCCTGGGGGTCGACCTCGGTGCCGTCCGGGTGCGACGCGCGGCCGGAGCGGACGAGCGCGCCGGTGTCCGCGTCGCGGACGACGACCTTGCACGACTGGGTCGACGAGTCGACGCCGGCGACGAGGGTCACGAGTGGGTTCCTTCGGATCGGGCCCGCCGCTGCGCCACTTCGCGGGCCGTTGCGCCACGTGATGTGGCGCGGGGGGACCGGAAGTGGCGCAGGGGCGGGGTGAGTGTTGTGGTGTGGGATGCGTTCTCGGGGCTGCCGGGGACGCGGCTCGGCGCTGGCGCGCCTCACGCGCTGGGGCTACCGCCTTTCGCGCGGCTAGCGCCGCGCGCCGAGCAGGTGCTCGGTCGCGAGCTGCTGCAGGCGCACGAAGCCGCCGCCCTTGCCGCCCAGGTACGCGTCGGCGTCGAAGTCCTCGTACGCCGAGCGGTCGGCGAGGAAGTCGGCGTAGGTCTCGCCCGGGTTGAGCGTCGGGGTCTGCAGGTCGGGCACCTTGGCGGCGGCGAGCGCCTCCTGCACCTCGGGGTCGGCGCGGAACGCCGCGGCGCGCTCCTTGAGGAGGAGGTAGGTGCGCATGTTCGCGGCGGCCGACTCCCACACGCCCTTCTCGTCCTCGGTGCGCGACGGCTTGTAGTCGAAGTGGCGCGGGCCCTCGTAGGCCGGCACGCCGCCGGGGCCGCCGTTCTCGAGCAGGTCGACGAGCGCGAACGCGTTGTGCAGGTCGCCGTGGCCGAAGACGAGGTCCTGGTCGTACTTGATGCCGCGCTGGCCGTTGAGGTCGATGTGGAAGAGCTTGCCGTGGTACAGCGCCTGGGCGATGCCGGCGGCGAAGTTGAGGCCCGCCATCTGCTCGTGGCCGACCTCGGGGTTGAGGCCGACGAGCTCGGGGCGCTCGAGCGAGTCGATGAACGCGATCGCGTGGCCGAGGGTCGGGAGCAGGATGTCGCCGCGGGGCTCGTTCGGCTTCGGCTCGATGGCGAAGCGGATGTCGTAGCCCTTGTCGGTGACGTAGTCGCCGAGGAGGTTGACGGCCTCGCGGTAGCGCTCGAGCGCGGCGCGGATGTCCTTCGCCGAGTCGTACTCGGCGCCCTCGCGGCCGCCCCACATGACGAACGTCTTCGCGCCGAGCTCGGCGCCGAGGTCGAGCTGGCGGAACACCTTGCGGAGCGCGAACCGGCGCACGTCGCGGTCGTTGGCCGTGAAGCCGCCGTCCTTGAAGACGGGGGCCGAGAAGAGGTTGGTGGTGACCATCGGGATGATGAGGCCGGTGTCGGCGAGCGCGCCCTTGAGGCGGTCGATCTGCGTCTGGCGCTCGGCGTCGGTCGAGCCGAAGGCGAACAGGTCGTCGTCGTGGAACGTGAGGCCGTAGGCACCGAGCTCGGCGAGCTTCTCGACGGCGTGCACGACGTCGAGCGCGGGGCGGGTCGGGCCGCCGAACGGGTCGGTGCCGTTGTAGCCGACGGTCCAGAGGCCGAAGGAGAACTTGTCTTCGCGGGTGGGCGCGCTGGCCATGGGGAGATCCGCCTTTCAGCGTCATCGGTGATTTGTTGGCGTGTCCAACATAACCCCCGCCGGGGACACGCGCAACCTGCGGAGGATGTTTTGTTTCATCGCACGACAAAAGTCGTTGCGAAGCGCTTCGATTGGTGCGTAGAGTCCCCGACGTGCCCCGCGGGAACAGGGGTTCGCGACCGGGTGTCGTGGGCGGGGCCCGGTCGGCGCGCCGCGGTGGGGGCCGCGGCGCGCCGACGACCACCACCGGGCTCGCCCGGTCGCGGCTCGGCTCGTCCCGCGGGGCGAGCCGCGCGGCCGAGCCGAGCCGGGCGGGCGAGCCGAGCCGCGCGAACGAGCCGAGCCGAGCCGGCTCACTCCACCCGCAGCAGGCCTGACACGGGCAGGTCGTCCGACGACGGCCCGGCGGCGATGCGGTAGGCGCCCGGCTGCACGCGCAGTGCTCCCGCGTGCACCCAGTCGTCGGTGGCGCCGTCGAGGCGCACGTCGCCGTCCCACACGGCGAGCCGCTCGACGTCGAACCGCAGCGCGACCTCGCGCACCTCGCCCGGTTCCAGGCGCACGCGCGCGAACGCGACGAGCAGGCGGCGCGGCGTCGGCAGCCCGAGCCCCGGGTCGGGCAGCGCGTAGAGCTGCACGAGCTCCTCCGCGACCCGGTCGCCGGCGTTGCGGACGGTCACGACGGCGCGCACGCCGCCGGGCGCGGCATCCGCCCCCGCCTCGAGCGGCGCATGCCGGTGCGTGGGCGCGGGCGCCGGCACTGAGGCATCCGCCAGCGCCACGTTCTCATATGCGACGGTCGAGTACGTGAGCCCGTGCCCGAACGCGAACGCGGCGCGGCCCGGCCGGTGCCGGTAGGTCGCCTGCTGGCGCAGCGTGTCGTAGTCGAACAGGTCGCCAGGCTGCGCCGGGTCGGCCGGCCACGACTGGGCGAGACGGCCCTCGGGCTCGCGGTCGCCCGACAGCACGTCGACGAGCCCGTGCCCGAGCTCTTGGCCGCCGTGGCTGCTCCAGACGACGGTCGCGGCGTCGTCGGCGTCGCCGAGCACGTACGGGTAGCTCGACACGATCGCGAGCACGGCGTGCTCGGAGGCGCCGCGCGCGGCCAGCCATACGTCGACGGCGGCGTCGGGCAGCATGAGGTGCGGGCGGTCCTCGGTCTCACGGCCCGCGAGGTGCGGGTCGTTGCCGACCGCGACGATCACCGCGTCGGCGGCCGCGGCCGCGTCGGCGACGGCCGCGAGACCCCGCCGCACGATGCGCGCCTCGAACCGCTCGGCCTCGGCGACCGTGACCGCGTCGGCGACGAGCAGGCCCGCGTCGCGCACCACCCGCACCCAGCGGCCCGAGCCGCGGTGCAGCAGCGACCACGTGCCGTCGGCGTGCTCGTGCCGCAGGAAGCTCTCCTGCACGACCCAGCCGCCGACGCGCGTCGCGTCGGCCCGCATGGGCCAGGCGCCGCCGGTGAGCAGCCGGCCGCTCGCGTGCGAGCGGAGCGTCAGGATGCCGTCGCCCCAGTCGGTCACGTCGAATCGCGCGTCGGATGCCTCGCCGTCGCCGGATGCCTCGACCACGGCGCCCGAGGCATCCGAGACGACGTACCGGCCGTTGGACGCGGCGCGGAGCGCGACGGTGTCCGCGCCGGTGGCCACCTCGACGCGGGCGTCGGGGTAGCGCTCGGCCAGCGCGGCGGCGATGCCGACGGCGTACGGCGGCGTGCCCGAGTACCAGTCGGTGAGCACCGCGTCGGCCATCGGCCCGACGACCGCGATCGACGCGGGCGTGCGCAGCGGCAGGGTGCCGGCCTCGTTGCGGAGCACCACGACCGAGCGGCCGACGGCCTCCCGGGCGAGCTCGCGGGCGCCCGGGGCGTCGATCGCGTCGGCCGTGATCGTCGCGTACGGGTCGGCGTCGCCGTCGAACTCGCCGGTGCGCACCCGCAGCTCGAGCAGCCGCAGCACGGCCCGGTCGACGTCCGCCTCGATGAGGAGGCCGGCGTCGAGCGCGCCGCGGACGTTCCGGATCGTCGGCTCGGCGTTCGCGTCGTCGTCGGTGAACGAGTCGACGCCCGACCGCAGCAGCGCGGCGGCGGCGTGCACGGGGTCGGGCTGCGCCCGCTGGATCGTGACGAGGAACGTCGGCGCCCCGGCGTCGGACACGACCGCGAGCGAGCCGTCGGCCCAACTGCGCGCCTCGGCGACGAGCTCGGGCTGCGTGTGCGCGGGCACTCCGTTCACCCGGTTGTAGGCGAGCATGAGCCCGCCGGCGACGCCCGCCTCGAGCGGCTCGCGGAACGCGGGCAGCTCCTCCTCGTGGAGGGTGCGCAGCGACAGCTCCGACGACGTGGCCGAGCGATCGGTCTCGTTGTCGTACCCGAGGAAGTGCTTCAGCGCGGGCACGGTGCGCCAGACGCGCTCGTGGTCGCCGCGGAGCCCCCGGCAGTACCCCGTCGCGAGGTGCGCGGTGAGGTGCGGGTCCTCCGAGTAGCCCTCCTCGTTGCGCCCCCACGCGGGGTGCCGCAGCGTGTTCACGACCGGCGCCCACGCGTTCAGGCTGACGAGCGGATCGGCCGCCCGCTTCGCGCGCACCTCGGTCGACGCGACCTCGGCGACGCGGCGCAGCAGGTCGGCGTCCCAGGTCGCCGCGAGCCCGACCGGCTGCGGGAACACGGTCGCCGTGCCGAGCCACGCGACGCCGTGCAGCACCTCGCAGCCGGTGCGGAACTCGCCGATGCCGAGCCGCTCGATCGCGGGCGCCGCCTGGTGCAGCATCGCGATCCGCTCGTCGCGGGTGAGGCGGTCGAGCAGGTCGCGCGCCCGCTCCTCGAGCGGGCGCGTCACGTCGCGGAACGGCGGCACGGATGCCCCGGCCGAAGCCCCGGCCGAGCCGCTGGAGGCCGTCTCGACGATCGTCTCGCCCATCACGCCCCCTGCCCGACGAGGTCGCGGTCGCGGTCGTCGTCGAGGGCGAGCGACCCGAGGTCGAGGACGACCTCGCCCTGGCCGTCCGCCGTGACGACCTCCTCGCCGACTCGCAGCGCCCACGGGGCGCGCGCGTCGTCGCTCGACGCGACCACCCGTGCGCCGTCGCGCCGGACGCGGAACGTCGTCGCGGGGCCCTCGAGCCCGGGCACCGTCGTGACCTGGTCGTAGCCGTCGGGCAGCGCGAAGCAGCGGAGCGTCACCCCGTCGGCCCACTCGTAGTCGGGCCGGTCGTCGACTGCGCCCCACGGCAGCACGGTGCCGGGCCGCACCTGCAGCGGCACCGAGTCGTACCCGTGCCGTTCCGCGATCCAGCGGCGGCCCTCGACGGCCGAGCCGTCGATGAGCGAGGTCCACTCGCCCTCCGGCAGGTAGTACTCGACGCTGCCGTCGGCCGTGAACACGGGCGCGACGACCAGCGAGTCGCCGAGCGCGTACTGCGTGTCGCAGTCATGGGTGGCGCGGTCGTCGGGGAACTCCAGCACCATCGGCCGCATCATCGGGATGCCGGACGAGGCCGCCTCCTCCGCGATCCGGGCGAGGTACGGCATGAGCCGGAGCTTCAGCTTCGTGAAGCGGCGGGTCACGTCGACCGCCTCCTCGTCGAACGCCCACGGCACGCGGATCGTGTTCGACCCGTGCAGGCGCGAGTGCGACGACAGGAGCCCGAACGCGAGCCAGCGCTTGAAGAGCCCGGCGTCGGGCGTGCCCTCGAAGCCGCCGATGTCGTGGCTCCAGTAGCCGAAGCCGCTCATCGCGAGCGACAGCCCGCCGCGCAGCGTCTCGGCCATCGACAGGAACGTCGAGTCGTTGTCGCCGCCCCAGTGCACCGGGAACTGCTGCCCGCCGGCCGTCGCCGACCGGGCGAACACGACGGCCTCGCCGATCCCGCGGCGTCGCTCGATCGCCCGGTACACGATCTCGTTGTACAGCTGCGGGTAGTAGTTGTGCATGCGCTGCGGGTCGGAGCCGTCGTGCCACACCACGCCGTCGCCGGGGATGCGCTCGCCGAAGTCGGTCTTGAAGCTGTCGACGCCCTGGTCCATCAGGCGCTCGAGGTGCGCGACGTACCAGTCGGTCGCGGCCGGGTTGGTGAAGTCGACGAGCGCCATGCCCGCCTGCCAGAGGTCCCACTGCCACACGCCGCCGTCGCTGCGCTTCAGCAGGTAGCCGAGGGCGGATGCCTCGTCGAAGAGCTTCGAACGCTGGGCGATGTACGGGTTGATCCAGGCCGAGACCTTGAGGCCGCGCTCGTGCAGGCGCGCGATCTGGCCCTCGGGGTCGGGGAAGGTGCGCTCGTCCCACTCGAAGTCCGACCACTGGTACTCGCGCATCCAGAAGCAGTCGAAGTGGAAGACGCTGAGCGGGAGGTCGCGTTCGGCCATGCCGTCGACGAACTCGGTCACGGTCCGCTCGTCGTAGCTCGCGGTGAACGAGGTCGTGAGCCACAGCCCGAACGACCAGGCCGGCACGCGCGCGGGCCGCCCGGTGAGGGCGGTGTAGCGGCGCAGGACGTCCTTCGGCGTGGGACCGCCGATGAGGTAGTAGTCGAGCGTCTCGCCGGGAACCGAGAACTGCACGCGCGAGTTGACCTCGGAGCCGACCTCGAACGAGACGTGGTCGGGACTGTCGACGAGGACGCCGTAGCCCCGGTTGGTGACGTAGAACGGCACCGACTTGTAGGCCTGCTCGCTCGACGTGCCGCCGTCGGCGTTCCAGATGTCGACGGCCTGGCCGTTCTTCGTGAACGCGCCGAACCGCTCGCCGAACCCGTAGACCCGCTCGCCCGGCTCGATCGAGAGCTGCTGGTGCATCCAGGTCGCCCCGACCCCCGTGTCGGCGGTGCCGGCGACGCCGGGGAGTGCGCGGCCCGGGGCATCCGTCGCGGTGATGTGCCCGATCGACTTGGGCAGCGACGTGGTGAGCACCCGGTCGCCCTGCTCGAACGAGACGAGCCACGGGCCGGAGCGCGTGACGCGCACGCGCACGTCGCCGGTCTCGAGCACGCCCTCGCGCTCGTCGACCGTGACGCGGGGGCGGAAGCCCTCCTCGTGCCGGATCTCGAAGTCTGGCCCGCGGTGCACCCGGCCCGCGTGGTGCTGCACGCGCACCTTCACGACGCCCGACGCCGGCGACGAGAACGTGACGGTGATCATCGGCCGGTTCAGCGTGTCGCCGCGGTGGCGGATCGCGGCCGTCGGTGCGGAGACGGTCATCGTACCGGCCGCGGGGTCGACGCGGATGTCGTCGACCTCCACCGCGAACAGGGGGCTCCTACCGGGCCGCGTCAGCCAGTACCCATCGGTGAACTTCACTCGGATCGCCTTTCCATCAGCACGTGCACGTCTCCGGGGGCCACGGTCACCGAGCCCCCGCTCGTCTCATTCGTCAGCAGGTCGACCACGCCGGCCGGCACGGTGACCGTGACCGGTGCGTGGCCGTGGTTCAGGAGGAACAGCGCCGGCCCGCGCCGCACGGCCTCGAGGCCGTCGGGCAGGGCGTCGGCGGTGCCGAGCGCGCCGCGGACCCCGTCGTCGAGCGCCTCGCCGAGCACCGCCGACAGGAGCGCGTCGTCGACGACGGTGCCCAGGTACCAGGCCGCGCCGGTTCCGACGGCGTGGCGGGTGACGGCCGGTCGGCCCTCGAGCGGGCCGGCCGCGAAGGTCGCCCGCACCTCGGCGCCCTCGGCGCGCAGGCGTTCGGCGAGGATCGTCGCGACGTGCACGGTGGATGCCCCGCCGCCGGCCTCGCCGGTCGCGGCCGAGATGCCCGCCCCGCCCTCGCCCGCCTCGACGCGCAGCGGCGTCGGCTCGTCGGGCAGCCCGCCCCACTCCTCGCCGCTCACGCCGAGGAGGTCGCGCAGGAGCACGGGGGACCGGCCCTGGAGCAGGTGGCCGTTCGCGTCGGCGACGCCGCTGAACGGCCCGACCACGAGCTGCGCGCCGGCTTCGACGGCCGTGCGGAGCCCGGTCGCGGCATCCGGTTCGATCACGTAGCTGTGCGGCGCGAGCACGACGCGGTACGCCGAGAGGTCGGCGCCGGGCGCGACGACGTCGACGGCGACGCCGCGGCGCCAGAGCACGCGGTACCAGCGGCGCACCTGCTCGAGCGTGCGCAGTCGGTCGGTCGGGCCGGTCGGGTCCTCGCCCGCCCACCAGCTCGTCCAGTCGAACAGCACGGCGACTTCGGCGGGCACGGTCGTGCCGACTACGGGGCGGAGCGCCCGCAGGTCGGCGCCCTGGCGCACCACGCCCGCGAAGACGTCGGTGTCGGCGCCCGCGTTCGGCAGCATCGCGGAGTGGAACCGTTCGGCGCCGGCGCGGGACTGCCGCCACTGGAAGAAGCAGATGCCGTCGGCGCCGCGGGCGACCGCCTGCAGGGAGTCGAGGCGCGCCCGCGCCGGGGTCTTCGGCAGGTTGTGCGCGCGCCAGGAGGTCGCGCTGACCGCCTGCTCCATGAGCAGCCACGGCCGGCCGTCGCCGAGGGAGCGCATCAGGTCCTGCACGAGCGCGATGTCGGCGGGGGAGTGCGGGTCGGCGGGGTCGGGGTACTGGTCGTCGGCGATCACGTCGAGCTCGGCGGCCCACGACTGCGCGTCGACGTGGGCGAAGAATCCCATGAGGTTCGTCGTGACCGGCTGGGTGGCGCCGGCGTCGCGGATCGCGTCGCGGAGCTCGGTGTAGCACCGGAGCAGCTGGTCGGAGCTGAACCGGCGGAAGTCGAGGGACTGCGTCGGATTCACGACGTACGGCATGCGCCGGGGCGGCAGGATCTCGTCGAACCCGTCGTACCGCTGCGACCAGAAGGTCGTCGCCCACGCCTCGTTCAGCGCGTCGATCGTGCCGTACCGCTCGGCGAGCCAGCGGCGGAACTCGCGGGCCGCCTCGTCGCCGAAGTCGACCTGGCCGAATTCGTTGCCGACGTGCCACATGCGCACCGCGGGGTGCCCGGCGTAGCGCGCGGCGAGATCGCGCGTGATGGCGCGGGCGTGCTCGCGGTACACGGTCGAGGACGGCGAGAACTGGTTCCGCGAGCCGGCGACGAGCCGGACGCCGTCGGCGTCGACGGGGAGGATCTCGGGGTGCCGGACGCCGAGCCACGGCGGCGGCGAGGCGGTGGGGGTCGCGAGGTCGACGGCGATGCCGGCGCCGTGCAGCAGGTCGAGCACCTCGTCGAGCCAGCCGAACTCGCGTGCGCCCGGTCGGGGCTCGATCATGGCCCAGCTGAACACGCCGACCGTGACGAGGGTGACGCCGGCTCGCTGCATGAGCTCGACGTCCTCGCGCCAGGTCTCGCGCGGCCACTGCTCGGGGTTGTAGTCGCCCCCGAAGAGGATGCCGCGCTCGGCGGTCAGTTCGTCGAACGCACGTCGTCGGACGGTCGGGGATGACATGGATGGGAGCCTCACTGCTGCAACTGTCGAAGCGCTTCAACAGTGGAACCTATACTACCCAACGTGACGTTGTCCACGCAGGTCCTCGAAGCGCTTCACCGGGTGCGCTCCACGCACCCGGTCGAGCGCTGGACCGACGCCTTCCCGGTCGGCAACGGTCGGCGCGCCGCCATGTGCGGCGGCCGCCCCGGCGGCGAACGGCTCTGGCTCAACGACCTCCTCGCCTGGTCTGGCACGGCCGACGCCGATCCGCTCGACGGCGTCGTCGATCGCGGGGCCACGGCGATCGAGGCGGTCCGCGCGGCCATCGGGGCGGATGACCCCGGCGAGGCCGAGCGGCTCCTGCGGCGCCAGCAGTCCCGCTGGGCGCAGGCGTACCTCCCGCTCGGATGGCTCGACGTCGAGGTGGTCGACCCGGCTGCGTCCGGTGCGGGCGCGCGCGACGGCGA
Source organism: Agromyces sp. MMS24-K17 (assembly GCF_043950245.1). GTDB lineage: Bacteria > Actinomycetota > Actinomycetes > Actinomycetales > Microbacteriaceae > Agromyces. Next base: position 3,873,763 of record NZ_CP171640.1, on the reverse strand, counting down.
CGGCGACGGCGGGGCATCCGACGCGGTCCGACGCGAACTCGACCTCACGACCGGGGTCGCGAGCCTCGAGTACGCCCTCGCCGGCGGCCGGGTCCGCCACGAGACATGGGCCGACCGCGTCACCGGCGCGATCGCGCACCGGATCGTCGCCGACGCCCCCGTGCGGGTGCGCATCCGGCTCGGCAGCCTGCTGCGGCAGCGCCGCGAGCCCGCCCTGACGGCCGACGGCGACCTCGCCGCCGACTGGTGGCTGCCCGTCGACGTCGCGCCCGGGCACGAGCACCCGCCGGAACCCGTGCGGTACGACACCGAACGCGGGGGCACGGGAACCGTGACCGTGGCGGCGTCCGTGCCGCTCGAGGCATCCGGCGACGCCTTCCTGACCGCGCCCCTCACCGAGCTGCTCCTCCAGCTCGGCACCGACGTCGCGCCCGCGGTCGCCGGGGCGGATGCCTCGCCGGCCCGCCTCGACCGCGACGCCGACGCCGAGCGGCTCCTCGCCGCGCACGGGCGGGCGCATCGCGACCAGTACCTGCGATGCACGCTCGAGCTCGCATCCGCGCCGGGCGCCGGCGGCCTCGACACCGTCGAGCGCGTCCTCCGCGCGCAGGAGCGCCCCGACCCCGGGCTCGCCGCCCTCGCCTTCCACTACGGCCGCTACCTGCTCATGGCGTCGTCGCAGCCCAGCGGCCTGCCGCTCACCCTCCAGGGCATCTGGAACGCCGAGCTGCCCGGCCCGTGGTCGAGCGCGTACACGACGAACATCAACCTGCAGATGGCGTACTGGCCCGCCGAGGTCACCGGCCTGCCCGAGTGCCACGAGCCGCTGCAGCGCTTCGTCGAGCGCGTCGCGTCGACGACCGGGCCGGCCGTCGCCCGCGACCTGCACGGCGCCGACGGCTGGGCCCTGCACCACAACTCCGACGCCTGGGGGCACGCCGCCCCCGTCGGCGCCGGCCACGGCGACCCCGCCTGGGCGTTCTGGCCCATGGGCGGCGCGTGGCTGGCGCTGCACGCGTGGGAGCGGTTCGCCTTCGGCGGCGATGCCGCCGAGCTCGAGGCATCCTGGCCCGCCCTGCTCGGCGCCGCACGGTTCGCGCGCTCGTGGATCCGGACCGACGGCGAGCGCGCCTGGACCAGCCCGTCGACCTCGCCCGAGAACCGCTTCCTCGACGCGGCGGGCGAGCCGCGAGCCGTCGACGTGTCGTCGACCATGGACGTCGCCCTGCTGCGCGAGCTCGCCGCCGTGTGCACCGAGGCGCGCGCGGTGCTGCGCCGCGACCGCGATCCCGACGCCGACGTCGTCGACGAGCTCGTCGAACTCGTCGCCCGGCTACCGGACCCGCGCGTCACCCCGCAGGGTGCGCTCGCCGAATGGAGCCGCGACCTGCCCGACGCCGAGCCCGAGCATCGGCACCTGTCGCACCTCGCCGGCCTCTTCCCGTTCGCCCGCATCACGCCGGAGGGTACGCCCGACCTCGCCCGCGCGGCCGCCGAGTCGATCCGGGGGCGCGGGCCGGAGTCGACCGGGTGGGCGCTCGCGTGGCGCGCCGCCATGCACGCCCGGCTGGGCGACGGCGCGGCCGTGCAGCGGCAGGTCGCGCTCGCGCTCCGGCCGGCGGCCGACACCGGCGGCGAGCACCGCGGCGGCGTCTACGCGAACCTCTTCAGCGCCCACCCGCCGTTCCAGGTCGACGGCAACCTCGGCCTGACCGCGGCGATCGCCGAGGCGCTCGTGCAGTCGCACGGCGGGGGCATCCGACTCCTGCCCGCCCTCCCGCCCGAGTGGCGCAGCGGCCGCGTACGCGGGCTGCGGGCCCGAGGGGGCAGTACGGTGGACCTGCACTGGGCGGACGGGCGGCTCGTCGGCGCGACGTTGCGTGCGGCGCATCCGATCGCCGTCGAGGTGACGGGCCCGGGGCTCGGCTCGCGCGTCGTCGACCTGCGGCCCGGCACTCCCGTCCACCTCCAACCCGATCTCCACCTCGAACCGAAGGGGATGCAGTGACGACCATCGCGGATGTCGCGCGCGAGGCGGGCGTGTCGATCTCGACCGTCTCGTACGTCATGAGCGGCAAGCGCACGATCTCGCAGGAGACCCGCGACCGCGTCGAGCAGGCGATGGCGCGGCTCGACTACAGCCCGCACGCCGGCGCCCGGTCGCTCGCATCGCGCTCGACGCAGGTGATCGGGCTCCAGGCGCCGCTCCGCGCCGGCGTCGACGTGCACGTGGTCATGCAGATCGTCGCGGGCGTCGTCCGCGAGGCTCGACTCCACGAGTACGACGTGCTGCTGCTCACCAGCGACGACGCGAGCGGGCTCGAGCGGGCGGCGCGCGCCTCGAAGGTCGACGCGCTGCTCATGATGGACGTCGAATCGGATGACCCGCGCATCGCGACCCTGTCCGCGCTGAGCGCGCCGAGCGTGCTCATCGGGCTCCCGACCGGCGCCGACGACCTCACCTGCGTCGACTTCGACTTCCAGGCGGCCGGCGCGCTCGCCGTCGAGCGGCTCGCCGCGCGCGGCCACCGGCGCATCGCGCTGATCGGCTCGCCGCCCGAGGTCGTCAGCCGGCACACCTCCTACGCGGACCGGCTCGCGCGCGGCTTCCTCGACGCGTGCGCCGCGCGCGGCATCGAGGGCACCGTGCACCCGTGCCCCAGCACCGCCGAGGCGACGGCCGTCGTCGACGAGATCGTGGCGGCCGACCCCCACGTCACCGGCGTGTTCGTCCACAACGAGGGCGCCCTCCCGCACGTCTCCGCCCGGCTCGCGCGCTTCGCCGCCCGCGGCGAGGGCCCGTCCGACGTCATCGCGCTCTGCCCGATCGACGTCGCCAGGGCCGTGCACGGGCTCACCGAGGCCATCGACCTGCCCGCCGAGGAGCTCGGCTCGACCGCCGCGCGCGTGCTCAACGAGATCCTCACCGGCGACCGGCCCGAACGCGTGCACCTGCTCGCGCCCCGCGTCGTCCCGATCGACGAACCCTGAGGACCCCATGCGGATCGACCCGGAGAACAAGACCGTCCACGGCCTCTCCACGTTCCTCGCCTTCGTCGCGCTGAACGTGCTGTACCTCGTGAGCTGCCTGCCCGTCATCACGATCGGCGCGGCCACGAGCGCGCTCGACGAGGTGACGATCCGGTACTCCGACGAGGAGGGCGGCCGTCCCGTCGCCGACTTCCTCCCCGCGCTCTGGCGCAACCTCGGGCGCGCGACGCTGCTCATGCTCGCCACGCTCGTCCCGGCGGTGGCGCTGGCGTTCAGCGGCGTGTTCTGGCTGGGGCATCCGGAGCCGCTGCTCACGGGCCTGGCCGTCGTGGCGTTCGTCGCGGCGGTGTACCTCTTCGCGGCGTTCCTGCACGCGATGGCGCTCGTCGCGGTCTACCGCAACACGTTCCGGCAGACGCTCCGGAACGCGCTCCTGCTGCCGGCCGCGCAACCGGTCCGCACGACCGGCATCGTGCTCATCCCGGTCACGCTCGGAGCGCTCATGGTGGTCTTCCCGCCCTTCGGGATCATCGTCGCCACCATCGGCTGCTCGGTCGGGGCGTACGCGAGCGCGTTCCTGTTCCGGTCGGTGTACTCGCGCATCTCGGGAAACGCCGAGGCCTGACGGTCGCGGGTCGCGGGTCGCGGGTCGCGAGTCGCTGGTTGCCCGGTCGCAAGCCTCGTCGGATCGTCCGCGCGAGCCCTGCCCCGAGGCATCCGTTTCCGCACTGTCGTGGCGCGAGGTGCGTGCAGCGCAGCACTGGCCGTGGTCGGCCTGAGCGTCGATCCGCGCGACATCACGCGACGGCACGACGCGGCGCGAAGCGGCGGCGCCGCCGCCGCGCCGCCGCCCCCGCACGCGAAACGGGGCCCGAGGCGAATGCCCCGGGCCCCGTTCAGCGGGTTGCGGATCAGTCGGCGAACGCCTTCGTGACCGCTTCGCGCTGGGCGTTCTGGTCCTTGGCGTTGGCCAGGTCGAACTCGAGCACGTCGTCGTAGCCGAGGCCCTTCGCCTGGTCCTGGAGCTCGGCGAGGAGCGAGTCGAACTTCGCGTCGTTCTCGGCGAAGACCATCTGCCACGAGTACTGCACGATGACGGCCTTGACCTGGTTGCGCAGCGTCTCGATCTCCGAGCTGTCGGCCGGAGCGGCGTAGCTGGCGCCCGGGGCGACGAGGAGCTGGTCGTTCGCCTCCAGGTACTCGATCGTCGACGTCGCGCCGTCGGTCTTCGACTGCCAGTCCTCGCTGAGCGGGGTCTGGACGAGCGCCTGGTACGACGGCCAGAACTTGTAGCTGTACGGGAAGCCGGTGTTCGGGTCGATGTCGATCGGCAGCACGGCGCTGATGTTCAGCGTCGAGGTGCCGTCGATGTAGCTGCCGCCGCCCCACTCGGCCGGCACCTCGGCGTCACCCTCGAGGAAGACCTGCTCACCGAACTCGGTGAGGGCCGGCTCGTCGCCCTGCATCTCCCACGTGAGGCCCTCGGGGCCCGCGGCGCCCTGGGTCTGGCTGTTGTTGGCGAGGGCGCCCTCGGGCGAGTAGAGCCAGTCGATGAACGCCGCGATGCGCTCGGGGTCCTCGGCCTTGGAGCCGATGGCGAAGACCTGCTTGCCGCCGTACGCCTCGGCGCCGTACGAGAAGATCGTCTGGTCGGCGATGGGGGCGAGCATGAAGCCCTTGCCCGCCGCGGTGTTCTCCGCGGTGTTGTACGCCGACTGGGCGAGCCACGGCCAGAACCCGTAGAGCACCTGGCCGTTCTGGTACTTCGTGAACAGCGTGTCGTAGTTCTGCGTGGTCGAGTCGGGGTCGACGAGGCCCAGCTGGTTCGCGTCGTAGAAGAACTTCAGCGTGCGCAGGTACTGGCCGTCGTCGTCGAGGATGCCCTGGTAGTCCGAGCCGTCCGCCTTCGCGAGCACGAAGCCGAGCTCGTCGTAGCCGTAGTACGTCGTCGGCTGCTTGGCGTTGTTCATCATGTTGCCGTCCCAGTCCTTGAACAGGGAGATGCCGTAGGTCTTCTGCCCGTTCGGCGCGGTCGGCTCGAGCTCCTGCATCTTCTTGAGCGCCGGCAGGAGGTCTTCGAGGGTGTCGAGCTCCGGGTAGCCGGCCGCCCCGTAGAGGTCCCAGCGCACGTAGGCGCCGAAGGTCGGGTCGAGGCCCTCGGAGGGGTCGGTGGGCTTGAGGGACGAGACGGAGCTCGGGAAGCCGTAGATGCCGTCCTTGCCGTCGTTCAGGTGGTCGAGCGCCTGGTCGAAGCGTGCGACGTTCTTCATCGCCGGCTCGTAGTCCGCCGCGTCGATCACGAGGCCGCCCGCGATGAGCTCGTCGAGCTTCTCGCCCTTGTCGGTGATGATGAGGTCGCCCAGGTCGCCCGCGGTCACGCGGGTGTTGTAGAGCGTGTCGCCGCCGCCCGCGACGTTCGGGGCGATGATGTTCAACTTCATGTTGAACTTGTCCTTGACGACCTTGGCGAACCAGCCCTCCTGGACGCCCATGTAGTTGGCGAGGCCGTCGAAGACGTCGATCGTGATCTCCTCGTCCCACGACGACGGGAACTCGGAGATCGGCCCCGAGGCGGTGTCGCCGGAACCGGCCGTGCAGGACGTCAGCAGTCCCGCGAGGGTGAGGGCGGACACCACGAGGGCCGCCTTCTTGTTCAGCTTCATTGCTTTCCTTTCTGGAGTGCTCGGGGGAGTGGTGCGGTCAGCCCTTGACCGCGCCGAGCATGATGCCCTTCACGAAGAAGCGCTGGAACAGGGGGTAGACGAGGATGATCGGCAGCACGACGATGACCGAGATCGTCATGCGGATGGAGGTCGGCGTCTGGGTCGTCGCGACGTCGGCGAGCGCACCGATGTTGCCGCCCGAGTTCGCCATCGCCTGGGCCAGGCTGTTCGCCTGGTTCAGGAACATGTAGAGCAGGTACTGGAGCGTGTACAGGCTCTGGTCGGTGATGTAGATCAGGGTGTCCTGGAAGCTGTTCCACTGCGCGACGGCCGCGAAGATCGCGACGGTCGCGAGGATCGGCGTCATGTTCGGCAGGTAGATCTTGAAGAAGATCTGCACGATGTTCGCGCCGTCGACCTCGGCGGCCTCCTGGAGCGACGCGGGCATCGCCTCGACGTAGGTCTTCACGAGGATGATGAAGAACGGCTGCACGACGAACGGGAGGATGTAGACCCAGAAGTTGTTCGTCAGGCCGAGGTTCTTCATGATGATGAACACCGGGATCAGGCCCGCGCTGAAGTACATCGTGATGATCGTGAAGCGGTACCAGAACTGCCGGCCCCACATGCGCTCCTGCGTGAACATGAACCCGAGGAACGCCGACGCGAGCACGGTGAACGCGGTGCCGAGCACGGTGCGCGTGAGGCTCACCGCGGCGGCGAGCGGCAGGCCGCCGATCTGGAACACCTGGGTGTAGTTCGAGAGGTGGAAGCCCTCGGGGAACCAGCGCACCTCGCCGAGCGCGGCGAGGTCGTTCGCGCTGACCGAGTTGATGATCAGGTAGTAGAAGGGGTACGCGCAGATGAAGACGAGCGCGATGAACACGGCGTAGTTCAGGATCGCGAAGGCGACGCCGCCGGCGGTGCGGCGCTGCGGCGGCCTCGGGGCGGGACCTCCGGCGACGATGGCTTCGGTCTCGGTGGCGGTCATGGAGGACATCCCTGCTCCTAGACGATCGACTGGCCGCGGACGCGCTTGGCGATCGCGTTGACGGTGAACAGGAGGATGACCGAGATGATGCTCTTGAGCATCCCGATCGCGGTGGCCATCGACAGGTTGTTGCCGGTCATGCCGATGTTGTAGACGTACAGGTCGAGGACCTGGATGTACTCCTTGTTGAAGGCGTTCTGGAACACGTAGTACTGCTCCATGCCGTTGTTCAGGAGGTTGGCGACCGACAGCAGCAGCAGCACGAGGTAGGTCGGCATGAGCTGCGGAACCGTGATGTACCACATCTTCTGGAACCGGCCCGCGCCGTCGATGTCGGCCGACTCGTAGAGCGACTGGTCGATGCCGGAGATCGCGGCGAGGTAGATGATCGCGCCCCAGCCGAGCCCCTTCCAGATGCTCCACAGCGTCATCGTCAGCCAGACGTTCTCGCTCGTGTCGAGGAACTTCACCGGCACGGTGATGAGCCCCGCGTCGGTGAGGATGCCGTTGACGAGGCCGGTGCTCGAGAACAGCGAGAACGCGATCATGTAGACGAGCACCCAGGAGATGAAGTTGGGCAGCGTCGTCAGGGTCTGGACCGCGCTGCGGAACCACGGCACCCGCACCTCGTTGAGGAAGATCGCGAACACGAGCGGCAGGATCGAGGTCGCGATGCCGAGGAAGCTGATCGCGAGCGTGTTGAGCAGGACCTGCCCGATCTGCGCCATCTGGGTCGGCGAGCTCACGAGCATCTCGAACCACTGGAGGCCGACGAACTCGCTGCCCTCGAGCCCGAGCGCCGGCTTGAAGTCGTAGAGCGAGTAGATCCAGCCGTACAGCGGGAAGTACGAGAAGAGGAAGACGAGCACGATGAACGGGACGATGCAGAGGAACATCCCGAAGGACTTCCGCCCGCCCGCGTGCTTGCGCTGCTTGCGCTCGTCCTGCTCGGTGGTCTCGCCGACCTCGGTCACCGCGGCTTCGCGCAGGATGACCTGGCTGGTCACGACGTCGTCCGTTCGGCCCGCGCGGGGCGGGCGGTCCGGTGCTGGTTCATGTCACTCCTTTGTGGGATCGAAGCGCTTCGAGATCATCGGTTCCCGGTGATTGTTGAAGCGCTTCGACAGTGAAGATAACCGGCCGGGAGGCATCCCGTCAAACATCCGATGTCACGCTCGGGTAACGATGGGAGCGCTCTCACGCTACCTCGGGGCGGGAAGCCGCCCGAATCGGCCGTCAGGCCTCGACGATCGCGACGCGGCGCACGAGCGCGCGGCCGCGTTCGACGCGCACGCCGACCACGCGCCCGGTGAACCCGGCCGCGACCTCCGTCGAGAGGTAGCGGCCGTCGACGATGCCGAGGCGTCGGCCGTCGGCCGAGAGCACGAGGTCGTCCGGTCCGCCGGTCGACGACGGAACGGACGCGATCTCGAGGTGGTGCACGGATGCCCCGGCCCCGACGGGCCCGTCGGATGCCCCGTCGCCCACGTCGATCACGTGCCCGCCGACCGTCCAGACGGCGCTCGCCCGGCCGCCCGCAAGGCGGACGCCGGCGCGATGCCGCTCGTCGAGCCGCACCTCGGCGTGGACCACGGAGCCCGGGTCGATGTCGAGCTCGATCGACGCCGTCCAGTGCTCCGACTGCAGCCGCGCGTAGACGCCGGAGCCGTCGCCCGTGCCGTCGACCTCGAGTCCGTCGGGCACGAGCCGGGCGAACTCCTCGATCCGGCGACGAGGTGAGACCCATCGCGGGTGCAGTGCCTCGAAGCGGTCGTCGACGTCCCAGGCGCGTTCGGGCAGCGTCGCCTCGGACGCCGTGAACACGGGCCATCCGTCGACCCAGTCGACCTCGGCGACGAAGGTCTCGCGGCCGTTCACGTGGTACCCCGGCGTCATGCCGCGCGGCCGCACGCCGAGGTGCACGGCGGCCCACGAGCCATCCGGTCGCTCGACGAGGTCGGCGTGCCCGAGGTTCTGCACCGGATGCTCCGTGCTGCGGTGCGTGTACGCGGGGTTGTGCGGCGCGTTCTCGAACGGCCCGCGCGGGTCGCGCGACCGGGCGACGCTGACGACGTGTCCGCGCTCGGTACCGCCCTCGGCGGCGACGAGCACCCACCAGCCGTCGTGCCGGACGAGGTGCGGGCCCTCGGTGTGGCCGAGGCCGGTGCCCGTCCACACCTTGCGGGGCGCTTCGAGCACCCGTCCGGTGTCGGGGTCGATCGCGGCCTGCCACGCCGCCGACGCGCCGTCGGTCCACGAGCAGTAGGTGACGAGGCATTCGCCGTCGTCGGTCCACGCGAGGTCGGGGTCGATGCCCCGCAGCTCCGGCAGCTCGATCGCATCCGACCACGGGCCCTCGATCGCGGGCGCCGAGAAGAGCCGGTGCCCGCCGTGCTCGTCCGTCACGTCGGACGTGATGAGCCAGAAGCGGCCGTCGTGGTGCCGGAGCGTCGGCGCGTAGATGCCGCCGCTGTCGCCCGCACGGGCCGCCGGGAACTGCGCGTCGCGGGTGAGCACGTTGCCGACCTGCGTCCAGTGCACGAGGTCGCGCGAGTGCCAGATCGGCACGCCCGGCACGTACTCGAACGACGAGTTCACGAGGTAGTAGTCGTCGCCGACCCGGCAGACGCTCGGATCGGGATGGAACCCGGGGATGACGGGGACGGTCGCGGCGGTCGGCGAGCCGGCAGTGGTCGCTTCCGCCGCGCTCATCGGGTCGCCCCGATCCGCCGCTCGACGACCGGCGCGAGTGCGAGCGCGAGCCCGAGCACGTTGCGGGCACCGCGCTGCAGCTCGGCGAGCGTGATCCCGTCGGGTCGGGCGAGCGAGTCGAGGATCGTGTCGTCCGCGACCGCCTGCGGACCCTGGTCGGTCTTCACGCCGCCGGGCATGAGCACGTCGACCTGCGCGCGCACGCGGTAGGCGTTGTCGTCGAGCGCGGGGAAGTCGGGATCGGTCGCCGATTCCATCCACCAGTCGGTGATGACGCACCCGCGGTAGCCCCACTCCTCGCGGAGCACCGTCGTGACGAGGTCGTGGTGGTAGTGCGCCCAGACGCCGTTCACCTTGTTGTACGAGGTCATGAGCGCGAGCGGTGCGGCGTCGCGGACGCAGTGCTCGAAGCCGCGGAGGTAGAGCTCGCGCAGCGCCCGTTCCGAGACGCGCGAGTCGTTGCGCGTGCGCGAGGCCTCCTGGTTGTTGGCCGCGAAGTGCTTCGGGCAGGCGGCCACGCCCCGCGACTGGATGCCTCGCACCACGGCGGTCGCCATCCGGCCGGTGACGAGCGGGTCCTCCGAGAAGTACTCGAAGTTGCGTCCGCACAGCGGATCGCGGTGGAGGTTCATGCCGGGGCTGAGGAGCACATCGGAGCCCTTGCGCACCAGCTCCTGCCCGTGCGCCGCGGCGAGGTCGCGCACGAGCGCCGGGTCCCACGTCGAGGCGAGCGCGGTGCCGGAGGGCAGCAGCGACGCGTAGGCCGCCAGCCGGATGCCGCTCGGTCCGTCGGTCGTGGTGATCGGCGGCACGCCCTTCTCGCGGAGCGACGCGGCGACGCCGCCGAGCACGCCCGCGTTGCCGGGCGTGCCGAGCGCGCTGTTCATGGTGAGGTCGCCGCGCGCGAGCAGCGCGAGCTCCTCGGGCGACAGTTGGGCGAGGAAGTCGTCGAGCGTCGCGGTACCGCGTCGCACGGCGTCGAGCCGGATGCCCCGGTCGCCCGTGGGCGGGACCTCGACGGGCAGCTGCGCGAGGATCCGCTCGCGCCGGGAGACCGTCGCGGTCGGGGCATCCTCCCACGCCACGCGCGCGCTCCCGTCGGCGTCACGCGCGAGGGCCATCCGTCGGAAGGGCGTCGCCGGGTCGACCGCGGCGGCCTCGGCGACGCGGCGCACGACGCGGAGTGCGTCGACGGTGACGGATGCCTCGTGCCGGGCGCTTCGCACATCGGCGCCGACGAAGAACCGGAACTCGCCGGGCTCGAGCACCCAGGCGCCGCGTTGCCCGGTCGCCCCGGAGTCGTCGAAGGACGCGAGGTCGTCGAGGGCGATCTCGATGACGACGCGCTCGCGACCACCGGGCGCGAGCAGGCCGGTCTTCCGGTAGGCCGCGAGCACGCGTGCCGGCTGCGAGAGCGCGCCGTCGGGCGAGGAGGCGTAGACCTGCACGGTCTGCCGGCCGGCGTGCACGCCGCCGGTGTTCACGACGTCGACGACGAACCGCACGCGGCCGCCGTCGCCGACCGTGGTCGTGGTCGCGGCGACCGTCACGTCGAGCGTCGCGTAGTCGAGTCCGAACCCGAACGGGAAGACGACCCGGTCGCGCGCGAACGTCTCGAAGTACCGGTAGCCGACGAAGACGTCCTCGGCGTAGACGCTGACCTCGGGGTCGCCGAAGTTGCCCGCGCTCGGATAGTCGTCGTACGAGCGCGCGAGCGTCGAGGTGAGGCGCCCGCTCGGCGGGATCTCGCCGGCGAGCACGGCCGCGACCGCCCGGCCGCCCTCCATGCCGCCCTGCCAGGCGGCGAGGAGCCCGCCGATCCGGTCGCCGTAGCGGTCGAGCCATCCGAGGTCGATGGCGTTGCCGGTGTCGAGCACGACGACCGTGCGGGCGAAGGCGGCCGTGACCCGGTCGAGCATCGCCAGCTCGCCGTCGGTCAGGTACCAGCTGCCCGGTTCGAGCACGCTGTCGCGGGCCTCGCCCGCGGCGCGGCCGATGACGACGAGCGCCGTGTCGGAGCGGGATGCCGCGGCCTCCACCAGCTCGTCGTCGAGCGGCATCTCGGGGAAGTGGTGCGGCCAGCGACCCCAGGTCGCGTCGAACGGCGGGCGGTTCGCCGTCGTCCACCTCGTGTAGGCGGCGGCGAGGCCCTCGTCGACCGCGACGCCGGCGTCGCGGAGGCCGGCGAGCAGGTTCCACGAGTACGGCACCTTGACGTCGCCGCCCGAGCCGTAGCCGACCGCGAACCAGTCGAGCTGGGTGCGACCGAACACGGCGATAGGCCGCTCGGTGCCGAAGGGCAGCACCGAGCCGTCGTTGCGCAGCAGCACCACCCCGTCGGCGGCGGCCTGTCGGGCGAGTGCGGCCAGGTGCGGGTCGAGCTCGGGGTCGGTGTTCTCGAGCACCGTCGAGATCTGCGCGACCGATTCGACGGGGATGAGCGAGTGCGAACGGTCGCCGGACTCGACGGCGGCGGGCGTGGGCGGCATGACGGCTCCAGACGGAACGTGGAACGGGATCGGATCGCCGACCAGTATGCCGTCGAAGCGCTTCGAATGGTAGCCCGGGAGCAGACGCGGCGATGGCGCGGTATCGAACCGCAAGTTTCGTCGCTAGGATTCGAAACATGTCATCGGATGTCTCCGCCGAGCGCGTCACGCTTGCCGAGGTCGCGGAGGAGGCCGGAGTCTCGCTCTCGACCATCTCGAAGGTGTTGAACGGGCGCACCGACGTCGCGCCCGCGACGCGGGCACGCGTCGAGGCCCTCCTCCACGAACGCGGGTACACCCGTCGCGGCACCGGCCGGAGCGAAGGGCACGCCGAACTCATCGAGCTCGTCTTCCACGAGCTCGACGAGATCTGGTCGATGGAGCTCATCGGCGGCGTCGAGTCCGTCGCGAAGGAGCACGGCCTGAGCGTCGTCCTCACCGTGTCGGGCAGCCGTCACGCCCCGGACCCCGACTGGATCGACGGAGTCATCCGACGGCGGCCCGTCGGCGTGGTGCTCGTGTTCAGCGAACTCGCCCCGGAGTATCGCGAGCAGCTCCGCACCCGGAGCATCCCCTTCGTCATCGTCGACCCGGCCGGCGACCCGTCGCCGGATGTGCCGAGCGTCGGCTCAGCGAACTGGTCGGGCGGGCTGGCCGCGACGCGGCACCTCATCGAACTCGGCCACCGTCGCATCGCGACCATCACCGGCCCCGAGGACATGATGTGCTCGCTGGCCCGCGTCGACGGCTACCGCTCGGCGATGAACTCGGCCGGGTTGCCGATCGATCCGTCGTGGATCCGATTCGGCGACTTCCACGTGACGGGCGGGCGCAACCACGCCACCGAGCTGCTCAGCGGGCCCGTCGGCGAGCGGCCGACGGCGATCTTCGCGGGAAGCGACCTGCAGGCCCTCGGCGTCATGGACGCCGCGCGCGCCGCCGGGCTGTCGGTGCCCGGCGACCTCTCGATCGTCGGCTACGACGACGTGCCGATCAGCCGATGGGTGAATCCGCCGCTCACGACCGTGCACCAGCCGCTGCGCCGGATGGGCGAGGAAGCGGTGCGGTTGGCCCTCCGGCTCGCCGGCGGCGCGCACGGGGCCACGCCGCGGATGGACCTCGCGACGAGCCTCGTCGTGCGTGAGTCGACGGCCGCGCCGAGGCCCTGACGCCGGGGCCGAACCCGGCGGCGATGCCTCGGCCCGCGCCGCGGGCCTACGAGGCTTCGCCGATGAGGGGCGTGTGCGGGTCCCAGGCGTGGGGGACCGCGACCGCGAGGTACCACTCCCAGAACCGTCGTCGCTCCACGGCGTCGCCGATGCCGTCCCACACGGCACCGCCGGTCGCGGCCAGCGACGTGAAGAAGCACGCCTCCCAGTCCGTCGGGTCCGACTCGAGTTCGGGGGTGCCGAGTTCATCGGGTTCGGGGTCGTAGAGCAGCGTCGACGCGGCGGCGACGCCCGCACGCAGCGCGTACGCCGTCCGAGGGTCGACCGACCCGGACAGCAGCAGGTCGTCCGTGCGCGCAGCGGCGCTGTCGTGCAACGTCTCGAGCGTGTCGGCGTCGAGGTCGCCGCGCATCGCAGCGGCGATGGCCGACAGCAGCGCCTCGGACTCGGCTCGGAGCTCCGCGCTCCCGTTCACGTGGACCAGGCTCGCCTGCGCGCACGTGAGCGCGAGCTTGGCGCGAACGTAGCGTGCCGCATTCGGGTGGATGCGTCGAGCGGCATCGTCGATCGTGCGGTGCATCCGCCCGCGTTCCGGCGCGGGCAACTCGCCGTCGTCGTCGATCGCCGCGGCGGCGCGGGCGAGTTCGGCGGTCAGCGCCGGTGGCATCCGCTCGGATGTCGTCATGGGGTCCTCTCGCGATGCCGGACGGCGTCGATCCAACCTATCGGCGGTGCGGAAGACGGACGACGCGCCTCGGGTCGCGCGGAGGAGCCCGCCGGCCGGCCATGGGCCGGCCGACGGGCTCCCGAGGATCACCGCGGCCGCGTCACGGCGGCCGCGTCACCGCAGCAGGTCAGCGGAACAGCCCGGTGATCCACTCGACGAGGGCGCGGACGATGTCGACGATCGCCGTGACCACCGGCGTCGCCGGCTTCTTCGGCGACACGTCGACCGCGTCGCTCGTCGCGGACACCGGGTCGAAGCCCGGCGCCGTCGCCGTGACCGTCACCGTCAGGCGGTGCCCGACGTCGGCGGGCTTCACCTTGTACGAGGCATCCGTCGCCTTCTTCACCGGCTCGCCGTCGACGGCCCACTGGTACGTGAACCGGGCGCCCTCGACCGACCACTCGCCGGCGTCGGCGCGGACCGTCGCACCCTTCACCGCATCGCCCACGATGCGCGGCGCGACGAAGTTCTCGAGTACCGGCTCGGGCTCGGCGGCCGACGGGACGAGGCGTCCGACCCCCCAGTGCGCGGTCGACTGGTAGCCGGCGCCGGTCGGGTCGGCCCAGTTGCGGATCGCCGTGCGCTGCCCGTTCGACGCGTCGTTCACCTGGAAGTCGAGCCCGTGGAACGTGCCCTCGCCGCCGTACTCGAGCAGGCTGATCGCCGCCTCGACGACGTAGCCGCCGTCGACGGTCGCGGTGGCCGACTGCACGCGGGCCCGCTGGAACGCCTCGTCGCCCGTGCCGAACGACACCGCGTTCGCCGCGCTGATGCGGATCTGCGTGTCGTCGTACCGGTAGGAGCCGTTCTTCGCGTTGCCCGGGTCGACGTACACCTCGATCGAGTCCTGGATCCACGGGTCGCTGCCGCTCACGTCGACGACCGGGTCGGCGACCTCGGCGAGCACGTAGAGCGTCTGGTCCTTCCAGAGCGTGCGCACGGTCGCCTCGGCGCCGTCCGCCCCGTTCACGGCCTTCGACGTGACGACCGCGTTGCCGCCCGCCCAGGCGTCGTCGATCGCGCCGTCGATGGCCGGGGCATCCGCCGTCGCGACGACCTCGACGAACGAGAGCGGCTCGACGAGGGTGACCGTGCCGACCGCGCCGGGCGTGTTCCAGCCGGACGCGCTGCCCGTCGCGGCATCCGCGACCCGCACGTCGACGCCGAGCGCGTCGCCCTCGGCGGCGCCGTCGAGCGGCAGGTGCGCGACGACGTCCCAGCCGCCGGCGCGCTCCGCGACGACCGCCGGCGCGTCGCCCGATCCGTCGCGGGCGACCGCGAACGTCGCGCCGTCGACCTCGAACTCGACGCGGTCGGATGCCTCGGCCGAGGCGTCCTCGACCGAGACGTACGCCGTCAGGTGGTCGGGCGCCCAGCGCAGCTGGAACGCCGCCCGGTCGTCGATCGCGTGGAGCGGCAGCCGCGCCCACTCGGGCGATGCCGTCGCCTGCGCGTCGAGGGCGACGTCGCCCGCGAACACGTCGGCCGTGCGGAGCCGGGCCGGCAGGTCGCCGTCGACGGCGCCGACGTACGCCGGCTTCGCCTTCAGCGTGTCGGCGAACAGCAGCGGCGCACCCGAGTCGACCCGCCAGCTCCGGCCGTCGGTGAGGCCCCACACCGTGACCGAGAACAGGTCGTCGGCGTGCTCGCGGAACACCCGGAACGCGTCGCGGGTGTAGTAGCCCTGCTCGACGAGCTTCGCCTGCGTGACCGGCGTGCCGGTGGTCACGTCGAGCTCGGTGACGGCCTGCGTGACCGGCAGGTCGGCGAACCGCTCGATCGCGCCCTCGAGCGCCGAGACCGGCATCGCGAGGCTCACGTGGAACTGGTGGCCGACGCCGTCGACCGGCACCCCGCGGGCGAGGAGCCGCTCGACGAGGGCGCGGTAGCGGCCCTGCTTGCCGTCCTGCTCGGTGTTGTAGTCGTTGATGAAGAGGGTCACCGGGCGGTCGGCGCCGGCCGCGGCGAACTCGCCGTTGAACGCCTCGTCGGCGTAGCGGAACGCGAGGTCGATGAACTCCTCGCCGAGCACCCGGTACCACTCGCTCCGGCGCAGGCCGTCGGCGTACTCGCCGCCGTCGGAGACGACCTCGTTGACCACGTCGATCGCGGCGAGCGGGTTCGTGTCGCTGCCGAACGGGCCGTAGCGGCCGGCGAGGTACCCGGCGACGTCGAAGACGTGCTGGCGGAGCCGGTCGCGGAGCACGGCCCGGCCGGCGTCGTCGGCCGCGAGCGGCGCGCCCGAGGCATCCTGGAAGAACCATGCGGGCGTCTGGCTGTGCCAGACCAGCACGTGCCCGTACACGCGCAGGTCGTTCGCGGCGGCGAAGTCCATGAGCGCGTCCGACTCCGCGTTCGACGCGACGAACGCGCCGTCGGCGTCGTACCAGGCCTCGGGCTTCATGAAGTTCTCGGGCGTCACCTGGTCGAAGTGGCGCAGCAGCAGTTCGGATGCCGCGCCCTGCGTCTCCCGGCTGTCGATCGCGACGCCGACGGGGAAGTCGACGGTGTCCTTGATGCCGGTGAGGTCCTCGACCACGGGCGGCGCGGGGATCTGGAGCACGACGTCGTCGACGTACAGGTCGCTCGTGTTCCCGGTGGCGCCGTTGTCCCAGCGGGTCTCGAAGTAGAGCAGCGAGGCGTCGGCGGCGGAGCCCTGGAAGGTCGCCGTGACCTTCGTCCAGCCGTCGTTCCCGACGCCGTCGAACTGGGCGAGGGTCGCGTACGTCGTCGACCCGCCGCTCGTGTTCGCCCGGCTCAGCCACACGTCGTCGACCGGTTGGCCGTCGCCGAAGCGGAGCCACGCGGTGAGCTCGTAGGTGACGGCGGGGTCGGTGAGGCCGGTGAGGTCGTGGCCGATGCCGTCGCCCTGGCCGGCGCGGGCCGTGACGACGGCCGACTGCGCGCCGCCGTGCGCCTGCGCGCCGGTGAGGTCGACCGACGCGGTGCTCGACGCGCCGCCGCTGCGGAGCGTCCAGCCGTCGAGGCCCGACTCGAAGTCGCTCGAGAGCACGACCTCGCCCTCGCCGGGCGTCGAGCCGCCGCCCTCCGTGGTGATGCGCACGTCGTCGACGAGGTAGCCGTAGGGCACGTCGGGGGTGAGGGCGCCGGTGCCCAGGTACGCCTGGAGCGTGGCGGGGTCGCCGTCGGCGGGCATCGTGAAGGAGCCCTCGACATCGGTCCAGGCATCCGCCGTCATCGTCGTGTTCCCGACCCAGCTGTAGGCGGGCTTCACGACGAAGCGCACTCCGGCGGAGCCGGGCGTGCCCTCGGCGAGCCGGGCCCGCACGTGGAAGTCGTACGTCGTGCCCGGCCGGAAGATGCCGGTCGGGCTCTGGATGCCGACGTAGTCGGCGGCGCGGTCGTTCACGCGGAGGACCTTGCCGCCGTCGGGTCCGTCGACCACCGACAGGGTGCCGGCGCCGCCGCCCGACTGGGTCCAGGCGCCGGTGGTGCCGTCCTCGAAGTCGGCGGCGGTGACCGTGACCGGGTCGGCGGCGGCCGGGGCCGCGGCGAGGCCGGTGGCGGCGACCGCCGCCGTGAGGGCGACCGCGAGGGCCGACCCGAGTGCCGTTCGTATCCTGCGTCGTTGCATGATGCTGCGCTCCTTCGCGCGTCCGGGGCCGGCGCAGTGGAGGGGCGCCGGCGCGTGGGTGGTGCGGGTGGTGCGGGGGCGGTGCGTCGCTCTGGGGAGGAGCGGGGTGTGCGGGGGCGGTGCGTCGCTCTGGGAGGAGCGGGTGGTGCGGGTGGTGCGGAGGGGGCCCCGCCGGATCGCTCCGACGGGGCCCCGGGATTACGCGACCGGGGTGACGGCGACGTCCGGGTGGAGCCGCCGGGTGTGGTCGACCGAACGCACCGGCCCGGTCAGCACGACCGGGTGGGTGAACGCGAGGTCGCCGCTGGAGCGGCCGGCGCCGAGCACGACCTCGCCCGGCTCGACGATGCGCACGCCGTCGCGGCCGGTGAACGAGGCCAGGTCGGCCGGCACGACGAACCGCACGTCGGCCGCCTCGCCCGCCGCGAGCTCGAGTCGGGCGAACCCGATGAGCCGCTGCACGGGGCGCACGACGCTCGCGACCGGGTCGTGCAGGTACAGCTGCACCACCTCGACGCCGGCGCGCTCGCCGGTGTTGCGCACGCGCAGCCGCACGGTCGCGGTGCCGTCGGTGCCGATCGTCGCCTCGTCGCCCGACCAGTCGCTCCACTCGAACGACGTGTACGTCAGACCGTGGCCGAACGGGTAGCGGGCCGTCGGGTCGATGCTCGAGACGCCGTTCGCGCGCGCCAGCGGCGAGGCGAGGTACGTCGACGGGTGGACCCCGGCCGAGGCCGGCACCGACACGGGCAGGCGACCCGACGGGGCGACCCGCCCGCTCAGGATGCCCGCGAGCGCCCGCGTGCCCTCCTCGCCGGCGAAGAACGCCGCGAGGATCGCCGCCGAGCGGTCGGGTGCGGTGCCGAGCGTGTACGGCCGCCCCGCGAGGAGGGTCACCACCGTCGGCGTGCCGGCGTCGAGCACGGCCTCGAGCAGCGCGGCCTGCGCGCCCGGCAGGGCGAGCGACTCGGCGTCGCAGCCCTCGCCGCTCGTGCCGCGGCCGAACAGCCCGGCCCGGTCGCCGAGCGCGAGCACCACGACGTCGGCGGCGGATGCCTCGGCGATCGCCGCGGCGAACCCCGACGTGTCGCCGTCGTCGATGCCCGTGCCGGGCACGTGCACGACCTCGGCGCCGGGGAACTCGGCCCGCACCGACTCCAGCAGGGTCGGCAGCGCGATGCCGTCGCCCGACTCGGGGTGGTGCACGCCGACGTGCGTCGGGAAGGCGTAGCAGCCGAGCACCGCGAACCGGTCGGCGGCCGTCGGGCCGATGACCGCGATCCGGGCCGGCGCGACGGCTGCCGCACCGCCGGATACGTCTCCCGCCCCGCCGCCGAACGGCAGGGTGCCGTCGTTGCGGAGCAGCACGATCGCGCGCTCGGCGATCTCGGCCGCGAGCGCCCGGTTCGCGGGCGGGTCGAGGTCGACGAGGCCGCGCACGGCCTCCGTGTCGTCGGCCGAGTCGCCCAGGCCCGCGAGCGCCGGCGGCGTGGCATCCCAGCCGGCGTCGAGCAGGCCGAGCTCGGCCTTCTGCGCGAGCACGCGGCGCAGCGCGCGATCGAGCACCGCCTCGTCGAGCCGGCCGTCGGCGACGGCAGCGACGAGCGGGGCGCCGAAGGCGTGCACCGTCGGCAGCTCCACGTCGATGCCCGCCTCCAGCGCGGCCGCCGCGGCGTCGCCGAGCGAGCCGGCCGTGCCGTGCAGCGTGTGCAGGAAGGCCACCGAGAAGTAGTCGGCGACCACCGTGCCGGTGAAGCCCCACACGTCGCGGAGGAGGTCGGTGAGCAGCGCCGCGTCGGCGGCCGTCGGCACGCCGTCGAGGTCGGTGTACGCGTTCATGACCGACCGCGGCCGACCCTCGCGGAGCACCATCTCGAACGGCGGCAGCAGCACGTCGGCGAGCTCCTTCGGCCCGACCGACACGGGGGCCAGGTTGCGGCCCGCCTTCGACGCCGAGTAGCCCACGAAGTGCTTGAGCGTCGCCACGACGCCGGCCGACTCGAGGCCGCGCACGTACGCCGCGCCGACGGTGCCGACGAGGTACGGGTCCTCGCCCATGGTCTCCTCGACGCGGCCCCAACGGGCATCGCGCACGACGTCGAGCACGGGCGCGAGGCCCTGGTGCACGCCGACCGATCGCAGGTCGTCGCCGATGCGGCGGGACATCCGCTCGATGAGTGCCGGGTCGAAGGTCGCCGCCCACGACAGGGGCACCGGGTAGGCGGTCGCGCCCCAGGCGGCGAAGCCGGCGAGGCA
This sequence comes from Agromyces sp. MMS24-K17, assembly GCF_043950245.1. GTDB lineage: Bacteria > Actinomycetota > Actinomycetes > Actinomycetales > Microbacteriaceae > Agromyces. The sequence goes on along the minus strand of NZ_CP171640.1, from coordinate 3,854,170 downwards.
CTCCTCGTGCGCGAGCGCGGGGATGCCGAGGCGGCTCTCCGCGACGATGCGCCGCTGGGTGCGGGCGAGCGAGAGCGCGCCGAGGCCCGGGTCGACCGGCGCGGTGCCGAACGGTCGGGTGAGCTGGCCGAGCCCCTTCGGGAGCAGCTCGTCGAGGTCGACGTCGCCGCTCATCTCGTGCTGGTTCGGGGCGACGTCGCCGCCTTCGGCTGAGGCGCCGACCCACACGCCGTGGAGCTGGGCGATCTTCTCCTCGAGGGTGAGCTCGGCGAGCAGCGCCTCGACGCGCTCGGCGACCGGGCGGGCGGCATCGCGCCATGCGGCGTCGGTGAGGGTCACGTCGGTCATCCCTTCACCGCACCCTGGAGGCCGCCGACGATGTACTTCTCGGCGGCGAGGAAGAAGACCAGCGCCGGGATCATCGCGAGCGAGGTGTACGCGAGCACCGCGCCGGTGTCCTGCGAGTACTGCGTCGAGAACTGGGTGACGCCGAGCGGCAGGGGCCAGAGGTCCTGCGGCAGGGTGCCGGTCGAGATCACGAGCAGCGGGAGGAGGTAGCCGTTCCAGCTGCCGACGAAGGCGAGCACGCCGACGGTGACGAGCCCGGGCTTCGCGAGGGGCAGCAGGATGCGCCAGAAGAACCCGATGCGGCTCGTCCCGTCGATCGCGGCGGCCTCCTCGAGCTCGTCGGGGATGGCCCGCAGGAACGGCACCAGGATGATGATCGTCGTCGGCAGCGCGAACGCGATCGACGGGATGATCACGCCGAGGTACGTGCCGTTCAGCCCGATCGTGCGCAGCATCAGGGTCAGCGGCAGCGCGGCGACGGTCAGCGGGAACATGAGGCCCGCGGTGAACAGCGTGTACAGCGCCTGGCGACCCTTGAAGTGGTAGCGGGCGATGACGAACGCGGCCATGATGCCGAGGATCACGACGCCGGCGGTCGTGGCGAACGCGAGGATCATGCTCGCGAGCACGTTGCCCCAGAACCGCTGCGAGCCCAGCACGGTGGCGTAGTTCTGGAACACCCACGGGTCGGGCAGCCCGGCCGGGTTCGCGTTCAGGTCGCCGGTCGTGCGGAAGCCGCCGATGATGACGTACAGCACGGGCCCGATCGCGAGCGCCGAGATGACGAGGGCGATGAGGTAGACGAACGGCTGGCCCCAGTCGAACCGGCGGCCCGCGACGAGGCCGTGGTCGTGGCCCGGGCGGCCGGTGGTGATGGCGGAGGTGAGGGTCATGTCAGCGCACCCCGGTGGTGACGGCGCCGGCGAGGTCGCGGCGGAGGGCGAAGCGCTGGTAGAGCAGCGCGACGACGAGGGAGATGAGGAAGAGGATGACGGCGATGGCGCTGCCGTAGCCCGGCTGGCCGGCGAACTGGCCCTGCTGCACCATGTAGGTCGCCATCGTCTCGGTGGCCATGCTGCGCACGGTCGGCGCGACGGTCACCCAGACCATGTCGAACAGCTGGAGGGCGCCGATCATCGACAGGAACGCCCAGATCCGGATGGTCGGGCCGAGCAGCGGGATCGTGATGTGCCGCTGGATCTGCCACCAGCTCGCCCCGTCGATGGAGGCGGCCTCGGACAGCTCCTCGGGCACGCCCTGGAGGCCGGCGAGCATGAGGATGATCGCGAAGCCCGTGTACTTCCACGTGAGGATGCCGAACAGCGTCCACAGCGCGATGTTCGGGTCGGCGAGCCAGTTCTGCTGCCAGGCGCCGAGCCCGAGGGCCTCGAGCAGGGCGTTCACGCCGCCGTTCGGCTGGAGCAGGAGCTTCCACGCGAGACCGGCGATGACCTCGGCGAGCACGTACGGCACGAAGATGAGGAGGCGGAAGACGCTGCGCCCGCGCATGCGGCGATTGAGCAGCAGCGCCACGCCGATGGCGATCGGGCCCTGGATCAGCAGGGAGGCGATGAGGATCGCGAAGTTGTTGCCGATCGCGTGGATGAACTCGGGCGTGGTGAGCGCCCGCACGTAGTTGTCGAAGCCGATGAAGCGCCCCGACTCGGCGAGGTCGTCCCACCGGAACGCGGGCGGCAGGTTGTAGAAGCTGTAGACCGCCGCGAGCACGACCGGGAGGATCACGAACCCGGCGAACACGAGGAGCGCGGGCCCGGCGAAGAAGGTGATCTCGAGCCGCTTGCGCACGGCGCCGGGGGTCCGGCGCCGCCGGGGCGCCGGGGTGGGGCTGGGAGCGGAGGGGGCCGGGCCCGCGGTGGTCGCGGGCCCGGCCTGCTGGACGGCGGAGGTCACAGGGTGGCCGCCGCGTCTTGCATCTTCTTGACGATGTCCTCCGGGGTGCCGGTGCCGGCGAAGAGGTTCACGATGCCCTCGTTCATGGCGTTGCCGACGGTGGTGCCGAACGCGGTGTCGAGCCAGAGCTGCACGAACGACGCCTTCGAGAGGCCCTCGGCCACGGCCTTGAGGTTCGGGTCCTCGAGGGAGTCCATCGCGGCGGGGACGGTCGGGATGCCCGAGCCGGAGGCGGCGAACTTCTTCTGGACCTCTTCGCTCATGACGTACTCGAGCAGCTCGGCGCACTCCGGCGGCGCCTCGGCGGAGCAGCCGAAGCCGTCGCCGCCGCCGAGCGCGGCGGTCGGGTCGCCGGCGGCGCCCTCGATGCCGGGGAAGGGGAACCAGCCGAGGAACTCGGGGACCTGCTGGTCGGCGGTGAGCCCGCCGATGGTGCCCGCGTTCCAGTGGCCCATGAGCTCCATCGCGGCCTGGCCGTTGGCGACGAGGCCCGCCGAGCTGCCCGCGCCCTGCTGGGCGGGGGTGCCGAGGAAGCCCTCCTGGAACGGCTCGGTCTTGATGAACGCATCGAGCTGCTCGCCGGCCTCGACCCAGCAGTCGTCGCTGAAGTCGTACTCGGTCTCGGCGGCCTGCAGCGTCTCGGGCGAGCAGGAGTGCAGCGCGAACTGGTACCACCAGTGCGCGGCCGGCCACTTGTCGCCCGCGCCGACGGCGATGGGGGCGGCGCCGGTGGAGCGGAGCTGCTCGACCGCGGCGTTCAGGTCGTCGAGGGTGGCGGGGGCCTCGGTGACGCCGGCCTGCTCGAACAGGTCGGTGTTGTACCAGAAGCCCTCGATGCCGAAGGTGAAGGGGATGCCGTACGTCTTGCCGTCGACCTGCCACGGGTTCACGGTCGCGCCGACGCTGCTGATGGTGTCGGGGATCGCGTCGTCGAGCGGCATGAGGTAGCCGTTCTCGACCTGCGTGCGCAGTTCGCCGCCCGGCCAGACCTGGAACAGGTCGGGCGCGTCGCCCGAGGCGAGGGCGTTGGGGATGAGGGTGCGCTGGAGCTCCTCGTTCTGGTAGCCGGTCTGCTCGACCTTGATGCCGGGGTGGGATGCCTCGAAGTCGGTGGCGACCTCCTCCCAGACCGCGGGGAGCGGGCCGGAGGTGGCGTTGTGCCACCAGGTGAGCGTGACGTCGCCGTCGTCGCCGTCGTCGCCCGCCGGGCTGCAGCCGGCGAGGGTCACGGCGGCGAGCACGGCGCCCGCCCCCAGTGCGACGAGCTTGGTGCTGCGTCTGTTCATCATTGAACCTCTCGAAAATTTCGATCTCAACGTCGAAAGTGATCTGGGACGCCTCGAATATACGTCCCGATTGATTTGCGGTCAAGCGCAACAAATGCGGCGCGCGCCCATAGACTCGTGGCGTGTCTGATCGAGCGGGAACTTTCGACGGCGTCCACCGCCGCAACCTCGCCAAGCTCCTCGGCCTGGTCCACCTCGAGGGGCCGATGTCGCGCGCCCGCCTCACCGCCGAGACCGGCCTCAACCGCTCCACCGTCGCGACGCTCGCCTCCGAGCTCGTCGACCTCGGCCTGGTCGAGGAGCGGCCGCCGGACCCGACCAACCGGGTGGGGCGCCCGTCGCCCGTCATCGCCGCCGATCCCGGCGTCGTCGCCATCGCGGTGAACCCCGAGGTCGACGCCGTCACGATCGCCGCCGTCGGGCTCGACGGCCGCATCCCGGTGCGCGAGCGCATCGAGGTCGACCACCTCGTCACCCCCGAGGAGACCGCCGCGCTCGTCTCCGTCGCCATCCGCCGCTGGCTCGGCGGACCGCTCGCCGGCGGCCGGGTCGTAGCGATCGGCCTGGCGGTGCCGGGGCTCGTGCGCGTCTCCGACGGACTCGTGCGCTTCGCGCCCCACCTGCGCTGGCGGGATGCCCCGCTCCGCACCCTCGTCGAGACCGCGACCGGCCTCCCGGTCGTCGTCGGCAACGACGCCACCCTCGGCGTGGTCGCCGAGCACCTGTTCGGCGCCGGCCGCGGCGTCGACGACCTCGTCTACCTGAACGGCGGCGCGAGCGGCATCGGCGGCGGGCTCGTCGTCGGCGGCCGGCCCGTCGGCGGTGCCGGAGGGTACGCGGGGGAGTTCGGGCAGAACCGTCCCGGCATCGCCTCGGCCGACGACCGGCGCGCCGAGGGCGGCGTGCTGGAGGACGAGGTGAGCCGGGCGCGCCTGCTCGAGGTCGCCGGGCTCGACCACGCCGACGAGCCGACGCTTGCGGCCGCGCTCGTCGAGGCGCTGGCCTCGGGCGGCGCTCCCGAGGTCGGGGCGGAGCTCGCGCGGCAGCGACGCATCCTCGCCACCGCGCTCGCGAATGCGATCAACGTGCTGAACCCCTCGCTCGTCGTGCTGGGCGGGTTCCTCGCGACCGTCGCGACCGTCGAGGCCGGCGATGCCACGGCCCTGGAGGACGCCGTGCGGGCGCAGGCGATGCCGGCGGCGGCCGAGGCGGTCGAGGTGCGGGTCGCCGCGCTGGGGGAGGATCGCCTCCTCATCGGCGCGGCCGAGGCCGCGTTCGGTGCGCTGCTCGAGGATCCGCTCGGACCGGGCGACTGAATCGTTTCGATTCCGGCATTCCGACTTGCGTCCGCCGGGGGCGGTGCCGCTAGACTGACCTGAGTCGAATCGATTCGAGGCCGAGGTCCGCGGCCGGCGATTCCCACGGCGACGCCGCGAGCGCCGCCGCCGTCACGGCGCCCGATGCAGTCGCGCCGCATGATGCTCAGCACTTGCACGCCCTCCGTCACGCCCCGGGAACCACATGTCGACCGCCTCCATCCCGATCATCCGACCCGACGACCGCCACCAGCCGACCCACCCCGGCGACCTCCTCTCGAGCCGCCGCCGGCTCGTCTACGTGCTCGTGCTCGGCGCCCTCACCGCGCTCGGCCCGTTCACCGTCGACCTCTACCTGCCCGCGTTCCCCGTGCTGCAGGACGAGTTCGGCATCAGTGCCGCCGCCGTGCAGATCACCCTCACCGGCACGATGATCGGGTTCGGATTCGGCCAGCTCATCGTCGGCCCGTGGAGCGACCGGGTCGGCCGCCGGCTCCCGCTCATCCTCTCGACGAGCCTGCACATCGCGGCCTCGGTCGCCGCCGCGCTCGCGCCCGACATCACCTGGCTCGTCGTCTTCCGCCTCCTCCAGGGCTTCGGCGCGGCCGCGGGCGGCGTCGTCGCGATGGCCATGGTGCGCGACCTCTTCGGCGGCAAGCCGCTCGTGAAGATGCTGTCGCGGCTCGCGCTCGTGAACGGCCTCGCGCCGGTGCTGGCGCCCGTGATCGGGTCGCAGCTGCTCACCGTGATGGACTGGCGCGGCGTGTTCTGGGTGCTCGCGTTCTACGGCCTGTTCGTCGTGCTCGCCGTCACGATGGCGATCAAGGAGACCCTGCCGGCTTCCAACCGCCACGCCTCCGGGCACTCGACCGTCTGGCAGCGGTACGGCTCGCTGTTCCGCGACCGCGTGTACCTCGGCGCGACCATCGTCGGCGGCATGACGTTCACCGGCCTGTTCGGCTACCTGTCGACGTCGTCGTTCCTCTTCCAGGAGGTCTACGCGTTCACGCCGCAGCAGTACGGCCTGCTCTTCGGCGTCAACTCCGTCGGCATCATCATCGGCGTGCAGACCAGCTCGCGCCTCATGCGCGGTCCGGTGCCGCCGCAGTGGATCCTCGCCTGCACCACCGTCGTGCACCTCGCGATGGCCGTGACGATCATGACCCTCGACACCGCCGGCGCCGGGTTCTGGGGCACCGCGATCCCGCTGTTCGTCTACATCACCGCGTGCGGGTTCTCGTTCCCGGCCGTGCAGGTGCTCGCCCTCGCGAACCACGGCGCCGAGGCCGGCACCGCGGCCTCGCTGCTCGGCGCGCTGAACTTCGGCCTCGCGGGCATCATCTCGCCGTTCATCGGCATGCTCGGCGTCGGCAGCGCCGTGCCGATGGCGTTCGTGCAGGTGCTCGCCGCGCTCGTGGCGATCACCGCCCTCTGGGCGCTGGTGCGCCCGCGGACGGTGCCGCCGCTCGCCGACTGACTCCACCTGCGCTCCCGCGTCGCGCCTGACGTCCCGTCTTCTTCCCGTCGCCGCACCGTCGCACCTTCCCTCGTTTCGCGGATGAGGAGGAATTCCCCGGCATCCGGCGTGTCGCGTCGCGACACGCCGCACCTGCCGGAGTTCCTCCTCATCCGCGTTCCGGCGTTGGGCGGCTGGCGGGGGGCGGCTGGCGGGGGTGGATGCCTCGGGCGGATGCCTCGGGTCGGGTGGGTCGGCCGGCCCGCTCTCCCGTTGCCTGCCCTCCGCTTCTCGCGGATGAGACGGTCCGGATCGGCGGTGCGATTGAATCGGTTCATCCATCTCCGCCCTATTCGGAGGAAATGCACCCGGATCAGGGCAAACGCGTCCCTTTATCGCATCATGCCCGCCGCGGCATCACCCTGCATGGATCTCTCAGGAAAAGGTGAGGGGTCGTGCAGAAACGCTGTGAAAGACTGCCGACTCCGTCCTCAGGACGATCCCCATGTAACCCCAGTAGATCGAGGTCCGCGCCGCGCACGGCTGCCACCGTGCGCGCGCTTTGTGAAGAGCATGCAGAATCAGAATTCGTCAGAAGACCAGTCCCAGTCCAGGGCCCACTCCAGGGCCGCCATCACCTCGGCTCGCCGGAACCGCCGGGCGCGCCGTCGCTACGGCCTCGCGGCCGGCACCGTCATCGCCCTCGGCGCGATGATGGGATCCGGCCTGGCCGTGCAGTCGGCGGTCGCCGCCCCGCAGAAGAAGACCACGGCGACCAGCACGGCGGCGACCGCGGCATCCGTCACCTTCACCGGGACGCAGAAGCCCACCATCACCGGAACCCCCGAAGTCGGGAAGCCGCTCACCATCCAGACCGGCTCCGACTGGGCCCCCACGCCGGACGTCGTCTGGTACCAGTGGTACCGCTCGGACTCCGCAACGCCCGGCGGCAGCTGGTCGAAGGTCGTCGAGGGGACGGCGTACAAGTCCTACACCCCGACGGCTGCCGATGCCGGAAAGTACCTCCACGTCGGCGTGATCTACGCCAAGGGCGGGTACACGAACCGGGTCTGGTCCGGCGGCACGCCGGCGAAGGTCGCGGCCGCGACGGTCACGCCCACGCCGACGCCGACCCCCACGCCGACGCCCACGCCGACCCCGACGCCGCCGACGACCGCGCCCAGTAGCGCGGCCGGCGCACCGACCGCGGTCGAGACGCTGAACCCGAACGCCGGCTCGGCGCAGCCGGGAACGACGAACTACCCGATCCCGGCCGGCGCGAAGTTCGTCGACCCGAAGGCGGCGGCGGGCGGCACCGGCACCATCACGAGCCCCTACCAGACGCTGAAGGCCGCCGTCGCGGCCGTCGCGGCCGGCGGCACCGTCGTCATGCGCGGCGGCGAGTACCACGAGGACGTCGCCGTCTACAAGGCGGGGATCACCATCCAGGCCTACCCCGGCGAGGCGGTCTGGATGGACGGAACCGTTCCGGTCACCGGGTGGGTGAAGGACGGCACCGCGTGGCGTCACGACAACTGGAACGTCGCCCTCGACGCCAGCCCCACCTTCACCAAGGGGGCCCCGGACAACACCGCAGGGAACTGGGGCTTCGTGAACGCGAGCTACCCGATGGCGGCGCACCCCGACCAGACGTACGTGAACGGCAGCGAGCTCCGTGAGGTCCAGTCGCGTGCCCAGGTCGTCGCGGGCACCTTCTGGGTGGACGACGCCAACCACGCGCTCGTCGTGGGCACCGACCCGACCGGGCAGACGGTCCGTTCGGGCGACACCTCCCGGGCGCTGGAGATCCGCGCCGACAGCGTCACCGTCCGCGGCATCGGGATCCGCCGGTACTCCACGTCCAACCCCGACATGGGCACCGTCACCCTCGAGTCGACCAAGGCGACCCTCGAGAACGTGCTCATCAGCGAGTCCGCCACCACCGGCCTCTTCCTCGGCAACGCCGGGGTCACCCTCCGGAACGTGACGGTCGAGAACTCCGGGATGCTCGGCATCAACTCGAACAAGGCCGACAACGCGACGGTGGACACCGTGAAGGTCGCGGGGAACAACACCGAGCACTTCAACATGGCCCCGTCCGCCGGCGGCTTCAAGATGAACCGGTCCCGAGGCGTCACGATCACGAACTCGGACTTCACCGACAACGGCGGCACCGGCATCTGGTTCGACGTCTCCTGCTTCCAGGTCGCGATCACCGGGACCCGGGTCCAGGGCAACGGCAACCACGGGATCTTCTTCGAGATCTCGTCGCGCGGCATCTTCTCCGGGAACCTGGTGAAGGACAACGCGGGCCACGGGTTCCTGATCAACGACGGGACCCAGTCGATCCTCACGGGCAACGTCGTCTCGGGCAGCGGTGACGGGAACATCGTGATCCTCCAGGACAACCGCGTGCCCGTGAACGGACACTACGGCGTCGACAGCCGGTTCCCGGCGCCCGACGCCACGATGCCCTGGCTGAACACCCAGATCCAGGTGATCGGGAACACCATGATCGGCACGAACGCGACGCCGCTGCTCTGGTCGCAGGACTACACCGGCGCGCGGAGCTGGGCGGATCAGGGCAACACGGCGAACGGCAACAAGTACGTCCGCACCGGGAGCAGCCCGGCGTCCCCGTTCAAGTTCAACACCGCGAAGAACGGCACCGCCCAGTACAGCAGCCTGACGGCGTTCCGGGCGGCGACCGGGCAGGAAGCGGCGGGAGCCGAGGCGGGCACCGCTCCGGCCGCAGCCAAGCCGGTCGTCACCTGGCCGGACTGGGCGAAGACGACGTTCCCCGCCATCGCGAAGAACTGACCCTTCCCTCCACTCGGCCGCCCTCGCCCGGTGTCGACGTGCCTGCACGGCACGATCGGCCCTGGCGGGGGCGGCCGTCTGCGTCGCGGGGCGGATGCCTCGGGCGCACGGCGCGGCGGGGCGGATGACCCGGGGCGGGGCATCCGCTCAGTAGGGTTGGCGCATGATGGCGCGGGGCGAGGCGGCGCGGGAGCGGCCCGAGGGGGAGCTGGCGCCCCAGGAGCGGCACGAGCGCGTCCTGCGGTTCCGCCGCCGGGTGCCGATCATCGCGGGGCTCGTGTGCCTCCTCTTCGCGTTCGCGATCGGCCTGCTCATCATGGTGCGCAACGCCGGCCTCCCGATGGGCATCGACGAGGAGTGGGCCGAGGAGGTCCTCACGCTGCGCGGCCCGTTCGGCGACGTGGTCGCGGGATTCATGAACTGGCTCGGTGGCGGGCTCATGGGCGTCATCGTGATCCCGCTCGGCACCGCCGCGCTGCTGCTCGTGCTGCGCCGGCCGTGGGCCGCGCTCTACTTCGTGCTGGCCTCGGCGCTGAGCGCCCTGATCGTGCAGCTCCTGAAGGAGTTCTTCGCGCGCGAGCGGCCGCCGGACATGCTGGTCACGTCCGACTTCGGCTCATTCCCGTCAGGGCACGTGGCGAATGCCGCCACCATCGCGGTCGCCCTCGGCGTCATCGTGCCGCGCGCATGGGTGTGGATCGCGGGTGCCGCGTACACCGTGCTGATGGCGATCAGCCGCACGTACCTCGGCGTGCACTGGGTGACCGATACCCTCGGCGGACTGCTGGTGGGCGCAGGGGCCGCGCTCCTCGTCTGGGCGGTGCTCGCGGTTCCGCTCGAGCGCGAGCGCCTGGCGTGGGCGGCCCGGGCGGCCGAGCGGGCCGGCGCGGAGGCGCAGGCGCACGTCACGCCGCCGCGTCGAGCGCGCCGGCGGTCGGTCGACGCGGGGGAGTCGCCCGCTGGCCCGGCCGGGGAGGGCGGTGCACCGGGCGTCGACGCCTCGGATCCACCCCTCGATGGCGGGACTGCCCGAAGCTGAGTACAACGTTGTAGAGTTGGGCGTCCCGACCGAAGTCGGCGGGCATCCACGAGTGGAGGAACGGCATGGCATCGACGCTGCACGACGTCGCGCGCCTGGCCGGCGTCTCGATCAAGACCGTCTCCAACGTCATCAACGACTACCCGCACATCCGGCCCGAGACGCGCGCCCGCGTCGAGCAGGCCATCGCCGAGCTCGGCTACACGCCGAACCTCACGGCGCGGAGCCTGCGCTCCGGGCGCACGGGCGCGATCGCCCTGGCGATCCCCGACCTGGGCCTCAGCTACTTCGCCGAACTCGCCGCCGCGGTGATCGCGGCCGCCGAGGACGCGGGCGTGGTCGTGCTCGTCGAGCAGACCGACGGCGACCGCACCCGCGAGCTCGAGCTGCTGAAGAGCCCGCGCCTGAAGCTCACCGACGGACTCATCTTCAGCCCCCTCGGCATGTCCCAGGACGACGTCGACGAGCTCCGGGTGCCGTATCCGCTCGTCGTGCTCGGCGAGCGCATCTTCGACGGCCCGGCCGACCACGTCACGATGCAGAACGTCGCCGCGGCCCGGGCGGCGACGGAGTACCTGCTCGCGAGCGGTCGACGGCGCATCGCGATCGTCGGCGCCCACGAGGGCGAGGTCATCGGCTCGGCCGGCCTCCGCCTGCAGGGCTACCGGGAGGCGCTCGACGCGGCCGGCATCCCGTTCGACCCGTCGATCATCGGCCACACCACGCTCTGGCATCGCGCCAACGGCGCCCGCACCATGCGCGAGCTGCTCGCGAGCGGTGCCGAGTTCGACGCGGTGTTCGGCCTGAATGACACCCTGGCGCTCGGCGCGATGCGGGTGCTGCAGGAGTCCGGCCGCCGCGTGCCCGACGACGTGGCGGTGATCGGCTTCGACGACCTGGACGAGGCGCAGTACTCGATCCCGAGCCTCACCACGGTGCATCCGGGCCAGGACTGGATCGCCCGCACCGCCGTCGCGACGCTCCTCGAGCGCATCGCGGGCCGCGCCGACACGGTCGCGCCCAGGCTCCTGCTCTCCGACTTCCGTATCGAGGAGCGCGAGTCGGCTCCCGCCCACGCCCCCGTCGCCGGCTGACGCCCGGCTGACGCCCGGCTGACGCCCGGCTGACCCGCGGCTGACCCGCGAGGTCGCCCGAATCGTCGCTCTCGCGGCCCGAAAGCGACCATTCCCGCGACCTCGTGTGGCGATGTCGCCCGAACGGCGCTGGGGGAGCCGGTGCCCGGCTCAGCGCCCCGTCGACTCCCGCACGACGAGCCCGAAGTCGACGAGCACCCGGCGCGGCGCCGGTCGCTCGTTCGAGCGCACCTGCTCGGCGAGCGCGGCGACCGCCGTCTCGGCGATCCGCCGGCCGCCGAGGTCGACGGTGCTGAGGCTCGGGATCGAGTAGGCCGATTCCGCGATGTTGTCGATGCCGATGACCGCGATGTCGCTCGGCACGTGCAGGCCCGCGTCGTCGAGCGCGCGCATGGCGCCGAGCGCGAGGCTGTCGTTGAACGCGAAGACGGCGTCGAACCGGGCGCCGCGCCCGAGCAGCTCCCGCATCGCGGCGGCGCCGTTGACCTGGGTCCACGGGTCGGCCTCGGCGACGAGGTTGCGCTCCACGGCGATCCCGGCCCGCTCGAGCACGGCGCGGTACCCCTCGAACCGGAGCGCGGCCGAGCCCCTGGTGTCGGCGCTGCGGGCGCCGATGGCGGCGATGCGACGCCGCCCGGTGAGGAGCAGGTGCTCGGTGGCGAGTTCGGCGGCGGCCCGCTGGTCGGTGCTGACGTGCACGGCGGCGCCGCCCACGGGGTGGTCCCCGAGTACGACGGTGGGCACCGAGAGCTCCACGCCCTCGAGCTCCTCGGCGCCGTGGTCCATGGGGTTCAGGATGAGCCCGTCGATGTGCTGGAGCCTGGGGCTGTCGAGGAGGGCGCGCTCCCGTTCGGCGCTGCCGGTCCGCTCGATCTGCACGACGAGGCCGTGCTCCTCGGCTGCGGCGATCGTCGCCTCGGCGAGTTCCGCGAAGTACGCGACGGTCAGGCTCGGCACGGCGAGGCCGATCACGCCGCTCCGGCCGGAGCGGAGGTTCCGCGCGGCGAGGTTGAGCTTGTAGTCGAGGGCGTCGATCGCGGCCTCGACCTTGACCCGTGTCTCCTCCGAGACGTACGGCCGCGCGTTGATGACGTTCGAGACCGTCTTCGTCGACACGCCGGCGAGGCGAGCGACGTCCTGCATCGTGGCGGTCATCCGCCCTCCCTTCGGCCGTCTCATCGTACATCGATGTAATACCCGGAATTCCGCAGGCTTGACGCGTGCCGCCGCGATGTTCATACTGTCTCTTACATCGATTACCTACATCGATTACCTACGGCATGGAACCGAGCCGGCAGACGCCCCGTCCCCGGCCGACACGAAGGAGTGCCCCATGAAACGAACCCTCGCGCTGGCGAGCCTCGGCGCGGCCGCCGTGCTCGCCCTGGCCGGGTGCACCGGCGGTGCGCCCGAGGCATCCGACGGCCCGGTCGAGCTGACCTTCTGGCACGGCTACACCGAGGCCGACGGCGAGGTGCTGCAGCAGATCGTCGACGACTTCAACGCCTCGCAGGACGAGGTCGAGATCACCACCGAGGTGAAGACCTGGGCCGTGATCGACGACACGCTGCTGCCCGCCCTCTCCGCCGACGAGGGCCCCGACCTCGTCGCGATGCCCGCCGAGCGACTGCCGGTCTACGCCGACCGCGGCGCATTCGTCGACCTGGGCGACTGGTACGGCAGCGACGGCAGCAACACCGAGGCGCTGAACCCGCAGGCCGTCGACATGGTCACCGTCGACGGCGCGCCCTACGGTGTGCCGACCGGCTTCGTGCCGCTCTCGGTCTTCTACAACAAGGCGCTCTTCGCGGCCGCCGGCATCACCGAGTTCCCGGAGACGTGGGACGAGTGGCGCGCCGCGGCCGAGCAGCTCACCGTCGACGCCGACGGAGATGGCACGCCCGAGCAGTACGGGCTCGCGCTGCCCGACCACGACACGGTGGCGAACGGGCTGTGGCCGACGCTGTTCTACGGCGCAGGCGGCGACCTCGTCGAGGACGCGGAGACGGCGGTCATCGACTCCGACGCGAACCGCGAGGCGCTCGAGTACTGGGTGTCGGCGATCCGCGACGGCAAGATCTCGCCCACCGGCCTCGACGGCATCGGCGCCGACGAGCTGTTCAGCTCCGGCAAGGCCGCGATGCACGTCGGCGGTCCCTGGATGGCGTCGATCGCGACCGACAGCGGCATCGACTACGGCATCGCGGCCGTCCCCGCCGGGCCGGAGGCGCAGGCCGCCTCCGCCATCGGCGTGGCGATGGGCGTCACCGCGCAGGCCGGCGAGGCCGAGACCGCGGGCGCCGAGGCGTTCTTCTCGTACTTCTTCGACCTCGACGTCGCGACCCAGTGGTCGCTCGGCTCCGGCTGGCCCCCGCTGCGCACGGATGTCCCGGCCGACGCCGTCGCGGAGAACCCGACCGTCGTCGCGCTCACGGAGATCGCCCCGACCAGTCGGGCGCTCCTGCCCGGCGTCGTGAACAGCGTCGACGTCCTCGACGCGGTCGACGACCTCACCCAGCGCGCCGTCGCGGGCGAGGACCTCGACGACCTGCTGCCCGCGGCACAGGACGAGGTGCAGGCGGCGCTCGAGTAGCGTCGGCCGCCCTCCGCCGCACCGAACCCGATCGGGGCCGCGGGCGAACCCGTCCGCGGCCCCTGGAGAACCACATGTCGAGCATCACGCAACGCCGGTACCGTCCGGCACCCCAACTGGGCGGCCGAACGCCCGTCGGGTCGACGAGGCGAACCTCGCTCATCGCGCTGGCCTTCCTCGCCCCCGCCCTCGTCATCCTCACGGTCTTCGTGGCCTGGCCGATGCTGTCGGCGCTCAGGCTCTCGTTCACCGACGCCTCCGGCTTCGGGAAGGAGGAGTTCGTCGGCCTCGACAACTACGTCCGCGTCTTCACCGACCCCGACGTGCTGCAGGCGATGGGCAACACCGCCTACTACGCGGTGCTGTTCACCCCGACCGCGATCATCGCGGCGCTGCTCCTGGCGCTGCTGGTCAACCACCGCCGGCTGCCGGCACGGGGTGCGTTCCGTACGGCGCTCTTCCTCCCGTTCATCGTGTCGCTCGCGGTGGCCGCCTTCGCGTGGTCGTACCTGCTCGACCCGCAGATCGGCCTGCTCAACCACTGGCTGCGTGCGTTCGGGATCCAGCTCGGCAACGTCCTGCAGGATCCGGCGCTCGCCATGCCGACCGTCGCCCTCGTCGCCGTGTGGAAGAGCTTCGGCTTCTACCTGGTGATCTTCATCGCGGGCCTCCAGGAGATCCCGGCCTCGCTGTACGAGGCGGCCCGCGTGGACGGGGCCACCGCGTGGCAGCGGTTCCGGCACATCACGCTGCCGATGCTCGGCAACACGCTCGCGTTCGTCATGATCGTCGCGCTCATCGCCGCGCTGCAGGCGTTCGACCAGATCTACGTGATGACCGGCGGCGGCCCGTACGGCACGACCCAGACCGTGGTCATGGAGATCTACACGTCGGGCTTCAAGAAGCTCGAGCTCGGCTTCGCCTCGGCGCTCTCGTACGTGCTGCTGCTCATCACGCTCGTGCTCAGCCTCGTCCAGTTCCGATTCTTCAGCCGTCGAGAGAAGGACGCGCAATGACCTCGCTCACGACCCGTCCGCCCTCGGCGACGATGCGGTCCGCCGACGCAGTCCGCGCCGCGCGCCGCGACGCGCGCCGTCCCGCGCGCCGACCCCGGCGCCGCCCGGGGAGGGCCGCCAGCGTGCTCCTCCTCATCGCCGCGCTGGCCGCCTCGGCCTTCGTGCTGCTGCCGATCGCGATCATCGCGTTCACCGCGTTCAAGCCGGTCGCCGAGGTGAACGCCTATCCGCCCACCCTGCTGCCCGAGACGTGGACGCTCGACAACTTCACCGCGATCTTCGACGAGCTGCCCTTCGGCCGCCTCGTGCTGAACAGCTTCGTCTTCGCGGGCGGCGTCACCGCGTTCGCCCTGCTGTTCGACTCGCTCGCGGCGTACGCGCTCGCCCGCCTGGACTTCCGGGGCAACCGGGTGCTGCTCGTCGCGATCATCGCGAGCCTCATGATCCCGTTCCAGGCGACGCTGATCCCCATCTACCAACTCGTGAGCGACCTCGGCTGGGTGAACACGTTCGCGGGCCTCATCGCGCCGCGCGCCGCCGACGCGTTCGGCATCTTCTTCCTCCGCCAGTTCTTCCTCTCGCTGCCGCGCGACCTCGACAATGCCGCGCGCCTCGACGGGGCATCCGAGTGGCGCATCTTCCGCAGCGTCGTGCTGCCGAACGCGAAGCCGGCGCTGCTCACGCTCGCCATCTTCACCTTCGTCAACAACTGGAACGACCTGCTCTGGCCTCTCGTCTTCACCACCGACGTCGAGATGGGCACCATCACCTCCGGCCTCACCCTGCTGACCGGTCCCGGCGGGATCATCCCGCAGGGCGTCATGATGGCCGGCTCCCTCATCGCGGTGCTCCCGCTCGCGATCATGTTCCTCCTCGTCCAGCGCCGCTTCATCGAGAGCGTCGCGTCGACCGGCCTGAAATGAGGCATCCGTTGCACAACTGGTACACCGAGGGGCCGCTGCGGTTCGGGCTCGGCATCGAGAACACGTTCGTCCCGCAGGGCGGCCCCGGCCTCCGGTCGATCGACGAGTACGAGCTCACCGAGCACTACGCGAACTGGCGCGGCGACCTCGACCTGGCCGCGGAGGTCGGGGCCGAGTTCCTGCGCTGGGGCATCCCCTGGCACCGGGTGAACCCGGAACCCGGCCGCTGGGACTGGGCGTGGACCGATCGGGTGATCGGCCGCATGGTCGAGCTCGGCATCCGTCCCGTCATCGACCTCCTGCACTACGGCACGCCGCTGTGGCTGGAGGGGCAGTTCGCGGCGCCCGACTACCCGCAGCGGGTGGCCGAGTACGCGGTGGCGGCGGCGGAGCGGTACGCCGACCTCGTCACCGACTACACGCCGGTGAACGAGCCGATGATCCACGTGCTCTTCTGCGGCGAGTACGGGTACTGGCCGCCCTACCTGCAGGGCGAGGCGGGCGCGGTGCGGTTGGCCCTCGCGATCGCCGACGGGTTCCAGGCGACCCAGCACGGCATCCGCGAGGTGCTGGGGGAGCGGGCGACCTTCGTGCACGTGGATGCCTCGATGCGCTACGTCGGCGCGATCGATGCGCCGGAGCACCGGGAGACCGCCGAACGGCTGCGGCACCAGGCCTTCCTCGTCGAGGACCTCGTGACGGGAAGCGTCGGGGCGGGGCATCCGCTGCTCGAGATGCTCCTGCGGAACGGGGCCGACGAGCGGGTGCTCGCCGACCTCGCCGCACGCCCCGCCCGACCCGACGTCATGGGCGTGAACTACTACCCGCGGCACTCGACCGAGGTGTTCGAGGCGGGGGTCCGCCATGGCGGCGGCTTCGCCGACCCGCGGCCGACCCGCGACGACGGCGCGGCCGGCCTCGGCGAGATGCTCGTCGAGTACGGGCGACGGTACGGCGCGCCGGTCATGGTGACCGAGACCTGCGTGACGGGGACCGTGGCCGAGCGCATCGACTGGCTCGGGGCATCCGTCGCCGAGGTCGATCGCCTGCGCGCCGAGGGCGTCGACGTCGTCGGGTACACGTGGTGGCCGCTGTTCGACATGTACGAGTGGACGTACCGCCACGGCTCCGGACCGCGGGCGGACCACCGCCTCTCGATGGGCCTGTACGAGCTCGTCGAGTCGCCGACCGGCCTCGAGCGCCGTCGCACGCCGGTGGCGGACGCGTTCGCGGCGGCGGCCCGGCGGCCTGCGGAGGTGCCCGCGGGCCGGGCCTGAGCGAGGGGCGAGTGGACGAACGGCCGGGTCATCCGACCCCGGCCTTGACAGGCGCGCATCCGTTCGGTTTAGATACCTCTACAACGTTTACTTACAACGTTGTACAAGACTCGGACTCAGCGCGGAGCACCCCCTCTCGCGCTCGGCACGAGCCCATCGCCAGACAACGGTGTCGATACACCGCGAGAGGAAACCACAGCAATGAAGAGGAAGCTCCTGGCCGCGTCCGGCGTCGTCGCCGTCGCAGCGGCCGCACTGACCGGCTGCTCCGCCGGAGCCTCGGACGAGGCCTCCTGCACCAACAAGATCGTGAACAAGGACGCCACCCAGGTGAGCGTCTGGGCGTGGTACCCCGCGTTCGAGGAGGTCGTCGACCTCTTCAACAACACGCACGACGACGTCCAGATCTGCTGGACCAACGCCGGCCAGGGCAACGACGAGTACACCAAGTTCTCGACCGCCCTCGAGGCGGGCTCGGGTGCACCCGACGTGATCATGCTCGAGTCGGAGGTGCTGTCGAGCTTCTCCATCCGCGACGGCCTCGTCGACCTCACCGAGTACGGCGCCGACGATGTCAAGGACGACTACACCGCCGGTGCCTGGAAGGACGTCTCGAGCGGCTCGGCCGTCTACGCGATCCCGGTCGACGGCGGCCCCATGGGCATGCTGTACCGCAAGGACATCCTCGACCAGTACGGCATCCCGGTGCCCACCACGTGGGACGAGTTCGCCGCCGCCGCGCAGGCCCTGAAGGACGCGGGCGCCCCCGGCGTCCTCGCCGACTTCCCGACCAACGGCCGCGCCTACAACCAGGCGCTCTTCGCCCAGGCCGGCTCGGTGCCCTTCACGTACGACAGCGCCAAGCCGACCGACATCGCGATCGACGTCAACGACGAGGGCTCCAAGTCGGTGCTCGCGTACTGGGACGACCTGGTGAAGAAGGGCCTCGTCGCCACCGACGACGCGTTCACCGCCGACTACAACACCAAGCTCGTCGACGGCTCGTACGCCATCTACGTCGCCGCGGCCTGGGGCCCCGGCTACCTCTCGGGCCTCGCCGACGCCGACTCCGACGCCGTGTGGCAGGCCGCTCCGGTGCCGCAGTGGGACCCGGCCAACCCCGTCCAGATCAACTGGGGCGGCTCGACCTTCGCGGTGACCAGCCAGGCGAAGGACAAGGAGGCGGCCGCGGTCGTCGCCAAGGAGGTCTTCGGCACCGAGGAGGCGTGGAAGATCGGCATCGAGCAGGCCGCGCTGTTCCCGCTGTGGAAGCCGATCCTCGAGTCGGACTACTTCCGCAACCTGGAGTACCCGTTCTTCGGCGGCCAGCAGATCAACAACGACGTCTTCCTCGACGCCGCGGCCGGCTACACCGGCTTCACCTTCAGCCCGTTCCAGAACTACGCGTACGACCAGCTCACCGAGCAGCTCGCCGCGATGGTGCAGGGCGACAAGAGCTCCGACCAGGCGCTCGACGACCTGCAGGCCTCGCTCGAGAAGTACGCGACCGAGCAGGGCTTCACGCTCCAGTAGTCGTGGAGTAGGAAGGGGGCGGGCGACCGCTCGCCCCCTTCCTCGCGGTGAGGCGGATGCCCCGCCCCGGGCATCCCGCCGGGGCATCCGCCCCGCCGCCCCACCGCGACCCGACCGGCCGCCTGCGCCTCACAGAAAGCAGCACCCATGACCACCACCCTCGCCGGAGGCACGGCGACCGCGACGAACAGGCCCGAGCGGCCCGGCCGCCGCGGCGCGAGCCTCGAACGCAAGCGCCAGCGCGTCGGATGGCTGTTCGTCACGCCCTTCCTCGTCGTCTTCGCGCTGTTCCTCGTCTTCCCCCTCTTCTACGCCTTCGGCATGAGCCTGTTCACCTCGACGCTCGCCACCGGCACGAAGTTCACCGGGCTCGCCAACTACGGCAAGGCGTTCACCGACCCCCTCTTCCTCGAGGGCATGCTCCGGGTCGCGGCCTTCGCGCTCGTGATGATCCCCCTCCAGATCTTCGTCGCCCTCGTCGCGGCCCTCGTGCTCGACAACCTCGCGACCTGGCTCTCGAAGACCTCGCGGCTGCTGATCTTCGCGCCGTACGCCATCCCCGTCGTCATCGGCGCCCTGATGTGGAGCTTCCTCTACAGCCCGCGCTTCGGCCCGGCCGGCACCCTCTTCGACCTCGTCGGCCTGCCGACTCCCGACTTCCTCGGCCCCGACACCGTGTTCGCGAGCCTCGTCAACATCGTGACGTGGCAGTGGTCGGGCTACTACATGGTCGTGATCTACGCCGCACTGCGCTCGATCGACCCGTCCATCTACGAGGCCGCCCGCATCGACGGCGCGAACGGGTTCCAGACCGCGACCCGCATCAAGGTGCCCATGATCTCGTCGTCGATCGTCATGGCGGTCACGTTCGCCCTGATCGGCACGTTGCAGTTCTTCACCGAGCCCGTCGTGCTCCGCAACATCGCGCAGGGCACGATCGACGCGGCCTACACCCCGAACATGTACGCCTTCTCGCTGGCGTTCTCGTACAGCCAGTTCAACTACGCCTCGACGATCGCCTTCTCGCTCGGCGCGATCGTGTTCGTCGGCTCGTACGTGTTCCTCTTCCTCACGCGCAAGCAGAGCGGACTGAAGTGATGTCCATCGTCCGAACGCAGCCCTCCACGCAGGCGCACACCACCGTCACCGGCCTGCCCACCCGCGAGCACCGCGGCGCGGGCCGCAGCAAGCGCGGGGCGCCCGGCGGCCGCCGGATCGGCTCGCACGTCTTCCTCGTCATCCTCGCGATCTACTTCGTCGTGCCGATCTGGTGGCTCTTCGTCGCCTCCACGAAGAGCACCGCGGGCCTGTTCGGCAGCCCGGCGTTCTGGTTCGAGGACCCGGCGAACTTCTTCACGAACATCCAGGGCCTGTTCACCCACCAGGGCGGCATCTACTGGCGCTGGCTCGGCAACTCGTTCCTCTACGCGTTCACCGCCGGCATCGGCGCGACGATCCTGTCGATCCTCGCCGGGTACGGGTTCGCGAAGTACCGGTTCCGCGGCCGCGGCGCGGTGTTCGGCGTCGTTCTCGGCTCCGTGATGGTGCCGCTGACGGCGCTGACGATCCCGACGTTCATCCTGCTCAGCCAGTACGGCCTGATCGACACGCCCTGGGCGGTCATCCTCCCGTCGCTGCTGAACCCGTTCGGCGTCTACCTGATGCGCATCTACACGCAGGACGCCGTGCCCGACGAGATGCTCGAGGCCGCCCGCATCGACGGTGCGGGGGAGTGGCGCACGTTCTTCCAGGTCGCGCTGCCGCTGCTGCGCCCCGCGATCGTGACGGTGCTGCTGCTGGCCGTCGTCGGCACGTGGAACAACTTCTTCCTGCCGCTGGCCGTGCTCACCGACCCGACCCTGCTGCCCGTCACCGTCGGCCTCAACCGCTGGACCGCGCTGTCGAACGCCGGTGCGGGCGGCGAGCAGGTGTGGAACCTCATCACCTCGGGCGCCTTCATCTCGGTGCTGCCGCTGCTGCTCTCGTTCCTGTTCCTCCAGCGCTACTGGCAGGGCGGTCTCGCCATCGGCAGCGTGAAGTAGCCCCGCCGCGGCCGGGTCGAGCCCCGACCGCCCCCACGACCACGACGACGGATGCCCCGAGCGGGACCTCCATCGATGACCCATGCACGATCGACCCAAGGAAAGACCTCCATGCCCAGCGCACGCCTGACCATCGACCCGCACTTCGCGGTCGGCACCATCGACCGGCGCCTCTTCGGCGGCTTCGTCGAGCACCTCGGCCGCCACGTCTACGACGGCATCTACGAGCCCGGCCACGAGTCGGCCGACGCCGAGGGCTTCCGCACCGACGTCATCGACCTCGTGAAGGAGCTCGGCGTCTCGACGATCCGCTACCCCGGCGGCAACTTCGTGTCGGGCTTCCGCTGGGAGGACTCGGTCGGCCCGCGCGCCGAGCGCCCCCGCCGCCTCGACCTCGCGTGGCACTCGACCGAGACCAACGAGGTCGGCCTGCACGAGTTCGACGACTGGCTGGCGAAGGTCGGCAGCGACCTGATGCTCGCCGTGAACCTCGGCACCCGCGGCACCCTCGAGGCGCTCGACCTGCTCGAGTACTCGAACCTGGCCGGCGGCACCGCGCTGTCGGAGCGTCGCATCGCGAACGGCAAGACCGACGCGTTCGGCGTGAAGATGTGGTGCCTCGGCAACGAGATGGACGGCCCGTGGCAGCTCGGCCACCGCTCGGCCGACGACTACGGCAAGGTCGCCTCGCAGGCGGCGAAGGCGATGCGCCAGCTCGACCCGTCGATCGAGCTCGTCGTGTGCGGCTCGTCGAGCGCGCACATGCCGACGTTCGGCGAGTGGGAGCGCGTCGTGCTCACCCACACGTACGACGACGTCGACTTCATCTCGTGCCACGCGTACTACGAGGAGAAGGACGGCGACCTCGGCTCGTTCCTCGCCTCGGCGGTCGACATGGACGGCTTCATCGAGACGGTCGTCGCGACGGCCGACCACGTGAAGGCGGTCCGCGGCAGCGACAAGACGATCGACATCTCGTTCGACGAGTGGAACGTCTGGTACCTCTCGCGGTTCCAGAACGTCGAGAAGATCGAGGGCATCGACAACTGGCCGGTCGCCCCGCGCCTGCTCGAGGACGTCTACTCGGTCGCCGACGCGGTCGTGTTCGGCAACCTGCTGATCTCGCTCATCCGCCACGCCGACCGCGTGCGGTCGGCCTCGCTCGCGCAGCTCGTCAACGTGATCGCCCCGATCATGACCGAGCCGAACGGCCCGGCCTGGCGCCAGACCACGTTCTTCCCGTTCTCGATCACGTCGCGCCTGGCGCAGGGCGAGGCCCTCCAGCTGAAGCTCGACGCGCCGACGTACGACACGAAGGACTACGGCACGGTGCCGCTGGTCGACGCGGTCGCGACGCACGACGCCGAGACCGGCCGGTCCGCCGTGTTCCTCGTGAACCGCAGCCAGGAGGAGGCCGTCACGCTGACCGTCGACATCGCCGCCCTCGGCGACGTGTCGGTGCTCGAGTCGCACCTCATCGCCGACGAGGACGTGTACGCGAAGAACACGCTCGCCGACCGCGAGCGCGTCGCCCCGTCGACGAACGACACCGCCTCCGTTGCCGGCGGCGAGCTGACGATCACCCTGCCCCCGGTCTCGTGGACCGCGCTGTCGCTCGGCTGAACGGCCCGACGGCGATGACGGATGCCCCGGCCCGCGGTTCCCGCCCGGCCCGGGGCATCCGCCCGTTCCGGGGCATCCGCCGCCTGGTCGCGGCCGCGTCGGCCGCGCTTCTCGCCGTCGCGCTCGCGGGCTGCGCGCCCGCGGGCCCGTGGGAGCTGACCGGCGACCTCGCGACGCACGACCCCGCGCTCGCCAAGCAGGGCGACACGTGGTTCGTGTACTCGACGGGCAACGGCACCATCGCCGACGGCAACATCCAGGTGCGCTCGTCACGCGACGGGAGGTCGTGGCGGTACGCCGGCGAGGTGTGGGACGAGAAGCCCGAGTGGCTCCGCGAGGCCGTGCCCGGCGTGCAGAACCTGTGGGCGCCCGAGCTCGTCGAGCACGACGGCACCTGGTACCTGTACTACTCGGCGTCGACGTTCGGGAAGAACACGTCCGTGATCGCCCTCGCGACGAACTCCACCCTCGACCCCGACGATCCCGCCTACGAGTGGGTCGACCGGGGCGTCGTGATCGCGTCGAGCCCGTCCGACGACTTCAACGCGATCGATCCGGGCGTCGCGACCGACGCCGACGGCACCCCGTGGATGGCGTTCGGCTCGTTCTGGAGCGGCATCCGCGAGGTCGAGCTGGAGTGGCCGAGCGGCCTGCGCGCCGGCACGGCCGACGGCGCCGGCAGCGGCGCCGCCTCCGGCTCCGGCGAGGCGGCAGCCGAGCCGCTGCGGCTCGCCGACCGCGGCTCGCCGCCGAACGCGATCGAGGCGCCCTACCTGCTCGAGCACGACGGCGACTGGTTCCTGTTCGTCTCGCGCGACAGCTGCTGCCAGGCGGCGGACAGCACGTACAAGATCGCGGTGGGCCGGGCGGATGCCCCGACCGGGCCCTTCGTCGACCGCGACGGGGTGCCGCTGCTCGAGGACGGCGGCACGATCCTCGCCGAGACCGACGGGTCGCGCATCGGCCCGGGCGGCCAGTCGGTCGCCGATGGGATGATGGCGCTGCACTACTACGACGGCGACCTGAACGGGCAGTTCCGGCTCGCGCTCGTGCCGCTGCGGTGGGACGGCGACGGCTGGCCCGTGCTGGACTGGTGACCCGGTGATCGACCCGACCCGGTGGACGACCCGACGACGATGGGGAAGCGGATGACGACGACCGACCATGACGAGCAGGCCGGCCCGGCGGGCCGCAACTGGGCGGGGAACCTCGCCTACGGCGCCCGCCGACTGGTGCGGCCGACGAGCATCGACGAGCTGCGGGCCGTGCTCGCCGAGGGCGGCCCCGTGCGCGCGCTCGGCAGCCGGCACTCCTTCAACGACCTCGCCGACACCGACGGCACGCTCATCGCGACCGACGGGCTGCCCGTCGAGGTGACGGTGCTGACCGAGGCCGGCGAACCGGTCGCCGTGCGGGTCTCCGGCGGCCTCCGCTACGGCGACCTCGCACCGCGCCTCCAGGAGCTCGGCCTCGCGCTCTCGAACCTCGCGTCGCTGCCGCACATCTCGGTCGCCGGCGCGGTCGCGACCGGCACGCACGGGTCGGGCGACGGCATCGGGTCGCTCGCGAGCGTCGTCCGCGCCGTCGAGCTCGTCACCGCCTCGGGCGAGCTCGTGACCATTCGTCGCGGCGACCCCGACTTCGGCGGCGCGGTCGTCTCGCTCGGCGCCCTCGGCGTCGTCGTCGCGCTCGAGCTCGACGTCGAGCCGACGTACGACGTCGCCCAGACCGTCTTCGACGCGCCCCGCTGGGACGCGATCCTCGACGACCTCGACGCGGTCACCTCGCTCGGCACCAGCGTCAGCATCTTCACGACATGGAACAACGCCGACGTCGCCGACCAGCTCTGGGTCAAGCAGCGGATGCCCCACGCCATCGCCGACCCCGACGCGCAGGCACCCGCCGGCCCGGTCGACGTCGACGGCGACCTTCCCGTCGACGAGGCCGTGGTCGACGCCGTCGCGCTCGCCGCGGCCGCGGCCGAACGGCTCGGCGCGACGGTCGCCGACGGCCCGAGGCATCCGATTCCCGGCGTCGTGGCCGACGCGTGCACCGAGCAGGGCGGCGTGCCAGGCCCCTGGTTCGAGCGCCTGCCGCACTTCCGGCTCGAGTTCACGCCGTCGGCGGGGAGGAGCTCCAGACCGAGTACCTCGTGCCGCGCGCCGACGCCGTGGCCGCGATCACCGCCGTGCGTGCGCTCGCGCCGAAGATCGCCCCGTTGCTGCAGGTCAACGAGGTGCGCACCGTGCGCGCCGACGACCAGTGGCTGAGCTCGGCGTACGAGACCGACGTCGTCGGCCTGCACTTCACGTGGATCAAGGACCAGCCCGCCGTCGAGGCGTTCCTCCCCGAGCTCGAGGCGGCGCTCCCCGCGACCGCGCGGCCGCACTGGGGCAAGCTCTCGACGATCCCCGGGGCCGACGTCGCCGCCAGGTACCCCCGCTGGGACGACTTCCGCGCGCTCCGCGCCCGCCTCGACCCCGACGCCCGCTTCCGCAACCCCTTCCTGGCCCGCCTGGGCCTGTAGCCCCGGGCCGTTCCCTCCCGCCCGCCTACCCTTCCGGCCCGCTTTCCCTCCCGGGCCGTTCCCTCCCGTCCCGCTTTCGCGGATGAGGAGAAACTCGCCCGCCCCCGGCGTGTCGCGCCACGACACGCCGGGCCTCGTCGAATTCCTCCTCATCCGCGGACGGGCACCCCTGCCGGAACCCGTCCTCCACAGCGGGCAGCGCTGCGCGCGCGCCCACGAACTGCCGCCCTGGCGCCGTGCCGGATGCCTCGGCGCGTCACCCTCGGCGGATGACCGACCCCCACGTCGTCCTCAGGAGCCTCGGCGAGGTCGCCCACATCCGAACGCTGCGCCGGCACGGCGTCGCCGACGCCGACCTCCGTGCGCAGGTCCGGTCGGGGCGACTCCGGCGGCTCCGCATCGGCTGGTATGCCAGCCGTTTCGCCGACGCCGACCAGATCGCCGCCGTGTCGCTCGGCGGACGGCTCGGCTGCGTCACCGCGCTCGGAAGGATGGGTGTCTGGTCGGGAGCGGATGCCGCGCTCCACGTCCATTTCGAGCCGAACCGGTCCGGCCCGCCGCAGGTGCCGGATGCCTCGCGCGAGTCATCCGCCCCGGCCGTGGCGCATCCCCGCACGCTGGACGACCGCCGAGTGGTGGCACGCCTGAGCGATCCGAGGGTGCCGCCCCGCTCGCACTGGCGACCCGAACCGGAGCCCGACGCGGCGCTCGATTGGGTCGTCTTGCCGGCGGGCGCCCTGGCCGAGGCTCTGCGGTGCCAGCCGGTCGAACACGCGCAGGCCGTCGTCGACACGATCGTCGGCGCCGGCATGCTCACGCGCGGTCAAGTCCAGCGGATCGTGGAAGGTGCCCCAGACCGCGTCGGCATCGTGGTCGACGAGCTCAGCGGATGCGTCGGATCGGGCGCCGAGTCGTTCGGGCTGCGTCGGCTCCGGGCGGCCGGTCACGAGGTCCGCCCGCAGTTCCAGCTCGCCGGGCACGGCCGGTTCGATTCCCTGGTCGACGGATGCGTGCTGTTCGAGGTCGACGGGTGGGAGTTCCATCGCACGAGGGAGCAGTTCATCCTCGACCGCGAGCGGACGTTGATCGCGCAGTCCTTCGGCCTGCCGGTCGTGCGCGCGGCCGCGACCAAGGTCATGCGCGACTGGCCGACGGTGCTCGACGCGGTCGAACGAGCCGTCTCCGACGCGAGGGCGCTCGGACGGCACCGATGACCCCGGCCGGGATCCTCCGCCGGAGCCCCCATCCGGTCCCGCACCGGATGAGGAGAAACTTGCGGCCCTGCGGCGTGTCGCGCGGCGACACGCCGGGCCGGGGCGAATTCCTCCTCATCCGGTGAACGGCGGGGCGGGGCGGGGCGGGGCGGGGCGGCGGGACTGGTCGGCGCGCGGGGCGGATCGGCGGGCCCGGGCGCTGTCGGGACTGGACAGCGGGACGGGGGCAGGGGCTAGCGTCGTCCCATGCGCATCCTCCTCGTCGGCGCCGGAGGCGTCGGAGACGCCATCGCCAAGATCGCCGCCCGTCGCAGCTTCTTCGACCTGCTGGTGGTGAGCGACTACGACCCGGCCCGCGCGGAGCGCACGGTCGCGTGGGTCCGGGAGCGCCACGGCGACGAGGTCGCGGCCCGGTTCGCCGCCGCGCGCATCGACGCGAGCGACCCCGAGTCGGTGGCCTCCGTCGCCCGCGAGCACGGCGCGACCCACGTGATGAACGCGGTCGAGCCGAAGTTCGTGCCGGCCGTGTTCGCCGGCGCGCTCGCCGCCGGGTGCGACTACCTCGACATGGCGATGAGCCTGTCGGAGCCGCATCCGACCGATCCGTACGCGCAGACCGGGGTGAAGCTCGGCGACGACCAGTTCGCCCAGGCGGGCGACTGGGAGCGCGCCGGCCGGCTCGCGCTCGTGGGCATGGGCGTCGAGCCCGGCCTCAGCGACGTGTTCGCCCGCTACGCGGCCGACCGGCTGTTCAGCGAGGTCGACGAGCTCGGCACGCGCGACGGCGCGAACCTGGTGGTGCGCGATGAGGCCGGCAACGAGGTGTTCGCCCCGAGCTTCTCGATCTGGACGACGATCGAGGAGTGCCTGAACCCGCCCGTGGTCTGGGAGGACGGCGACGGCTGGTTCACGACGCCGCCGTTCAGCGAGCCCGAGGTGTTCGAGTTCCCCGAGGGCATCGGGCCCGTCGAGTGCGTGAACGTCGAGCACGAGGAGGTGCTCCTCATGCCGCGGTGGATCGACGCGAAGCGGGTGACGTTCAAGTACGGCCTCGGCGAGGAGTTCATCGGGGTGCTGCGCACCCTGCACCTGCTCGGGCTCGACTCGACGACGCCGCTCCGGGTGCGCAGCGCCGCAGGACCCGTCGAGGTCGCGCCGCGCGACGTGGTCGCCGCCGCGCTGCCCGACCCGGCGACGATCGGCCCCCGCATGACGGGCAAGACCTGCGCGGGCGTGTGGGTGACGGGCACCGGCGTCGACGGGCAGCCGCGCGAGGTGTACCTGTACCACGTCGCCGACAACGAGTGGACGATGCGCGAGTACGGCTCGCAGTGCGTGGTCTGGCAGACCGCGCTCAACCCCGTGATCGCGCTCGAGCTGCTCGCGACGGGCGCGTGGTCGGGCACGGGCGTCCTCGGCCCGGAGGCGTTCGACGCCGATCCGTTCCTCGAGCTGATGGCGCGCGCCGAGGCCGACGGCGGGTTCGGCCAGCCGTGGGGCATGGAAGACCGGCTCGCCCGATGACCGATCCCGGCCCACCCGTCGCACCGCCGACCGACCCGCGCGCAACTCACGGGGCCGTCGACCTCCCCGACCCGGTCGCGCTCGCCGACGCGTGGGACGCCGCCGCCGGCGTCGTGACGCGCCCGGCCCGCGTCGACGAACTGGCCGCCGCCGTCGCGCGCTTCGACGCGACCTGGGGTGCCGGTCGCGGCCCCGACCGCACGATGCTGCAGGCGATCGCGCACGCGGGCAACACGGTGCTGGTCGCGGTCGACGCGGGCGAGGCGGATGCCCCGGGCAGGGCGGATGCCCCGGGCGAGGCGGATGCCCCGGGCGAGGCGCAGGCGCCCGCCGACGAGCTGCCCGTCGGCGCCGCGCTCGGCTTCCTCGGCTGGAGCGACGGCCTGCACCTGCACTCCCACATGAACGCCGTCGACCCGGCCCGCCGCGGCCGCGGCATCGGCATCGCGCTGAAGCTGCGGCAGCGGGCGATCTGCCTGGCGAACGGCGTCGACGAGGTCCGCTGGACGTACGACCCGCTGATCCGCCGCAACGCGCACCTGAACCTCGTGCGCCTCGGCGCCGAGGTCGCCGCCTACCACCCCGACTTCTACGGCGACCTCCGCGACGCGATCAGCGGCGTCGACCGCAGCGACCGGTTCGAGGTGCGCTGGCGGCTGGATGCCCCGCGCGTGCGCCGTGCGCTCGCGCGGATCCCGGCACCGGTGTGGCGAGCCGACCCCGCCGTCGGCGCGCTCGCGCTCGTCGCGGACTTCGAGGCGGTCCGGGCGGCGAGCGCCGAGACCGCGGCCGAGCTGCGCGACCGCTCGCGGGCGGCGTTCGCCGAGGCGGCGCGCCGCGGCCTCCGGCCCGAGCTGGATGCCTCGGGCGACTACGTGTTCACCGCCGACGATCCCGACCGGGAGGCCTGATGTCCGAGTCCACCACCGAACCGGGCGCCGCGCGCGCCGACGCGTCGCCGCCGGTCGTCGAGGCCGTCGAGCTCCACCGGCTCGAGGTGCCGCTCGTGCGCCCGTTCGAGACCTCCTTCGGCCGGGAGACCGTGCGCGAGGTGCTGCTGGTGCACGTGCGCACCGATCGCGGCGACGGCTGGGGCGAGTGCGTCGCCGGGCGCGACCCGTTCTACTCCGGGGAGTACGTCGACGGCGCGGCATCCGTCATCGAGCGCTACCTCGCACCCGCGCTGGTCGCCGCGTCGGCCGCGACGCGACCCGGGGCATCCGGAACCGCCGCCCACGACGCGGCCGAGCTGCCGCCCTCGCTCCGCGCGATCGCGAGCGTGCCCGCGGCCGCGGCGGTCGCGCCGACCCTCTCGTTCGTGGCCGGGCACCGCATGGCGAAGGCCGCGTTGGAGGCGGCCGTGCTCGACGCCGAGCTCCGTGCGCAGGGGCGGTCCATGGCCGAGTGCTTCGGCGCGGTGCGCGAGTGGGTCGACTGCGGCGTCTCGGTCGGCATCGCGCCGACGCTGGAGGAGCTGCTCGACGAGGTCATGGGCTACGTCGAGGAGGGGTACCGGCGCATCAAGCTGAAGGTGAAGCCGGGCTGGGACCTCGTGCCGGTCGGTGCGGTGCGCGAGGAGCTCGGCCCGCGCGGCCTGCTGCAGGTCGACGCGAACACGGCGTACACGCGGGGGACATCCCGCTGCTCGCCCAGATGGATGCCTTCGACCTGCTGCTGATCGAGCAGCCGTTCGCCGAGGAGGACCTCGAGGCGCATGCGCGCCTGGCCCGCGCGTGCGAGACGCCGGTGTGCCTCGACGAGTCGATCCTCGACGTGACGACCGCGGTCGACGCGATCGACCGGGGCGCGACCTCGGTGGTGAACATCAAGCCGGGGCGCATGGGCGGGTACCTCGAGGCGCTGCGCGTGCACGACGCGTGCGCTTCCCTCGACGTGCCGGTGTGGGCCGGCGGCATGCTCGAGACCGGCGTGGGCCGGGCCGCGAACGTCGCGCTCGCCGCGCTGCCCGGGTTCACCCTGCCGGGCGACACGTCGGCGTCGTCGCGCTACTTCGCCGAGGACCTGACCGAGCCGTTCGTGCTCGGCGACGGCGAGCACCGCGGGCAGTTGCGGGTGCCGGATGCGCCGGGCACCGGCGTGACCGTGCGGGAGGAGCTCGTCGCCGAGTGGGCGACCCGCCCGCCCGTCGTCGTGCGCTGAGGCGGCGCCGACCGTCGGGTCCGGCCGGATGCCCCGACCGTCGAGCTCAGGCGCCGGCGCCTCCGGCGCGTGCCGCGTGCCGCGCGACCCGCGCCCGGTTCCCGCACCCGTCCGCGGTGCACCACTGCCGCTTCCGGTTGGCCGCGACGAACAGCATGCTGCACGTCGGCGACGCGCAGCGGCGCAGCCGCTCTGCGTCGGGCCCGGTGACGAGGTCGATCGCGTCGCGGGCGATGGCGGCGAGGATGCCCCGCCCGTCGTCGTCCGTCGCCCAGGCGGTCTCGCGGTGGAGGGCGCCGTCGTCGACGACCAGCCGTTCGGGCGCGGCGACGGCGGCCGCTGCGCGGTTCACCTCGGCCACGGCGGCCGGGTCGTAGGCGTGGCCGCCGATCCGGGCGTCGAGCACCGATCGCAGCGCCGCGCGCAGGGTGCGGACCGACGCCGCGTCGGGCCGGGCGGAGCCGTGGGGGAGCCGGGGCGCCTCGAGCGACCAGAAGGCGTCGATCGCGTCGTCGACGAAGAGGTCGACGGCGGGCGTGCGGGCGAGCTTCCAGGTGTTGGCGAGGTCGACGGCGAGCGGTTCGCCGAGCAGGGTGAAGCCCGCGGCTCGGGCGGCGGCGGGATCGATCGCGGCGGCTTCCATACGGCCAGTCTAGCGGACTAATGGATTTAACAACACGAAAGCGTTAGTGTGGCCGACATGACCACGACGCATCCCACCGCTCCCGCGGCCCGCGTGCCGCTGAACACCCTCGCGATCGGCTTCGGCCTCGCCGGTCTCGCCTCGCTCTGGTCCGTCGCCGAGACCTCGCTCGGCGCACCCGCCGCGATCGCCGACGCGCTCTGGATCGTCGCCGGCGTCGCCTGGGTCTGGCTCCTGGTGGCCCACGCCCTCCGCGGGCGCCGCAGCGCCGACCGGCTCGTCGATCAGCTCCGCCACCCCGTGCAGGGGCCCGTCGCCGCGCTCGCGCCCGTCGTCGGCATGCTCCTCGGCGCACGCCTCCACCTCGTCGCACCGGCCGCCGGCACCGTGCTCGTGCTCGCCTCGATCGCGGTGTCCGCCGGGTTCGCCGGATGGATCCTCGCCCAGTGGACCCGCGGCGGCCTCGACCTCGACGCCGTCCACGGCGGCTACCTGCTGCCGACCGTCGCCTCGGGCCTCGTCGCGGCCGTCGCCGCGGCCCGCATCGGCCTGACCGCGCTCGCCATCGGCGCGTTCGCCGTCGGACTGGTGTTCTGGGTCGTGCTGTTCGCCGTGATCCTCGCCCGCCTGGCCGCCCGCACCCCCCTGCCGGCCCCGCTCGTGCCGACGCTGGCGATCCTCGTGGCGCCGCCCGCCGTCGCGGGCGCGGCGTGGATCGCGATCACCGGCGAGGTGCAGGGTCCGGCGCACGACGCGTTCCTCGCGCTCACCGTCGTGCTCGTGCTGATGCAGTTCGCGCTCGCACCCCGGTTCGCGCGGCTGCCGTTCTCCCTCGGCTTCTGGTCGTTCACGTTCCCGTACGCCGCCGCGGCCGGGTACCTCGCGACCGAGGCCGCCGTCACGGGCGCGGTCGTCGGCGTGGTCGCCGCCTGGGTGCTCGTCGCCGTCGGCACGGCCGTGATCCTCGCGATCGCCGCCCGCTCGCTGGTGCCCGTCGTGCGCGGGCAGGGCACCGCCCCGATCGCGCCTGCCCCGCCCGGCGCCGTCCCGGCCGGAGCCGCCCCGGCCGCCCGGTAGCGCCCGGTCAGCGTCCGCCGTCGCCGAGGCCGAGCGCGAGCTCGCCGATGGCGGCGGCGGATGCCGCGTGCTGGTCGTCGCCCTCCACCGCGAACCAGGCCGACGAGAGGGCGCACCACGCCACCAGCCAGTCGGCCAGTCGCCCCGGCTCGACGCCGCCCGCCTCGGCGGCCACGGCGAACTGCCGGCCGAGGCGGCCGGGCTGGAGGGCCCGCTCATGCGACGGGTTGCACAGCACGTTGCACAGGTCGAACGTCGACTCGCCGATGAGGCCCTTCGGGTCGATCGCGAGCCAGCCGTGGGTGCCGAAGTCGAGCACGTTGCCGTGGTGGAGGTCGCCGTGCAGCACGACCTCGTCGCGGGGGTCGTCGAGCAGGCGCTGGGCGACCTCGGCACCGCGCCGATGCAGCGGGTCGAGGTCGTCGGCCCGGGCGAACAGCTCGCGGAACCAGGTGCGCAGGTCGATGAGCCGGGGCGCCGGCTCGAAGCCGAGCACCGCGGGCGTCGCGTGGTGGAGGCGGGCGGCGGTGGCGACGATGATGCGGGTCGCGTCGTCGTCCTGCCCCGCCCGGACCATGCGTACGAGGTCGCGGGCGCCGGTCGCCCGCTCCACGAGCACCGCGTGCCCGTTCCAGCGCAGCACGCGGGCGGCGCCGCGACCCGCGAGGGCCACGAGCAGGCCGTTGCCGCGGGCCTCCTCGTCGACCCGCGCGACCTTGAGCATCGCCGGCTCGCCGCGGGCGGTCAGCACCGGCTGCAGCGTGCTCGACGCCGTCACGATCAGGTCGCCGTCGGCGCGGAGCCGCCACCGCCGCAGCCACGCCGCGTCGGCCGCGTGCCCGGGGTCGACGGGACCGATGTCGCTCACGAACGGACTCCGCACGGGGCATCCGCTCGCACGGGGGTGATTCCGACCCGGGCCCGCGCCGCCTCGTCGACCATCCTCCGAGTATGTCGCGGTGAGGCGGCGCGCGAGCGCCCGTGCGCGGCATGGCGGCGTACGCGCCGCGGTCCCTCCCGACGTGGCTCGCCTCCCGGCATGGGCTCCGCCGCTACGCTGAGCCCACCCGTGGCCGGAGGGAGGCAGGATGCGTCGTCTCCTCGAGGTGCGGATCGTCCGCTGGCCAGGCAAGCTCGCCTACGTCGTCGGCGTGATCGCGGCCGGCTGGGTGCTCGGCTCGCTCCTCCGGGCGCTCGGTGCACCGGGGGTGGTGACGCTCGCGATCGGCCAGGTGCTCGACCTCGCCGCGATCCTCTACGCGGCGCGCGTGTTCCGCGGACGCGGCGAGCCGGTCGCGCCGCCGCGCGCGTGGTGGCAGATGACCGCGTGGGCGCCGGCCGCCTGGACGATCGGGCTCGTCGCCCTCTACGGTGCCATCACCTCGCTCGTCGTGCTGTTCGTGCCGAACCCGGAGTTCGCGCCGTACACGGCGACGCCGGACCTCGTGGCCTCGGCGGCGATCACGACCGGATGGCTGGCGCTCGTCGCCGCGATGTACCTGCACTCCGCCGGTCGCTCGCGGCGGGCACCCGCCCGGGAGCAGCCACCTCGGTTCCGTCCCATGGTCCGGTGAGCCGGTGAGCCGGTGAGCCGGGGAGCTCGCGCGGGGGAGGATGCCCCGCGTACGCGCGGTCGGCCGAGCCCGGCGCGGAACGCCGAGCGCCCGGGCGCCCGCCAGTCGCCTGACGGTGCACCCGGGCGCGGAGCCGGCATCCGCCGGCTCAGTCGAGCTCGACCGCCGGCCGGGCGCGGGCCACGATCGGACCCGCGACGAACGCGGCCGCGAACAGGGCGATGATGCCCCACGAGAACGGCCCGTAGCTCTCCTCGGCGACCAGCACCGGGAGGTTCTGGAAGATGATCACGGTGAACGCGAGGAGCCCGAGGAGGCCGAGGCCCGGCGCGACGAGCGTCTTCCAGCGGCCGAGGCCGTGCGCGTCGCGGCGGAAGATCGCGAGCACCGCGACGCTCGTGAGCACGAGCAGCAGCACGATGCCGACCGACGAGATGCCGCCGAGCCAGGTGTAGAACTGGGCGATCGGGTCGAGCCCGAGGAGCACCGCGACCACGATGAGCACGGCGACCGTGGCCGACGCGGTGACCGAGGCGCGCGCGGGCGAACCGTG